>CANJBX010000048.1 GCA_947472885.1 Hyphomicrobiaceae bacterium
CTTTCGCATGGCTTGGCAGATGCCGCAGGCTCGCCAAGGACTGGGAGTGCCTGAATGGAAAAGCGCTCGCGTTCTTGCGTCTCGCCTCGATCCGACTCATGGTGAGAAAGCTAAGCAATCCTGCTTGAACTTTCCGAACAGACTCTGAAATCGAACAAGATTCGGACGACCAGCCGGCTGATCGAGCACACCAGAACCCCGAAGAAACGCCAGACCCTGGCAGACAAGACCGGCATTCCGGTCGGGCAGATTTTGCGCTGCGTCACGATGGCGGACCGGCTGCGCGTCAAGGGCGTCGGCCGCGACCATGCCGAGTTGCTGGAAGTCGCTGGCGTCAAGACCGTGCAGGATTTGCGCTATCGCAATCCGGCCAATCTTGCCGAGGCCATCGCGGAAGCCGCCGCCAAACGCAAGGACCTCAAGGACATCGCCGTACTGCCGTCCGAAAAGGTGATCTGCCGCTGGATCGAGAGCGCCAAGAAGCTCAAGAACGAAGTTTCTTACTGATCTGGCGTTTCAGCTCCCTGCCCAAATGGAACAGTCAGTACTGACTGTTGACAGTCAACAAAACGCCGCTCAAACCCACCGGCATGAGCGCGCATACGGTCACGGTCAACAAAACTACCGGCAGCACTTCGGCCCCCGGTGGGCCGCACGCGGGCCTGATTGCCAAGATCCGCGCCCGCAAGCCGGTGCTGGTCATGGGCATCCTGAACGTTACGCCGGACTCGTTTTCCGACGGCGGCAAGTTCTTCGATCCGTTATCGGCCATAAGCCACGCCAGGCAACTGATCGCCGAAGGCGCCGACATCATCGACATTGGCGCGGAATCCACCCGCCCCTATAACGGCATGAAGCCGGTGACGGCCGAAGACGAGAGGCAGCGGCTTGCGCATGTCCTGCCCGCCGTCGTCGCGCTGGGTGTGGCGGTCTCCATCGACACCATGAAGGCATCCGTCGCCGACTGGGCGCTGAACAACGGCGCGGCCATCGCCAACGATGTCTGGGGCCTGCAACGCGATCCCGACATGGCCAGGATTGTGGCGCGCCATGGCGTCCCGGTGGTGGTGATGCACAACCGCGAGAAGCCCGATGCACAAGACATCATGGCCGATATTGACGCTTTCCTGGCCCGCTCCATCGAGATCGCGACCCGCGCCGGCATTGCCCGCAACAATATCGTGCTCGATCCGGGCGTCGGCTTCGGCAAGACCGCCGAGCAGAGCATGATGGCCATTGCCCGGCTTGCCGAACTCGACCATTTCGGCCTCCCCATTCTCATGGGCGCCTCGCGCAAGCGCTTCATCGACGCCGTGACACCTGCCCCGCCCGACCAGCGCCTCGGCGGTTCGCTCGCAAGCCACCTCATCGCCGCGAAGGCCGGCGCATCCATCATCCGGGCGCATGACGTCGCGGCAACCGTGCAGGCGCTCAAGGTCGCCGCCGCCATCGCGGCGACCGCTAAGGAACAGCCAAAGGGGCAACCATGAGCGACACGATGTTCGTCACCGGCCTGCTGGTCCATGCCCACCACGGCGTGATGGAGCATGAGGGCAAGGTCGGCCAGCGCTTCGTCCTCGATCTCGAACTGACCATCGACCTCGACGCCGCATCGCGCTCGGACAAGCTCGCCGACACGGTTTCCTATGCTGCCATCGTCGATACCGCGATGGCCGTGTTCACCGGGCGTAACTACCGCCTGATCGAAGCCGCCGGCGGCAACGTCGCCGATGCCATCCTTGCGGCATTCCCGAAGGTGCAGGCCGTAAAAGTCACCGTGCGCAAGCCACATGCGCCGATCGCTGCGATCTTCGGCGATGCCGGCGTCAGCATCACGCACAGACGCGGCGGCTGACAGCCATGGCCGACGTTCTCATCGCACTCGGCGGCAATGTCGGCGACGTGCGCGCCATGTTCCAGCATGCCATCCGCATGCTGTGCGAGGACGGCGATATTCGTCTTTTGAAACGTTCCGCCGACTACCGCACGCCACCCTGGGGCGTCACCGACCAGCCTGCCTTCAGCAATGCCGCGCTGCAGGTCGAGACCTCGCTGTCGCCGCATGCCTTGCTTGAACGCACACAGGCAACCGAAATTACGCTTGGCCGCGACCGCAAGAATGACCTGCGCTGGGGGCCGCGTCTCATCGACATCGACATCATCGCCTATGGCGACGTGAGCGTGGACGAGCCCGACCTCAAGCTGCCGCACCCGCACCTGTTCGAGCGCGCCTTCGTGCTGGTGCCGCTCGCCGAAATCGTGCCCGAACGCATGATCGCCGGGGTCAAGGTGCGCGACGCGCTGGCGAAGCTCGATACCAGCGGCATTTCGCTGCTGCCGCCGCGGCTTTCCGGGCTGGTCTGAGGCTTCCCCTGTCGCCTTTTGGAGCGGGTGACGGCCCTGACCGCCCGTGGCATGTTGGCCCAAAGAACCATCCGGGTAATCATGGCGACTGACGACAAACTCACATTTGCAGGCGAATTCCCCGCCGCCACCAAAGAGCAATGGCTCAAGCTGGTGGACGGCGTCCTCAAGGGCGCGCCATTCGACAAGAAGCTGGTCGCACAGACCTATGACGGCCTGAAGATTCAGCCGCTCTATCCGCGCGCATCGGCAGCCAGCCCGATCCCTGCCCGCACGCCGGGCGCGCCATGGATCGTCAATGCGCGCGTCGATCATCCCGATCCGGGACTCGCCAACAAGCAGGCGCTCGAAGACCTGGAGAACGGCGCCAACGGACTGACGCTGGTTTTTGCCGACTCGCTCAACGCCCATGGTTACGGCCTCGACGCATCGCCCGACACCATCGCGCGCGTGCTTGGCGGCATTGAACTCGATGCCGGCATCGCCATCGACTTCAATCTTGGTCCGGCAACGCGTCCTGCTGTCGATCATGTCGTGGCGCTGCTGAAGGCGCGGAAGTACGCGCCGGCGTCAGTCGATTTACGCCCGAGTCTCAATCCCATCGGCGGGTTTGCGGCGCTGGGCTCGAGCCCGAAGATGTGGAACGAATTGTCGACGGGCTTTGCCGGCGCCGTGCGTAATCTGGTGGAACAGGGCTTTGAAGGCCCCCTTGTCGTTGCGGACGGCCGCATCATCCACAACGCCGGCGGCTCGGAGGCGCAGGAACTGGCTTTTGCGCTCGCCACCGCGGTCGATTGCCTGCGCGCACTCAGCGCTGGCGGCATTGCGCTCGAAACCGCGTGCCGCATGATCTATTTCCGGCTGACCGCCGACGCCGACCAATTTCTCACTATCGCCAAGTTTCGGGCGATCCGCAAATTATGGGCGCGCGTGGAGGAATCCTGCGGCGTAGCGCCAATACCAACGACGGTTGTCGCCGAGACCGCGTGGCGGATGATGACCAGGCACGATCCGTTCGTGAACATGTTGCGCACGACCATCGCGGTCGCCGCAGCCGGTCTCGGCGGCGCCAACAACGTCGTTGCGCTGCCGCACACCATGGCGATCGGCCTTCCCGACGCATTCGCCCGCCGGATCGCCCGCAATACTCAACTTATCTTGCTCGAGGAGTCGCATCTGTCGCGCGTCGCCGATCCCGCCGCCGGCTCCGGCGCGTTCGAAGCCCTGACCGAAGCGCTTTGTCTGGCCGCCTGGGCGCTCTTCCAGACAATCGACGCCGCCGGCGGTGCGTGGGCGGGTTTGGAGACAGGCCTCATCCAGCGTGAAGTCGCTGCCGTGCGCACAGCGCGCCAGCATGCGGTTGCCCACGGCAAGGATGCGCTGACGGGTGTCACAACCTATCCAAACTTGCAGGAGCAGCCGGTCGGCGTACTCGACGTCGCCCGGGTGATCGCGCCGAAACAGGGTCCAGGCACCGTCGAGCCGCTTCCCAGCATCCGGCTTGCCCAGCCCTTCGAGAAGCTGCGCGATGAATCCGATCGCATGCTCGCCAAAACCGGCACGCGGCCGAAGGTATTTCTCGCCAATCTCGGCACGCCGTCCGACTTCACCGCGCGCGCGGCGTTTGCCAGGAGTTTTTTTGAAGCCGGCGGCATCGAGGCGGTGACGAACGAGGGCTTCACAAATGCCGCCGATCTCGCGGCGGCATTCAAAGCGTCGAAAGCACCCCTCGCCTGCATCTGCTCCACGGATGCAATTTACGCTACGCAAGCCGCGGCCTCCGCAACGGCACTGACACAGGCGGGCGCAAAACACATCTATCAGGCAGGCAGGCCGGGCGATCTTGAAGCCGCGCTGAAGGCGGCAGGTGTCGGCGGCTACATCTATATGGGCTGTGACATGCTGGCGACGCTGAAGGCGGCGCATGATATGCTGCGACAATGAGACCATTATTCCGAGCATCGGCAGCCGTGGCTGCCTATGGCACCTCCTACATAGTTTTCACGTTGCTGTTCGTCGGCTTGATCGGATTCTTCGGTGGCTCGGATTTTTACAGCCGCTCCGAACTCACTCTCGAACTGCCCAAAATTATTATCTACGTCGCCGCCCTGGTATTTAACCCCATCCTCTTTTTTAATTGGGTCGCCTACATCGCGATATATGTGGGAACCGCCTGGCTCAGTACGGACAAAGCCACAAAACGCTTGCTGCCTGCCCGGATGACAATCTCGGGATTTGTTGTTGGAGCAGTCGTATGTGGCTTATTGTTGCTTTTCTCTTACGGAAATGAAGGGCCAAACACTGGGCTTCGCTCAATGGCGCGAAATGATATGGGCTATGTGCTTTTCGCGTTACCAGCCTTGGTATCATTTGCGATTGGGTGGTGGGTAGCAGCACATCTTGATAATTGTTTGGGTAGAATCGCTGACAACCGGGAAACTAAAAAGCGGATTGCAGAGCAACAAGCGGCGACGCTATGAGCAACATCCCACACTTCGCCACCATTTCCTTTAAAGACACTGGCGGCATTCCAGCGCGTTCGACGGGCCAGCCTTGGCTCACTCCCGAAGAAATCCCCGTCAAGCCTACCTACTCCGCCGACGATCTATCCGGCATCGACTTCCTCGACACCTGGCCCGGCATCGCGCCTTATCTGCGCGGACCTTACCCGACCATGTACGTCTCGCAGCCGTGGACCGTGCGGCAATACGCCGGGTTCTCGACGGCGGAAGATTCCAACGCATTCTACCGCAAGAACCTCGCCGCCGGGCAAAAGGGCCTTTCGGTCGCCTTCGATCTCGCCACCCATCGCGGTTATGACTCCGACCATCCGCGCGTTGCCGGCGATGTCGGCATGGCAGGCGTTGCGATCGACAGCATCTATGACATGCGCACGCTGTTCTCCGGCATCCCGCTCGACCAGATGAGCGTGTCGATGACCATGAACGGCGCGGTGCTGCCGATCCTTGCGCTGTTCATCGTCGCCGCCGAGGAACAGGGCGTGCCGCCGCAGAAACTCTCCGGCACGATCCAGAACGACATCCTCAAAGAATTCATGGTGCGCAACACCTACATCTATCCGCCGACGCCTTCGATGCGGATCATCTCGGACATCTTCGCCTACACGTCGGCTAACATGCCGAAGTTCAATTCGATCTCGATTTCCGGCTATCACATGCAGGAAGCCGGTGCGACGCAGGACCTCGAACTCGCCTATACGCTGGCCGATGGCATCGAATATGTCCGCGCCGGCATCAAGACCGGCATGGACATCGACCGCTTTGCGCCGCGGCTGTCGTTCTTCTGGGCCATCGGCATGAACTTCTTCATGGAAGTCGCCAAGATGCGCGCGGCGCGGCTGATCTGGGCCAAGCTCCTCAAGGAGTTCAACCCCAAGGATGTGCGCTCGCTGTCGCTGCGCACGCATTGCCAGACTTCCGGCTGGTCCCTGACCGCGCAGGACGTGTTCAACAACGTGGTGCGGACTTCCGTCGAAGCCATGGCGGCGACGCAGGGCCACACGCAATCGCTGCACACCAACGCACTCGACGAGGCGCTTGCGCTGCCGACAGATTTCTCGGCACGCATCGCCCGCAACACGCAGCTCTTCCTGCAGCAGGAAAGCGGCACGACGCGCATCGCCGACCCATGGGGCGGCTCGTTCTATGTCGAGCGGCTGACGCAGGAACTCGCGGCCAAGGCCTGGGGTCATATCCGCGAAGTGGAAGAACTCGGCGGTATGGCCAAGGCCATCGAGGCCGGAATCCCCAAGCTGCGCATCGAGGAAGCTGCCGCCAAGACGCAGGCGCGCATCGACGCCGGGCGGCAGTCCGTCATCGGCGTCAACAAATACAAGCCGCAGGACGACCGCAAGATCGAAGTCCGCAGCGTCGATAATTCCGCCGTGATGCAGCTCCAGCTCGACAAGCTGGCGCGGCTGAAGAAGGAACGCGATCCGAAGGCGGTCGAGGAAGCCCTCGCCGCGCTGACCCGCGCCGCCAGCGGCAATGGTAACCTACTCGCACTCGCCGTCGAGGCCGCGCGCGCCAAGGCCACCGTCGGCGAGATTTCAATGGCGCTCGAAAAAGTCTATGGCCGTCACCGCGCCGAGATCCGGGCGATCTCGGGCGTCTACAAGCGGGAGGTCGGCACCATGTCTGCCGCAGTTGATCGTGTGCTCAAGCATGTGGTGGCTTTCGAGGAGCGCGAAGGCCGCCGCCCGCGCATCCTGGTCGCCAAGGTCGGGCAGGACGGCCATGACCGCGGGCAGAAGGTGATCGCCTCGGCGTTCGCGGACCTTGGCTTCGACGTGGACATCGGGCCGCTGTTCGCAACGCCCGCCGAGGCTGCGCGGCAGGCAGTCGAAAACGACGTCCATATTGTCGGAATTTCCTCTTTGGCCGCTGGGCATTTGACTCTGGTACCTGAACTTAAAGCGGAACTTGAGAAGCAGGGCCGTGGCGATATCATGATCGTGGTCGGTGGCGTGGTGCCGCCGCAGGACTATGACGCCATCACCAAGGCCGGCGCATCGGCGATCTTCCCGCCGGGGACTGTGATTGCGGAAGCGGCCGAGGACCTGCTGGCGAAGCTTGGCGAGCGGCTGGGACACGCAAAGCCCACATGACATCCCCGCTCGCGCCTGAAGTTTTGGAGATGGCGAATGGCGTGCGCGCGGGCGAACGCGCGGTGCTGGCACAGGCGATCACGCTGATCGAAAGCCGGCGCGCGGACCGCCAGCTCACCGCACGGCAACTGGTGCAGGAACTTCTGCCCAACACCGGCAAGGCTTTGCGCGTCGGCATCACCGGCGCGCCGGGCGTCGGCAAATCGACCTCCATCGACACGCTCGGTACGCAGCTTACCGCCAAAGGCCACAAGGTCGCCGTGCTGGCGGTGGATCCTTCTTCCGTCCGCACCGGCGGTTCCATCCTGGGCGACAAGACGCGCATGTCGCAGCTCGCGGTCGATCCGAACGCCTTTATCCGCCCCTCGCCTTCGGCCGGAACGCTCGGCGGCGTCGCCGCGAAAACGCGCGAGACGATGCTGCTGTGCGAGGCGGCGGGTTTCGATGTGATCCTTGTCGAGACCGTCGGCATCGGACAGTCGGAAACCGCCGTGTCGGACATGACCGATTTTTTTCTCACCCTGATGCTGCCCGGCGCCGGCGACGAATTGCAGGGCATCAAGAAGGGCGTGATCGAACTGGCCGACATGATCGCCGTCAACAAAGCCGACGGCGACAACATCAGCCGCGCCAAAAAGGCCGCCGCCGAATATCGCGCCGCGATGCATATCCTGACGCAACGCTCACCGGCGTGGACCCCGCCGGTCATCACCTACTCCGGCCTGACCGGCGACGGCATCGACGCGCTGTGGGATCACGTCCGCGACCACCACACCAAACTCACCGCCACCGGCGAGATCGCCGCGCGCCGCCGCGCGCAGCAGACCAAATGGATGTGGGCGATGTTCGACGACCGGCTGCGCGAGCGCATCCGCTCGGATCCCACGCTGCGCGCACGCCTGCCGGAGATCGAAGCCGCGGTTTCGGCCGGAGGGCTGTCTCCCGCGCTGGCGGTCGATGAAATCGCGCAGGCTCTGGGACTGATGCCCGGCCCTGCGCAAGGCTGACGCGCCATGCCGACGGTTCTCGTCACCGGCTTTGGACCGTTCCCCGGCGCACCCATCAATCCGACCGAACAGATCGTCAGGCGGCTTGCGCGGATGCGTCGCCTGCGCGGCTATCGGATCGCGGCGCATGTCTTCACGACCAGCTACGACGCGGTTGACCGCGAATTGCCGCGGCTGATTGCAAAACATCACCCACGCATTGTCATCCTGTTCGGGCTTGCGGCCAACACGCCCCACCTGCGCGTCGAGACGCTGGCGCATAACGAGATCACGCGCCAGCACGTCGATGCCACCGGCAAGGTGCCGGCCAATGGCGCGATCCGCCTCGCCCGCGCTGCGGCAACACAAGGCCGCGCGCCGTTCACGCGGCTGGTTAATGCCGCCCGCGCCGCCGGCGTGAAGGCGCAACGCTCGCAGGATGCCGGACGTTACGTGTGCAATTACATCTACTGGCGCGCCATCGAGGCCAGCCGCAAACCCGGCGGGCCGGCGCGTGTCGTGTTCGTGCATGCGCCAGAATTGCGCAGCGGTAAATCTCGCAGCGGGCTGATTGGCCTGCATTCATGGGTGCGCGCAGCGCGCGCCATCGTAAACGCCGCGATTAACGATCTCCCTTCACATTAACCACCCAACGCTGTCCCGGCGCGGCACAGCGTTTCTGGCCTGTCACTTGAAGTGTTCGCCCTGCAATAGTTTTGCGTGGAGCGATCATGGACAACGAACGCCGACATTTCCTGCGTATGGCAGGCCTTGGTGCGGGCGCAGCGGCGCTCGGCGCAACGCCCGTATTTGCAGCGCCGCAGACCTTTGTGAACGCCGGCCTCGAAGCGACGCAGGTGAGCCTGCGTCCCGGCAGCACCGAGGACCAGACTGCCGCGCTCCAGCGCGCCATCGATCAGGCCGCCTCAGCGCGCCAGCCGCTGACACTCTCGCCCGGCACCTATCGCGCCGCCGGACTTGAGCTGCCGCCCGGCGCGCACATTTCCGGCGTGCCCGGCGCGACCCGCATCATCGCCAACCGCGCCCGCCCGATTTTCTCGTCCGCCCACGCGGGCGAAGTCCGCATCTCCGGCATCGCCTTCGATGGCGGCGGCCAGCCGCTGCCGAACGGCAGCGGCCTCGTCACCCTCACCGACGGCGAACGCGTACGCGTGACCGATTGCGAATTCATCGGTGCATCCTGTTTCGGCCTCGCGCTCGACGGCATCGGCGGAGAAATTACCGGCAACGCCGTCACCGGCGCCGCCGACGCCGCGATCTATTCCATCAACGCGCGCGGGCTGACGATTGCACGCAACCGCATCCGCCGCGCCGGCAACAACGGCATCCAGGTCTGGCGCAGCGAACGCGGCGAGGACGGCACCGTCGTCGCCGACAATACGATTGAACAGGTCGATAGCCGCGACGGCGGTACCGGCCAGAACGGCAACTGCGTCAACGTGTTTCGCGCCGGCGGCGTCACCGTGCGCGGCAATCGTATCAGGGATTGCGTGTTCTCCGCCGTGCGCGGCAACGCGGCTTCCAACATTCGAATCCTTGAAAACACCTGCAGCGGCCTCGGCGAGGTCGCGCTTTATGCCGAATTCTCGTTCGAAGGCGCGATCATCTCCAACAACACCGTCGATGGCGCGGGCCACGGCGTCTCCGTCACCAATTTCAACGATGGCGGACGTCTTGCCGTCGTCCAGGGCAACATCCTGCGCAACCTCGGCCCGCAGAAACGCGCACGCATCGAGAACAAGGATCACGGCATCGGCATCTATGTCGAAGCCGACACCGCGGTGAGCGGCAACGTGGTCGAGAAGGCCGCGCGCGCCGGCGTGATGGCGGGCTGGGGCGCCTATCTGCGCGACGTCACCATCACCGGCAATGTGGTGCGGCAATCCGCCGTCGGCATCGCCGTTTCTGTCGTGACGGGGGCCGGTTCAGCATTGATCGCCAACAACCTCATCAGCGGCGCGGCCCAGGGCGCCATCGTCGGCATGGATCACCTGACACCCGTCACCGGCGATCTCGCCAAGGACGGCGCGACCCGTTACAGCCAAGTCGTCATCAACGGCAATCGTGTGAACTAGCTGTTCTACTGTTATCTAGGCAAAACCTTGCGGCGGTCATTGCGACCGCCGCTTTTTTTTGCGTCACAATTCCAGCACAGATTTTGCCGATCCTTCCTGCAATGGATGCCGCCTCCCCCACAACCAGCACGCCAGCTGATGACGACGCACGCCCGCCGCGCCGCTGGCTGCGGCTGAGCATCATCTGGCATGTGACGTTCTTCGTGCTGTTCGTACTGCCGGTCGCCGTCAGCGCTGCGCTTTATGCATCCTCGGATCATCCGCGCAGCTTTCGCGATGCCAACTGGTCGAGCACCGGCCTGCTGCCGACCGCCGCCAGCGATCCCGACGCCCGCGTCACTGTGTTCGCGGCACGCAACGGCACCTGGCGCGGCATCTTCGCGACCCATACCTGGATTGTCGTGAAGCCGCGCGGCGGCGCCTACACGCGCTATGAAGTCACCGGCTTTGGCGGTCCCCTGCGCGTCAATGGTTCGGCGCCCGACAGTTTCTGGTTCAGCAACGTGCCGGAAGTCATCGCCGACCTTCGCGGCAAGGACGCCGAAGCCGTGGTTCCGAAAATCATCAAGGCGGTGGAGAGCTATCCCTACCGGAATTACGGCGACTACCGCATCTGGCCCGGCCCCAACAGCAACACGTTTGTCGCCACCGTCATGCGCGCCGCACCTGAACTTCAGGGCACGCTGCCACCGACCGCCATCGGCAAGGATTTTCGCGCCGACGGCAGCGTGTTCGGCCTGACGCCAAGCGGCACCGGCGTCGAGATCGAAATCTTCGGCCTGTTCGGCATCAAGGTCGGCTGGATCGAAGGCATCGAGTTCAACCTGTTCACGCTGGTCGCAGGACTCGATATTCGCCACCCCGCCGTGAAGCTACCCGGCATCGGCCGTATCGGATTCGACAAGCCGCCACCCGCGCAGATCCACTGACAGTCAAGCCGATTGCAACCGGCTACCGCTCACGGCAAATTGTCTGCGAGAACATCCGCAAGCGCTGACCGAGCCGGGCCGTCGTGCGAAATTGAGCCGCCTGCATAACAAGGTTTGAAATTGAACCATGCGCGATTCATGGCCGCTGCTTGAGAAGATTCCGTTCCCTGCCCTGCAGCGGCGGCGGCTGGACACGTTGCAGGTCAATCTCGGCTATCGCTGCAACCAGTCCTGTGTGCATTGCCACGTCAACGCCGGTCCCAATCGCACCGAGGAAATGGACGGCGATACGGTCGATCTTGTGCTGCAAGTGCTCGACCGGCGCCATGTCGGCAAGCTCGACCTCACCGGCGGCGCGCCGGAACTCAATCCGCATTTCCGCCGTCTCGTGCGCGCGGCGCGCGACATGGGCGTGCATGTGACGGACCGCTGCAACCTCACGATCCTCGAAGTCGAGGGCCACGAAGACCTCGCACAGTTCCTCGCCGACCAGCAGGTCGAGATTGTTGCGTCGATGCCGTGCTATCTTGAGGACAATGTCGATCGCCAGCGCGGCAAGGGCGTGTTTGAAACTTCGATCCGTTCGCTGAAAGCGCTCAACGAACTTGGCTATGGCATTGAAGGCACCGGGCTGGCGCTCAGCCTCGTCTACAATCCGCAAGGCCCGTCCTTGCCGCCAAACCAGATTGCGCTTGAGGCCGACTACAAGCGCATGCTCGGCGAGCGCTACGGCATTTCATTCACGCAGCTCTATACGCTGGCCAACATGCCGATCCAGCGGTTCGGCGCGGTCCTCGCGACCCACAACCAGCTCGAAGACTACATGGCGCTGCTCCAGCACGCGCACCGCGACGAGAACCTCGACGGCGTGATGTGCCGCAACACCATCTCGGTCGACTATCGCGGCTATCTCTATGACTGCGACTTCAACCAGATGCTCGATCTGCCGCTTTCCTCGCTGCCCGGCGAGCGCACACATCTTTCCGCACTGCTGCACACGGATCTGGCCGGGACTTCGATCAAGGTTGCCGGCCATTGTTTCGGCTGCACCGCAGGCCAGGGTTCCAGTTGCGGCGGCGCGCTCAAGGAAGCCGCGGAATGACCGCTGCGCCGCGCGAGAGGGCGACGGCGGGACGAAGCTGCCCGCGTGACTATTACTACGAACCTTTCGCGCTCAACCGCGCGCCGGATTTTTCGGCTGACGTTCTCTATGTTGTCGGCGGACTTTACGGCAACGTCGAGGCTTTCGACGAGATCGCCGCCATGGCGGCGGCGGAAACATCCCCGGTTACGCTCGTCTTCAACGGCGACTTTCACTGGTTCGACGCCGACGCAAACTGGTTTTCCGAAATCGAGCAGCGGGTCGGCCCGCATCGCGCGCTGCGCGACAATGTCGAGGTTGAGATTGCGCGCGATCAGGACATCGGGGCCGGCTGCGGCTGCGCTTACCCCGAAAGCGTCGATGACGGCACGGTGCAACGTTCCAACGAGACCCTTCTGGAACTGCGCCGGACGGCATCGCGCTCTCCGCAATCGCTAATACGGCTGCGGGCGCTGCCGATGCATCTCGTGGCCGGCGTCGGCGGCCAGCGCGTCGGCATCGTCCATGGCGACGCCGGAGCCTTGGCCGGTTGGCGCTTTGCCGACGGCGCACTCGACGATGCGCAAAACCGGGGCTGGCTCGATTACGTCCGTGCGCAATCCAGCATCGGCGTATTCGCCTCGACCCACACCTGCCTCGCGGCCCTGCGCACGCTGTCGCTGCCGTCCGGTAACCTCACCGTCATCAACAACGGCGCGGCGGGCATGCCGAATTTTTCCGGCACGCAGCATGGCGTCGTCTCGCGCATCGCCACGACGCCTTCGCCGCACGCACCCCTCTATGGAAACATATCCAGCGGCCTCCATATCGATGCGCTACCCGTGCGCTACGACACCGCGAAATTCGCCAGGCGGTTTCTGACGCGCTGGCCGGAAGGCTCGCCCGCCTACCAGTCCTATTACAGCCGCATCCAGTCAGGCCCGGCCTATGCCGTAGCGCAGGCAAAGCCGCACGGCATGACCGTTGCGGCGTAGCGTCGCCCTATGACCACGCTCTCGATCATTGTTCCGGTACTCAACGAGGCTGATGGAATTGCACCTGCGCTGGCGGCGCTCGCCCCGCTGCGCCAGCGCGGCGTCGAGGTGATCGTTGCCGACGGCGGCAGCACCGACGGCACCATCGCCAATGCCACACCGTTGTGCGACCGCGTCGTTTCAGCGCCGCGCGGCCGCGCCATGCAGATGAATGCCGGCGCTGCGGTCGCGGCCGGCGATACATTGCTGTTTCTCCACGCCGATACGGCCTTGCCTGACAAGGCCGGCGAACTGGCGGACGAATTGATCCTGACCGGCCTCGCAAAGAACGGCAAAAAATGGGGCCGTTTCGATGTCGAGATCACCGGCCGCCACCCGCTGCTCCCCATGGTTGCCGTGCTGATAAACCTGCGCTCGCGCCTCTCCGGCATCGCGACCGGCGATCAGGCGATGTTCATCACACGCGAAGCCTTCACCGCGGCCGGCGGATTTCCCGAAATTCCGCTAATGGAAGACATCGAATTTTCGCGCCGCCTCAAGCATGTCTCGCCGCCGCTTTGCCTGCGTGCACGCGTGAGAACATCGGGACGGCGCTGGGATACCCATGGACTCTGGTTCACGATATTCCTGATGTGGCGGCTGCGGCTGTCGTATTTCCTCGGCGCATCGCCGGAAACACTTGCGCAGGTGTATGGCTATGGCCGTCGCAAAGATTGACATCGCCATTCTCGCCAAGGCACCCGTTGCCGGGCTTGCCAAGACGCGGCTCATTCCCGCGCTCGGCGCGGAAGGCGCGGCGGCGCTGCAGGCACGATTGATCGCACGCACGGTCGCGACCGCCCGCGCCGTCGGCAAGGTCACGCTCTGGGTCACGCCAGACGAACACCATCCGGCGTTTCAAAACCTTTCTTCCAACGTGTCGCTGATGCGCCAGCCGGACGGAGACCTTGGCGCACGCATGCTGGCCGCCGCAGTCCACATCGATGGCCCGGTCCTCATCATCGGCACCGACTGCCCCGCGCTGACGCCGGACCACCTGCGCACCGCATCCGACGGGCTGCGCGGCAACGATGTCGTCGTCATCCCCGCCGAGGACGGCGGCTATGTGCTGATCGGCACGAACCTGCCGCAACCGGCACTGTTCAGCGGCATGACCTGGAGCGTGCCGACCGTGATGGAAGAAACCCGCAAGCGCATGCGCGCAGCCTACCTCGGCTGGCGCGAGCCGTCGCGGCTGTGGGACATCGACGAGCCTGCCGATCTCGAGCGGCTGCGCACCACTTTTCCAGAGTTGATTTAGCGGCGCATGATCTGATCCGAAAACCGGCGTCCACTTTTCGGGATCATGCGCTAAAAAATCTTTAGCACCACCAGCCCGCATACGATCAGCGCGGCGGCAGCGACTCGCGCCGCATGGAGCGGTTCCTTCAAGATGATAACCGCGATCAGCGCGCCGAACAGCACGCTGGTCTCGCGCAACGCCGCAACAATCGCAATGGGCGCAACCGTCATCGCCCAGATCGCCACGCCATAGGAAATCACCTGCATGGCGCCGCCGGGCAATCCCAGTCGCCATTGCCCGGCGCTGCCGCGAAATGCCGCCCAGCCCCGCCGCGCCAGCACATAGGCCGGCAGGATAATGGCGCAGTTGATGAACAGCAGCAGGGTATAGCCGTTGGGATTTCCCGACGCGCGGGCGCCAAGGCCGTCGATGATGCTGTAGGCGCAGATCGTCATGGCCGTGGCGAGGGCAAATCCGATCCCGCGCGCATTGAACCGCGCACTTCCCTTGCGTCCCGGCAGCGCCAGCAGCAGCACGCCGCCCGCCAGCAGCAACAAGCCGATCCAGGCGGCCGTGCCGAGATGCTCGACCAGCAGGCTGCTCGCAATGCCGGTCATCAGCGGCGCGCTGCCGCGCGCCAGCGGATAGACCTGTCCAAGATCGCCGTGGTTGTAGGCTTCGATCAGGCACGCGAAGTAAAACAGGTGCACCACGGCGGATGCCGCCGCCCACGGCAATGACGCCGCGCCCGGCAGCCCCGTGATGGGCAACAGCGGCAGGCTGACCAGACCGGCGGCGAGCGACACAATACCCGTCGTCACCATGGGATCGCCGCCGCCCTTCACGACGGCATTCCACCCGGCATGACAGGCCGCCGCAGCCAGTACCGCGATAAACACGGCGATATCCATGAAGGGCGATTTTCTCTTGCTGCCGTTTGGTCTATCTAGGGTGTGGGGATGGGGGTCTGCATGTTTACGACACAACGTTTGATCTTGATCGCGCTCTGCGCGGCGCTCAATTTCTCGATCGGATCGATCGTCTATCTCATTAAGCTGCCAGTCTATTTCGATTCGGTCGGCACAATCCTGTGTGCGCTGCTGATATTCCCGGACCGCAAGGCCGCCTTCGTGTGCTGTCTCACCTGCGCGCTGACCTCGACCGTGTTCACCGGCCTCCTCGTCAATCCGTTCCTGCCGTGGTTCGTCGGTACCGACCTCGTGATCTGCCTGTGCGCGGCATTCCTGACCGCAAACTTTGGCAACACGTTCCGCGCCCGCCCGATGCAGCCGGTAAAATTTGGCAGCCGCGTGCTGATCGCCGGCATCGTCACCGGCGTCACCGCCGCCATCGTTTCAGCGCCGGTCGTGGCCTACCTGTTTGGCGGCGTCACCGGCTCCGGCTCGGCCTTTGTCGTCGCGTTCTTCCTCAAGACCGGCCAGCAACTGATGAACGCCGTGCTGCTGTCAGGCCTCACAGCCGATCCGGTCGACAAGACCTTGCAGGTGCTGGTGTCGGCGCTGCTGTTCCGCGCCACGCCTGCCGACTTCATCGCCATGGTGCGCGGCACGCCGGCACGCGTCTGAAAAATCCGGCATGACCCCAAACGGCGCCATTGTCTTTGCCGCCTGCGCCATCGTGGCGATTGTATTAAGCGATGGCCTCGGCATATCGCTGCTTTATGCGCTGGTGGTCCTGTTCTCGCTCTCGGAAGTCGGCCCGCGTGTCATGGGCTGCCTGCGGCGCGCCGTTCTGGTCATGGCGCCGCTGGCGACCTTCATGCTCATCATCTGGGTCGGCATCGTCGGCCGTGCGCCCGCCGAGATTGCCGCCGACGTCGAGGGCACGCGCGAGGCTGCCCTGTTCTACGTCGTGGTTGTCGCCGCGCGTCTGTTCCTGATCGTGTTTCTGGTACAGGCGGTCGCCATGCGGTTCGACCATGAGACACCGCTGAGCTTCGTGCGCGCGCTCAACGCGCCGCCCGGCGCGAAACGCCTCGCCATCCTCACGCTGTCGCTGATCGAGACGTTGCGCAACGCGGTCGACCGCGCCCATACCGCGCTGGTCGCCGCGGGCATCATCACGCGCGCGATCTCGTTTCGCAACATCGGTTCCGGCTGGATACTGGTACAGACCGTCTGGCTGACCGCCATCACTACCGTCACCGCGCGCATGCGCGACAAATGGCCGATTGAAAATACCCTCGGCCTCCTCGGCCCCGCGCTCGACGGCGGCAAGCAGCGGCTGACGTTCCGCGACTGGTTCTGGCTGGTGCTGACGCTCACTATCGCCGCCGCGGGTCATGCGTGGAGCTATCTTCATGCATAGCGAATTTTTCGCAGGACCAAATTTTTCGGGCCGCAGCGCGGCGATGCTGGCGCTGTTGCGCAGCGGCAAGCCTGGATCAGAATCCTTCTTTATCGGCCCCTATGCGGAAGCCGCCCTTTCCGGCCTTTCCTCCAGCGTTCTCGACGAGATCGCGCTCTATCGCGCCAACCCTCCCCGCACGCGGCAGATCTTCAACCGGCTCGATGTCGCCTCCAGCCGCACGCGCAAACCGCAAAGCCTGTCGGGCGGCGAACAGGTGCTGCTGGCGCTGCATTGCTTCTCGCTGTCGGGTTACGACACGCTCGCGGTCGATACCGCTCTCGAACAGCTCGATGCGGAAAATCGCGCCGCCGCGCTGGCCTATCTCAACAGCGGCGCATTCAATGTCGCGCTGATCGACAACCGCACCACGCCGGACAACTGGCTCGCAACACCGCGCGAGGCCATGCCGCTGTCTTCCGTCATCGACTGGCACGCGCTCAACATGCTGATCGTGCCACAGCAGGCGGCAGAGATCGCGATCAACCGGCTGAACTTCGGCTATCGCGGCGGCAAGATGATTTTCCGTGACGCTTCTGCCACGCTCGCGCCGGGACAGATTTATCGGATGTCCGGCGCCAACGGCGCGGGCAAGACCACGTTCCTGAAAATCCTCGCCGGTGCGCTGGCGCCTTCCAGCAGCAACATCACGCTCGGCGGCAAGCCCTATGCCCCCTGGCGCGACGGCAATGCCGCACTGGCGATGGCGACGCAAAACCCGGACCAGCAATGGTGTGGCGCAACGCTCGACGAGGATATGGTGCGGCGGCGCAATGCATTGGGAAAAATGGCAGGCGAGCGTGGTACGGTTCTCGGCGACGCCCGGCTATCGGCGCTGGCCCGGGCGCTTGGCATCGCAAGCCTCGATCAGCATTTGTACGAATTGCCGCTGGCGGCGCGAAAGCGCGTGAGCTGGCTGTGGCCGCTCGCCGGCGCGCATCCGTGGATCGTGCTGGACGAACCGACCATCGGACAGGATAGCGGCACTCGCGAAAATCTCGCGGGCCTGCTGGCGCGGATGTGCGGCGAAGGTTACGGCATCATCCTGGTGACGCACGACGATGCATTCGCGGCCACGCTGCCGCATCGCGTGCTGCGCATCGAGAATGGAACGATCAGCCCGCTTTAGCGAACAGCGGCGTGACGTTCGAGGGAATTTGCGCGGGCTCGACCTGCGCTTCGGGCGCGGGCGTGGACAACACCAGCGCTGGCGGGACAGCTGCCCACGTCGGATCGTTCTACCGTCCGTCGGCCACGCGGGCGATACCGATGGCGCGCTGCCAGTAGGCCGCCAGCCCAGCGGTTTCCTTCAACTTGGCATCGAGTTCTGCGCGCGAGAAATAGTGCTGCCACCGCCCGCTGGTTGCCAGCTCGGCAAAGTAAATCGCGCGCTGCTCGGCCAGACGATGCAGCTTGTGCATCATCGGGAGCGACATGCTGTGTGGAATAGCGTCGGGCATCTGAAAGGGTCCGGTAGCCAGAGGTTGTCAGGGAACGCCAAAGCGGCGACGCACACGACACCGAACGCAAAGCAACGGGACAAAATTTGGGGAGAACTACGCAACTGCGGGCACAGGGCTGGACAAACCGGCCTGTGACGCAACGGCGACAGCCGTTCCGCAAGGAATAGCCGATTCGAGTTCCTTCCCAAGATTTATTTTACCGCCCAGACACTTCGCGCTGCAGCAATCGACGGACGCACGCGATCGCGAAGCGCGCCGGGATCGCACCGCAACGGGGATTTTCAGCGTAATTAGCGGGCTTTCTTCGGACCCCGGATCAGATCTATGGACGGCCTCGTGCGGGTCTGTGGTAATATTGCCCAAGACATTGATATGGCGGGTGTTTATATTGCCCATCGATGAATTCGCCCGCCCGTATCAGCCTCGATCAGCTCAATGCCATGGACGCTGCCGGTTTCTCCGCGGCGCTCGCCGGCGTATTCGAGCATACGCCGTGGGTCGCCGAACGCGCCCGCGCCGACGGCCCGTTCAAGACGGTTACCGCCCTGCACGCGGCGCTGATGGATACCGTTCGCACCGCGCCCTATGACCAGCAGCTTGCGTTCCTGCGCGGCCATCCCGAACTCGCCGACAAGGTCGCCAAGGGCCTCACGGCCGAGTCTCAGTCCGAGCAAGGCGGTCTTGGCCTGAATAGTCTAAGCGGCGCGGAGTTCGAGCGTTTCACCAAACTCAATGCCGCTTACCGCGAGAAATTCGGCTTCCCCTTCATCGTGTGCGTGCGCCGCCACACGCGGGACTCGATCCTGCGCGTGTTCGAGCAGCGCCTCCACGACAATGCCGGCGCGGAACTGGCGGCGGCGCTGACCGAGATCGGCCACATCACGCGGCTGCGGCTGATCGACAAGATCGACGGCCCCGGCATGCCCAAAACCACCGGACGGCTTTCAACCCATGTGCTCGACACGCTCAACGGCCGCCCGGCCGAAGGCGTCGCCATCACGCTGCATGAAGTCGGCGAAAGCGCACGCGGCCTGATCGCGTCCGTCGTCACCAATGCCGACGGACGCAGCAGCAAGCCGCTGTTCGAGAATGTGCCGTTGCGCATCGGCACCTATGAATTGCAGTTCCACATCGGCGCTTATTTTGCAGCGGCCGGCGCGAAAACGTCGGACCCGGCATTCCTCGACATCGTGCCGATCCGCTTTGCCATCGCCGAACCCGAGGGCCATTACCATGTGCCGCTGGTGGCTTCGCCGTGGAGCTATTCGACGTATCGTGGCAGCTAATCATTCTTGAAATCAGAAACCAGGGACGAAACATGATCGACCTCTACACATGGACGACTCCGAACGGCCGCAAGGCTTCCATCATGCTGGAGGAGATCGGCCTGCCCTACACCGTGCATTCGATCGACATTGGCAAGGACGAGCAGTTCGCACCTGACTTCCTCAAGATTTCGCCGAACAACCGCATCCCGGCGATTGACGATCGCGACACCGGCATCTCGATTTTCGAGTCCGGCGCGCTGATGATCTATCTCGCCGACAAGACCGGCAAGCTGCTGCCGAAGGAAGGCGCGGCGCGCTATCAGGTCATCGAATGGCTGATGTGGCAGATGGGCGGCATCGGCCCGATGCTCGGCCAGGCGCATCACTTCATCAAATACAACAAGGGCAAGGCGCCCTACGCCGAGGAGCGCTACTCCAAGGAAGCCCATCGCCTCTACGGCGTGCTGGACCGCCGCCTCGAAGGCCGCGACTTCGTCGCCGGCGACTACTCCATCGCCGATATCGCGATCTGGCCGTGGATTTCGCGCTTCGAATGGCAGGAAGTCGATATGAAGCAATATCCCAACGTGAAGCGCTGGTATGAGACCATCGCAGCCCGTCCTGCCGTCAAGAAGGGCTATGCTGTCCCCAAGGACACCGGCCCGATCCCGATGCCGTAGGTTGCTATCTCAAATCCCGTGTTGAAAAAGAACGACGTTCCAAGAAACTGAGGATTACTTCAATGGGTGAGTATGGCATCGGACAGTCGGTTCCCCGCGAGGAAGACCCCTATCTCCTGCGCGGACAGGGGCGTTACGTCGATGACGTGACGATCCCCGGCCAGTTGCGCGGCTGGGTCCTGCGCTCGCCGCACGGCCACGCCGCCATCAGGTCCATCGACATCGGCGCAGCAAAGGACATGCCGGGCGTGCAGCTCATCCTCACCGGCAAGGACGAAGCGATTACTTCACTCGGCACCCAACGTCCGATGATGCCGCGCAAGAAAAAGGATGGCTCGCCCGCGACCGGCACGCCGCATTATGCGCTGGCGCGCGAGCGCGTGCGCTTCGTCGGCGACATGGTCGCTTTCGTCGTGGCCGACACGCTTAACGAAGCCAAGGACGCCGCCGAAGCCATTGCCATCGACTACGAAGTGCTGGACGCGGTGGTCGGCGTCGAGGACGCCCTCAAACCGGAAGCCCCCACGCTGTGGCCGGAGTATCCGGGCAATGCCGCCTTCGTCGGCCAGTCCGGCGACAAGGCCACGACCGATGCCGCCTTCGCCAGGGCCGCGCATGTCGCCAAGCATCGCATGGTCATCAACCGCATCACGACAAATACGATGGAGCCGCGCGGCTGTATCGCCGAATACGATCCGCGCGACGAGCGCACGACCTTGCGCTGCACCGTGCAGGGGCCGCACACGATCCGCCGTTTCCTCGCCAGCGAAGTGCTGAAAGTGCCGGAAAACCAGATCCGCGTTATTTCGGAAAACGTTGGCGGCGGCTTCGGCATGAAGGGCGGCCTCTACAACGAATACATCCTTTGCGTCGCCGCTGCGCGCGTCCTTCGCCGTCCCGTGAAGTGGATCGGCGAGCGCAGCGAGAGCCTTCTGTCCGACGAACAGTGCCGCGACAATGTCACCGAGGCCGAACTCGCGCTTGACAAGGACGGCAAGCTCCTCGGCCTGCGCGTCAAGACGCTCGTCAATATCGGCGCCTATTACGCGAGCGATCGCCCCGGCGGGCCTGCGCTGGTCAACATCGGCGTGCTGGCCGGAACCTACGTGTTGCCGGCGGCTTTCGCCGACGTCGTGACGGTATTCACCAATACGATGATGACAGGCCCCTATCGTGGCGCGGGACGGCCCGAAGCCGCCTATGTGATCGAAACGATGATCGACGTTGCCGCGCATGACCTCGGCATCGACCCGGCGGAACTGCGCCGCCGCAACACCATCCCTGCAGCCGCGATGCCCTACAAGACCGCCCTCGTCTACACCTACGACTGCGGCGACTTTCCGCGGAACCTCGAGGACGCGCTGGTGAAGTCCGACTACAAGGGCTTCGACAAGCGCGCCAAGGAATCCCGCAGAAACGGCAAGATCCGCGGCATCGGCATTTCCAACACCGTCGAGGCTTCCAACGTCGGCCTGATCGAACACGCCGAACTGCGGTTCGATCCCGGCGGTTCGCTCACCGTGCTGGTCGGCGCGCACGATCACGGCCAGGGCCATCAGACCGCGTTCCGCCAGATCGTATCGGAGAAGCTCGGCATCGACCCCAAGAAGATCAACGTGAAATGGGGCGACACCGACCAGATCGCGTTCGGCACCGGCACCTTCGGTTCGCGCTCGATGGTCGCCTGCGGCACCGCCATCACACTTGCGGCAAAGAAGATCGTCGACAAGGGCACCCGGATCGCGGCGCATCTGATGGAAGCCGGCGAGCACGATATCGAATTCAGGGAAGGAAAATTCTTGGTCGCCGGCACCGACAAGTCCGTCGATATGGCGCAAATCGCGCGCGATTCATTTGCGCCCGCGAAAATCCCGAAAGGCATGGAGCCGGGCATGGTCGAGAACGGCACGTTCGACGGCGGACAGCGCACCTTCCCCAACGGCTGCCACATCAGCGAAGTCGAAATCGACGAAACGACCGGCATGGTCGAACTCGTGCGCTACACGGCGGTCGATGACGTCGGCCACATGATTAACCCGCTCCTCGTCGAGGGCCAGCTTCACGGCGGCATCGCCATGGGCGTCGGCCAGGCGCTGATTGAAAACATCGTTTATGACGAGTCCGGCCAGCTGCTGTCCGGTTCGTTCATGGACTATGCCATGCCGCGCGCGGACGATTTTTGTGCATTTAACCTTGGCGAAAACGAAGTGCCGACCAAAACGAACCCCCTCGGCGTCAAAGGCGCCGGTGAATCAGGCTGTGTCGGCGCGCTGCCATCTGTTATGAATGCTGTTAACGATGC
The DNA here is from genome assembly GCA_947472885.1 of Hyphomicrobiaceae bacterium. Lineage (GTDB taxonomy): Bacteria > Pseudomonadota > Alphaproteobacteria > Rhizobiales > Xanthobacteraceae > CANJBX01. The sequence goes on from CANJBX010000048.1 coordinate 22,441, forward strand.
CATGGCGCGTATCGGGGCACCGTATGTGCACATGCCGGCGACGCCGGAGAAGGTCTGGAAGGCTTTGTCGGAGGCGACAAAACGCTGAGGAAGTAACCGTATCTGCGTCCTCGCGTTGTCACGGGTGAGAAAAACAGGCACGTCAAAAAGACTGCCGGTGTCGATCCACGATAATCAGCGAGGCGAGCATGCCAACCTTCGCTCTGCGTTCTGGCACTTCCGGATTTAACGCTTTCGGATCAGGCATCCGGCGGTCGCTTGCAGTCACCGCAGTTGCGGCAACCCTCTTGCTCGCAGCCGCGCTTCCCGCGCTTGCCGCCAAGTGCGAACCGCCCGGCGGCTTCGAAGCGTGGCTCGACGAATACAAGCGCGACGCCGCCGCTGCGGGAATTTCACAGAGGACGATCTCCTCGGCTTTCGCTGGCGTGGCGCAGAACACAAAGGTCCTCGGCTACGACCGCAACCAGAAACACTTTCAGCAGACCTTCGAGGAATTTTCCGGCCGCATGATTTCGGCGGGCCGTCTCACGAAAGGCGCAGCGATGCTCAAGACGCACGCCGCGATGCTTGCGCGCATCGAAAAGGAATTCGGCGTTCAGGGTCCGGTCATCGTCGCGATCTGGGGACTGGAAACCGACTTCGGCGCCAACATCGGCAACATCCCGACGATCCGCGCGCTATCGACGCTGGCGCATGACTGCCGCCGCACCGACCTGTTCCAGGGCGAACTGATGAACGCACTGCGCATCATCGAGCGTGGCGATCTCGTCCCGGCAGAAATGAAGGGCGCATGGGCCGGCGAACTCGGCCAGACCCAATTCCTGCCGACCTCCTACATCAAGTACGCCATCGACTTCGACGGCAACGGCAAGCGCGACCTGCTGCATTCGCCGGCCGACGTGCTGGCCTCGACCGCGAACTACCTCAAAGGCTACGGCTGGAAGGCCGGTCAGGCCTGGGGTCCGGGCGAGCCGAACTACGAAGCCCTGCTCGGCTGGAACAAGAGCCAGATCTACACCAAGACGGTCGCCGCCTACGCCAAGCGCCTGAGCGAAGCGCAATAAATCCACCAAACAAATAGATGGACGACGATCTTGCTTCACCTCTCCCTAAGGGAGAGGTCGATGCGCAAAGCGCATCGGGTGAAGGTTTACGCTCTATCGAGAGATTTAGCCCCCCTCACCCCAACCCTCTCCCCGGCAAAAGGGCGTTCACGCCCGTCTTCGCGGCAGCCGGTTCCATCGAACGCGATCATGCCCTATAAATGATCCCGGAGAATCTCATGACCTTCGACGTCATCATCCGCGGCGGAATCGTCGCCACATCGTCCGACACCTTTACCTGTGACATCGGCATAGCGGGCGGCAAGATCATCGCGCTCGGCACGGACCTCGGAACGGCTGCGGAAATCTACGACGCCACCGGCAAGCTCGTGCTGCCCGGCGGCATCGACAGCCATGTCCATATCGCGCAGCCGTCCGGCCCCGGCATCGTCATGGCCGACGACTTCGCTTCCGCCACGCGCGCAGCTGCTTTCGGCGGCAACACGATGGTGCTGCCGTTCGCCATGCAGCAGAAGGGCGAGTCGCTCCGCCAAGTCGTGAAGGACTATCACGCCAAAGCCGACGGCGAATGCTACGTCGATGTGTCGTTCCATCTCATCATCGCCGACGCCAGCGAAACCGTGCTGGGGCAGGAACTCCCTGCCCTCGTCAACGACGGCTACACCTCGTTCAAGGTGTTCATGACCTACGAGGGCCTCGCGCTCTCCGACATGGAAATGCTCAACGTCATGAGCGTGGCGCGCGAGACCGGCGCGCTGGTCATGGTGCACGCCGAAAACTACGACGCCATCCGCTTCCTGACCGACCGCCTCGAACGCGCCGGCAAGACCGAGCCGCATTACCATTCGGCATCGCGTCCCATTCCGGTCGAGCGAGAAGCCACCCATCGCGCGATCTCGCTTGCCGAAATTATCGACGTGCCGGTGATGATCGTGCACGTCTCGAACCGCGAGGCGATGGACGAAATCGCGCGCGCCCAGCGCAAGGGCCTGAAAGTCTACGGCGAGACCTGTCCGCAATACCTTGTGCTGACGGCGAAGGACATGGAAGGCCTCAACATGGAGGGCACGAAATACGTCTGCTCACCGCCGCCGCGCGACGAGGCGAGCCAGCAGGCGTGTTGGGAAGGCTTGCAGCAGAAAATCTTTTCGCTGTTTTCGTCCGACCACTGTCCGTTCCGTTACGACGAGAGCGGCAAGCTCGCGCCCAAGGGCCGCACGAGTTTCCGCTGGGTGCCGAACGGCATTCCCGGCATCGAGACGCGGCTGCCGATCCTGTTTTCAGAAGGCGTCAGCAAGGGCCGCATCTCGCTCAATGATTTCGTCGCGCTGACCGCCACCAATCACGCCAAAACCTATGGGCTTTATCCCAAGAAGGGCACCATTGCGGTCGGCTCCGATGCCGACATCGCGATCTGGGACCCGGCGCGCAAGGCAAAGATCGCGCAAGCCGATTTGCACCACGGCTCCGACTACACGCCCTATGAGGGCATCGAGATCACCGGCTGGCCGGTCGCCACCATGGTGCGCGGCAAATTCGTCGTGCGCGACGGCAAGCTCACCGGCGCCAAGGGCGCGGGCGCCTATATTCCGCGCGAGAAATCGCCGCTGGCGGCGCCGGCGGGACGGATACCGGAGGTTTGATGGCGACGCTCTTCGGAGACCTCAATCCGCCGCACCGCATCCTGATGGGGCCTGGCCCGGTCGGCATCGATCCACGCGTGCTGCGCGCCATGTCGATGCCGATGCTCGGCCAGTTCGATCCGGTGTTCACGACCTACATGAACGAGACGATGGAGCTATACCGGCAGGTCTTCCAGACGAAGAACAAGTGGACCTTTCTCGTTGACGGCTCCGCGCGCGCGGGCGCGGAAATGCTGCTCGTGTCCATGATCTCGCCCGGCGACAAGGTGCTGGTGCCGGTGTTCGGCCGCTTCGGTCATCTGCTCGCGGAAATCGCTAGGCGCGCCCGCGCCGAGGTCGTCGAGATCACCCGCGAATGGGGCACGGTCTTCACCACGGCGGAACTCACCGCTGCGATCGAGCAGCACAGACCGAAAATCCTCGCCATCGTTCATGGTGACACGTCAACGACAATGGCGCAGCCGCTCGACGGCATCGGCGAAGTTTGCCGGAAGCACGGCGTGCTCATTTACGCCGACGCCACCGCGACGCTCGGTGGCATGAAAGTCGATGTCGATGGCTGGAAGCTCGATGCGGTGTCGGCCGGCCTGCAGAAATGCCTGTCCGGCCCGCCCGGCTCCGCGCCCATCACCGTCAACGAGCGCGTCGCTGACCTCGTGAAACGAAGGAAGCACGTCGAGGTCGGCATCAAGCCCGCCGGTTTCATCGAAGGCGACGGCCCCATCATCCAGTCCAACTATTTCGATCTCGCCATGCTGATGGACTATTGGGGCGACAGCCGCCTCAACCATCACACCGAGGCGACGACGATGCTTTATGGCGCGCGCGAAGCGGCGCGCGTTGTGCTCGGCGAAGGACTCGATGCCTGCTTTGCCCGCCACCGGCAAGCGAGCGCCGCCCTCACCGCGGGCCTCACCGCGATGGGCCTGCAGCTGTTCGGCGATCAGGCTCACAAGATGCCGAACGTCACCGGCGTCGTGATCCCGCCGGGCGTCGATCCCGACGGCGTACGCAACATGATGCTCAATGACTTCAGCATCGAGATCGGCACCTCGTTCGGCCCGCTGCACGGCAAGATCTGGCGCATCGGCACCATGGGTTACGTCTGCCGCAAGGAGAATGTGCTCGCTTGCCTCGACGCACTGGAGGCGTGCCTGCGCAAGTTCGGCTTCAAACCAAACGCCGGCGCGGGCGTCGATGCGGCGCTGGCGGCGTATAAGTAAGCTGGACGCGGGCTAGCGTTGCTTGCGGCTGTCGCTCCGGGGAACCGGCTTTTCCTTGGTCAGAACAACGAAGTCGGTTTCCTGTCCGGTCTCCGGGCCAAGCCCTTCGTCGGTGATGATGAGCGATGCGCCAACCGCCATCAGTTCGGAAATACGCGTCACAACATCGGCCGGCATCTCGATGCGGTCGAGCGCGGCCTTCGCGGCCGCCGTGGACGGTGGCGGCGATGGCACGGCGTCGGAAATGACTTCCTTCCCGCCTTTCTTGTTCGCGGCAAAACGCAGCTCCAGCTCGGCGCGGCGTTCCGCGCGCGGCGGCCCGACCGGGACCGACATCACGTTCCAGCGCATCGTCAGGTCTTCGGCGATCTCCGAGAGCGCGGTGAACACATGGGTGCCGATAGCCTGGTCCTGATCGCGGATCGTGACCGGCATGTCGAACAGCGGCTCGAAGCCCTTGCGGACGTAGACACGCCGTTCCTTGCGGCTGACAAACACCGAGACCGGACCCGCCCGCAGCATGCGCCCCTGCGCCAGATACAGCGGCGCAATCGGCGCAGCGATCGCTGGCGACGGCACGACAGGTGTCCCGCTTGCCGCAGGCGCTTCAACGGCCGATGGCACCGTGGTCACAGGTGTCTTGGCATCGTTCGCTGCCGACGCGACCTGCGTCGGCGCGGTCGCCAAAACCGCTTCAGACTTGATGGATTCCCTGGCCGCCTCGTCGGCGACCTTCGCCGCCTCGACCGTCGGACGCAGACTCAGCGCGGCGGACGGCGCTTCAGACGGCGGCACCACAGCGGGCTTCTTCGTTCGCACGAACAGCGCCGGATGCGCAATCTCGGCAGGCGCGACTTCATTTTGCACAATAATGACGCGCGCGCCCATCTGGGTTGTGCGCCACATGCGGATCGCGAAATCGTCGGGCAGACGAATACAGCCATGCGACGCCGGATAACCCGGCAGCAGGCCCGCATGAAGCGCGACGCCCGACCAGGTGATGCGCTGCATGAATGGCATCGGCGCATCGCTATAGAGATTGGAACGGTGCCAGCGCGATTTCTGGATCACGCTGAATACGCCCGTCGGCGTCGGATGATCCGCCGTTCCCGTCGAGACCTTGCTGTGCGCGACCGCGACGCCTTCGTCGTACAGCGTCATCGATTGTTTCGCGATCAACACCACGACCATCAGCGGCCCCTTGGCCGGCGGCGGCAGCGGCGCTTTCTTGAGTTGTTCGGCGGTCCTGGCCTTCAGCCTGTCAATACGCGGCGCATCGTAGTCGCGATCGTAAATCCGTGCCGGCGGCGCGTAGTAGTCGCGGCCGTAGAAGCGGCTGAAAGGATAATAGCTGCGGGAATAGCCGTAGGGATTGCCGTAATCGCGCGCTTCGGCCGGCGCGGCGCATACCGCTGCGCACATCAGTCCCGAGGCAACCAGACCGGCTTTAGCGGCCGACATCGCAGAGAGAGCCGCCCGCGCCGTCAGTTTCATTGCATTTCCACATCGTATTCGAAAGTTGCCGCCGCAACACCAAAGTAGCGGAATCGCTTGCGGAAACAAGCAGTCACGCCGCCGCAAGGCGGCAAGAGTCACCCCGCACCCGTAAAAGCTTTATGACTTTTGACGAAAGTTTCGCCGGCGCATGATTGCGCCTGCTACCGCACTATCGCGTTACCGTGTAATTCTGCATGCGGCTGTTGTCGAAGTTCCGGCTTTCGAAAGTCCTTCTTTCAGAAGCGCGCCGGTCGATCCCGCGCTTCTCAGGCCGCGGTAGCGGAGACGTCGTTACCGAGAACGCATCGTCGGGTCCGATCTTGCCGGGCGGCGGGTCGGCGACGATCAACGTGGTGCCGACGCCAGCGAGTTCGGAGATATGCGTCAACGCTTCTTCCGGCAACTGGATGCGGTCGAGCGCGCGGCGCGCGGCATCCAGCGTCTTGCTGTCGTCGATCACATTCTTCTTCGGGTCGGCCTGGTAAGCCGCAATCGCCACGACGGTCCAGCGGAAGGTAGCGGTGCCTTCTGACGGCGCATTGGCCGTGAACAGGAACGCGCCGGTGCTGCTCGAACCCGTCACCGTCGCCGGCAGGTCGAACAGGGCGTCGAAGCCCTTGCGCACATAGACACGCTGCGCCGCGCGGCTGATGTAGATCGAGAGCGGACCCGGACGCAGGTTACGCGGCAGTTCGATCCCGGAGGGCGGAACCACCGATGTTGCCGGCGCAGATATTGCAGCCGGAGGCGTGGCGACCGCTTCCGCAAGACGTTCCGGCTCCGCCTGTGCAGCAGGATTCGGCGTGTCGTCGCCCGGATAGGCAACGACCGCCGGCGGCGGCGCCTCCATCGGCGGCGGTGCGATCTGCTGCTGGTCGAGATCGTCGTCCCGGCCGGCATCGACCACTTCAGGCACGTCCGCTGGCGCGGCGCTATAGATCGCCGCGTCGCGCGACGGCGGCATTTCGACCTGGTGGATCTCCGCCGGCGCGCCGCCGCGCACGATAGTGATGCTGGCAGTCGGTGTGTCACGTCCATCGGGCGTATCGCGTGCGTCCGCAAAACCCGAAAGCTGGGCGACGCGGTGCTTTCCGGGAACCCTGGTCACGCTTGCGGTTGCACTCGCATCATTATTGGTAAAGCTCGCGGCCCGCTGGATGTCACGTGCATTGCCGCCGCGCAGGATGGTGATTTCCGCTACCGCCGGCAGCGTGCGTTCGATTTCTTCCATCAGCGAGACCGGCGCGAGGCCGACGAAATCCGCATCCTCCATCAGCCGCACCATCGGCGCGGACGGCGGCGTCTCCGGCGGCTGTTGCGGCACGGACGGAGAAATCCCGTTCTTTGGAGCGAACAGCGCAGGATGCGAAATCTCGTGCGGCTGCACATCGTTCTGCGAAATGATCACGCGCGTGCCGGGCGGCGCGGTGCCCCACAGCCGGATGGCGAACTGTTCCGGCAGACGGATGCAGCCATGCGAGGCCGGATAGCCCGGTAAGACGCCGCCATGCAGCGCGATGCCCGACCAGGTGAGCCGCTGCATGTAGGGCATCGGCGCACCGCTGTAGATATTCGACGAATGGAACCAGCGTTTCTGCAGCACGCTGAATGCGCCGGTCGGCGTCGGGAATTCCGCCGTGCCGCTCGAGATCGGGCTTTCGGCAATCGCGACGCCCTGATCGTAGAGCGTGATCTTCTGGTTCGCGAGCGACACCGTAATCAGCAGCGGGCCAACCGTCGGCGGCGCCGGCGGCGCGTTGCGCAGCTTTTCCGCGACTGTCACCCTCAGACTGCCAAGCGCCGCACGTTCCGCCTTGGTGAGCGGACGGCCGGGAACATTCGCCGCCGCCTGCTGCGCGGCGCGTTCTGCGGCGCGCTGGGCACGCTGCGAGCTGTATTCCTCGCGCGACGGCATGAACATATCACGTCGGCTTGCCGGGCCCGGCTGGCGGAAGCCGCGCGGCTCGAACCGCGGTCCGAACAGCCATTCGAGCTGCGCTACGCGGTCGTAGCGGTCGGACGCGGCCTTCGGAAGATGGTCTGCAGGCACGGAGCTGGAAGCGCCCGTTCCAAATGCGCTGCCGCCTGAAATGGAATTGGCCGGAATGACGATATTTTGCGCACACGCGGTATCGGCGCCGATCACCGGGAGGCCCAGCAGGGCCATGCCGATACAGGCGAAGCGGGTGGATGCTGCGGCGGGCCGTGCCTGTGTCCCCTTCGCGGGAACAAGGCCGGCAGGCGCAAGGCCGACGGGCGATTGAGTGCGCACCTAACTCTCCATACCTGCAATGGCATAAGCCGCAGAGGGATTACCCGTGACGCCGCATACTGCCGGTCCTTTAAACTTAACGGGTGGTTAAGCTTAACCGGGATTCCCCAGATGGCTCCCTAACTGGGGTGGATACTCACGTTTTTCCAGCCTTCCCGCAAGACAGAAGTGCGGTCCGGGCGGCTACCGTCAACTCGGGCAGCCCGAACGGTGGTCGAGGGGCTGATCTGGCCATTTTCGCTGGTATTTGGACGCACTCCTCCCATCGGCAGCTGTTGAACACA
>CANJBX010000049.1 GCA_947472885.1 Hyphomicrobiaceae bacterium
CTGCGTAAAACCGCCGCCAAGCGCACCGGACTTGACGTCAAACAGGACGCATGACCCCATGAAGCCGTCGACGGGAGCCGCTGTCCGCCTTCACCGGAATGCTGTCCGCGATCGACCGGAATCACTGGCCGCCTTCACCGGAATCCGCAGTGTAGCGCGGCGGCATCACGATATCGCGGGCCAGGCCCAGCAGCGCCAGTATGCGGATGGTGCGGTAGGTCACGTCGAATTCCCACCAGCGATGGCCGTGCATGGCGGCGTTCGGATGGGCGTGGTGATTGTTGTGCCAGCCCTCGCCGTTGCTGATGAAGCCGACAAAGAAATTATTGCGGCTGCCCTCGCCGGTCGCGTAATTGCGGTAGCCCCACAAATGCGCAATCGAATTGACCGACCACGAGATATGCCAGACCAGAACCGTGCGCACGAACACGCCCCACACGAAGATGCTGGCGCCGAATTGCACAGCTTCGTCGAGCGTCCCGCCCATCAGCCATGATGCGGCAAAGCCCGCAACGAAGAAAAATGCCCATGACGCGAGAATGATGACGACCGCGGCAACGCTGTTCTCAAGCCCGGCATAGAACGGATCGCGTATCAGGTCCTTGGCATAGCGCTGGGTGACGACGCTATCCTTGAGGTCATCGTTGTTCGCGACCACCCATCCGAAATGGCCCCAGAAAAATCCGGCCAGCGGCGAATGCGGATCGTCCTGCGCATCGGCGAATTGATGGTGGCGGCGATGGATCGCGACCCAATAGGCCGGCGTGTGCTGAAGGCAGCACATGCCGAGAATGGCGAATGAATATTCGAGCCACTTGGGGCAGACGAATCCGCGATGGGTCAGCAGCCGGTGATAGCAAAGGTTGATGCCGAGCGTGCCGAACACGTAAAGGCCGAGCAGCGCGACAACGACTCCAGACCAGCTGAAGAAGAACGGCCAGAACGCCAGCGTCGCGCCGAGATGAAACAACACCAGCGCGATAGCCGCCGGCCAGTGGATGCGGTTTGCCGACAGCGCGGCCGGCAGCGGCAACCGCTGCCGCGACAGTGCGGCTTCGGCCTTGGCGCGCACGGCTGCTTCGACGGACATTATAGGCCAACTCCTGACGTTCGCCGGGCACGCAAAGCACCGCCCGCATCGACACGCGGGTCGAATATGCGCCAAACCGATGAAAAATGCGTGGTATTGCGATCAGAAATATCCTGCCTGAGCGCGTATATTTGCCGCAAGGCCATACGGTAATTGAGGAAATGCCATGACACACGCCACGGACGCACCGGCAAAGGCGCTGGACAGACAGATTATCCGGGAAATCATCGAAAACTGGGTGATCTGGCGGGACGCCGGCATGTGGGACAAATTCCGCACGCTCTGGCACGACGATGGCGTGATGAACGCTACGTGGTTTCAGGGGCCGGTGGACGCATTCATCGCCCATGGCCGCACCGGCGGCCGCAGCAGCAGCCACATCCTGGGCGGCACTTCGGTCGAACTCAGCGGCAGCCGGGCCACCGCACAGACCAAGATGACCATCGCGCTGCGCGTGCCGGTCGAAGGCGTGCTGTGCGACATCGCCTCGTCAGGCCGGTTCTTCGACTTCTTCGAGAAACGCGAAGGCCGATGGGGCCTCGTGTATCGCCAGCCGATTTATGAGAAGGACCGGCTCGATCCCGTTGCGCCGGGCGCGACAGTGAGCTTCGACACCAAGCTGCTGGCGCAAATGCCGGAAGGCTATCGCTATCTCGCCTATGCGCAGACGCGCGGCGGCCTGAACGTGAAGCGCGACATGCCGGGCGTGGCAGGGCCAGAGCTTGACGCGCTCTATGCACGCGGTGAGGCCTGGCTCGCGGGCAAACCGCTTTAAATAAAAACGCCGGGATGCAAGTCGCACCCCGGCGCAAGAAAATGCTTTCGATACCGTGCGGCTTACTTGCCGCTGACCTTGCGGATGTAAGCCTCGAACGCGCCAAGATGCTGCTTGATGAAATCAGCCGTCGGCTGGTCCTTCAGCTCGCCGTTTTCGAACTTGGTGTGCGCGCCGCCGACGAAGATTTCCGGCTTGTTGAACGTATGCGCCTCAAGGAACACCATCACCTGACGCCACTGGTACTGCACGCGCGAACCGCCAAGCGGGCCGCCCGTCGCCGACATGATCGACACCGGCTTGTCCTTGAACGGCTGGTTGTCGATGCGCGATACCCAGTCGATGGCGTTCTTGAGACCGCCCGGCAGGCCGTAGTTGTATTCCGGCGATACGATCACGACGCCATCGACGGCGGCGATGGCGTCGGACAGCGCCTTCACCGGCGCCGGGAAACCCGATGCGCCCTGATCGTCGGCATTGTAAATCGGGAACGAAGCCCACGATGGCGCCTCGGAAATCGACAGGCCGGCGGGCGCCAGCTTCGGCAACGTCCGCGCCAACGCGCTGTTGAACGAGCCTTTTCGGAGCGAACCGGAAATGGTGATGAGCTTCAATTGAGCCATGAGATGGACCTTTCAAAAATCCCGATGAATTGCGGCGGCGCGATGCGCGCCTCCCTGTAGATAGCTGCGGAAGCAGGCCATTTCAAAGGCGAACAGGAGCATGATCGTTCCATATTGGACGAAACATGCTCCCGTTTTTCTCTTACATCCCTACCGAGGGTCAAAAACCTCCGGCGGCAGGGAATGCTTACTTCTCGTTTGCAATCGGGTTGCGCAGGATGCCAATGCCCTGGATCTCGACTTCGCAGATATCGCCTTCTTTCATCCAGACCGGATTCGGCTTGCGCGCGTGGCCAACGCCCGACGGCGTGCCGGTGAAGATCACGTCGCCCGGCTCCAGCGTCATGCCCTGGGTGATGTAGACCAGCGTTTCCTTGACCGGGAACATCATGTTGTCGGTGTTGTCCGACTGCATGACGGTGCCGTTGAGGCGCGTTTCGAGCTTGAGGCCCTTGCCGGCATCCGGCAGCTCATCGGACGTGACGAGCCATGGGCCGAAGCCGCCGGTTTGGTCGAAATTCTTGCCCATGTCCCACTGCGTGGTCTTGCGCTGGAACTCGCGCACCGAACCTTCATTGCCGACCGAATAGCCCGCGATGCACGACGTGGCATTTTCCATCGTCAGGTGCTTGGCCTTCTTGCCGATGACAAGGATCAGTTCGGCTTCGTAGTCGAGCTGCTCGGTCACCTTCGGGCGCAGGATCGGCGCATCGTGCGCGACCATCGAAGTCGTGCAGCGCATGAAGATGGTCGGAAATTTCGGAATGTTATCGCGGCTGGCGCCTTCCTTGACATGCTCAAGGTAGTTGAGGCCGAGGCAGATGATCTTGCCTGGATTGCCAACCGGCTGAAGATACTTGAGGCCCTTGAGCGGAATGCGCGCAGACGCCGGCGCCTTCTTGGCGAGTTCGCCGAGCGGCTTGAGGTCGCCCTTGTTCTGCTCGAGCACGGTGCGCAGATCGGCCGGCAGCTTGGGATCGGCGGCCTGCAGGTCGATGACCTGATCGCCTTCAACAACGCCAAGGTGCGGCGCGCCATTCAATTCGAATGCAACAATCTTCATGGGCGGTACTATTCCTCTCGTTAGGTCGCTTGTGATTTTGGCAGCGCGTCCAGGGGCTTTTACCCTACAATATGAGGCCGTTGGTGGGCAATTTCGCTGACTTCGGGCGCGCCCGCCGCATGGCTTTCATGATGTGCCTAAGGGTCTGAAAGTGCCTGTTTTTCGAGGCTTTTGCAGGCTTATGGAGCGGCCGGCACCGCAAAGCCCGCGGGCGGCTCGCCCCGCTGGTGGCCCTCCCACATCGTGACATAGGCGGCCTCGATGTTGCGGCGGAAGCGAACCGTATCGAATAGCGGAAAAGACGCGCGTTCGCTTGCGAGCCTCTGCTTGAGGCCGGCAAGCATCGCCGCGTCGCGCGCCAGCTTAAAAGCCGTCGCCTCGTAGGCAGCAAGTGAATCGGCGATCAATTCCGGCATACCGACCGCATGCAGCAGACTTGCCGCACCCCTACCCGCGAACGACTGCCCGGCGCAGGTCAGCATCGGCAGACCGGCCCAGAGTGCATCGACCGCCGTCGTAATGGCGTTATAGGGCAGCGTATCGAGATAGAGATCGGCCAGAAGGTAACGCGCGAGATAGTCCTCCGACTTGCGCACATGCGCCATGAACACGAGCCGCTCCGGCGCCACGCCCCTCGCCTCCGCCTCACGCCGAAGATTGGCGTCCGAGATCGCATTGCCACTGGCGAGCCACAGCACACTGCCGTCAGTCTCGCGCAGCAACCGCATCCAGACATCGAAGAACTGTGGCGTGATCTTGTGGCGGTTGTTGAAGCAGCAGAACACAAAGCCCTTGTCCGGCAGCCCCATCTCAGCCCGGCCCGGCGGTAGCGCAATCTGCCGCGTCGTGTCCGTCACCAGGAACGTGTCCGGCAGATGGACGACATGCTCGGTGTAATGCGGGGATTCCAGTTCGGGGATGACGTAACGGTCCGCCAGGACATAATCGATGAAGTCAGCGCCCATGGTGCCGAGGTAGCCGAGGTAATTGACCTGCACCGGCGCCGGCCGCAGCGCCAGGATTCCGGGACGGCAATTTTCGGTAAACCCGGTCAGATCGACGGCAATATCGATTTCCAGACCGCTGATGAGGCTGGCGATCTCACTGTCGCTCTTTCCTCTCACATCGTGAAATGCGCTGAACGCCTTTTCCAGACGGGCGCGAATTTCACTGCCGTCGTTGCGCCCAAACGAGATTGCGACTGTCTCGAAACGGCTACGGTCATGCCGCTCAAAAAGCTCGACCATCAGGACGGCTAGCGGATGGACATTGAAATCCGTCGAGAGATACGCGATGCGGATCTTGTCGTGGGCATAGCGCCTGGATGCTACCCCCGCATCACGCGCTGGAAGCACGTCATCGACCCATGTCTTTGCCGCCGCCTGCTGGTCTGCTGGCGAGTCCGATGACGCCAAAGATTCGAATGGCAGGATGGTCTTGAGGCTGGAACCAACACCCTCGTGAATCCAGCCTTGCAGCTCATCATATGAATTCCAGTCGCAGCACTGGAGCTTTGCGTAAAGCAGGTTGCCCAAAGCATAGGGAAATTCGCGATCGATCCCGATCACCCGCTCGAAATCCTGCTCAGCGATCTCGTAGCGTTTCGCCGACATCGCGGCTGCGCCGCGATTAGCCAGGGCATCTGCGGAATTTTCGCTGATGGCTACAGCTTCGCTGAAGCTCGCCAGCGCCTCATCCGTCCGCCCCAGCGCCACCAGCGCATTGCCACGGTTGTTCAAAGCACCGGGGAATTTCGGGTCGATCTTCAATGCCCTGTTGAAGCTGGCCAACGCGTCGTCGAAGCGGCGCAGCCTGGAAAGCACAAAGCCCCGATTGTTCAGCGCAACGATGAACTGCGGATCTGCCTTCAGTGCCTGATCGAAACCCGCCAGGGCTTCATCAAGCCTGCCCAGCGCTAGCAGCGCGTTGCCCCTGCCATCCAGCGCGCCGGCAATCGCCGGATCAATGCTCAGTACCGCGTCAAAACCGGCGAGCGCCTCCCCGGAACGACCGGCCTGCAGCAGCGCGAGTGCGCGATTGAACATCGCGCCCGTGAAGCGCGGCTCCAGCAAGATCGCCTTGTCATAGGACGCCAGCGCATCGTCAATACGGCCAAGTCCAACGAGCGCATTGCCCCGGTCAACATGGGACTGAAGAAACCGCGGATCGAGCGCCAGCGCCTTGTCGAAATCCGCAACAGCCGCATCAAGACGTCCGAGCTGCACCAGCGTCATCGCACGATTGTAGGCACCCGACGCGAGTTGCGGCTGCAGCGCAACAACCTGGTCATAACTGGCAAGCGCCTCCTCGAAGCGGCCAAGCGCCGCCAGCGCGATAGCGCGGTTGTTATGGGCGTTCGCATAGTCTGGCTTGATCGCCAGCGCGAGATCGCAGCTCGCGACCGATTCCTCGTAGCGGCGCAGTTCGCGCTGCACATTGGCGCGGTTGGAATGCGCATCGGCCGAGCGCGGATTGATCCGCACCGCATGACGCAACAGCAGTTCGGCGTCCTTGTGATGGCCGCGCTGCGCCTCGATCAGCCCCATCAGGTGCAGTGCGTCGAAATGCTCCGGCTGCTTGCGCAGGACAAGTTTGAGAACCCTGCGCGCGCCCCCGAAATCCCTGCCCTGATACAGCCCGACCGCCTGCCCGAAAGCATCCGGCAAACTGAAATCCTTGACCGGCATCGGGCCGACTGGCAAACGAGACATGGCTACCATTGAAGGTTGGGGTTGGGTGCAGTGTTCATCTCATCGTAGCGGCAATTCGGACATCCGGCGGCTTTCGAGATAGTGACTAGATCCGGCGGGCGGGGCCTTTCAACAGTTCTTCAGCCTGCGACTTGTCAGAGAGCCGGTTGATATTCACGTACACGCCGGAAAATTCAAACGTGCGCAACGGATAGCCGAGCCCGCGGGTGTATTTCAGCGCCTCGGTAATTTCGCGTTCGCCTTTCACCGGATTGATCGGCGAGTTCGCGAACTGCGCGATTAACGCGGGGGTCAGGGCGTAGACGCCAATACCGCACAGCAAGCCCTGCGCTGTTGCAGGTTTCTCCACCATGCTGACGACTGTGCCGTTCTCGGCCACTACGCCGAAATTCTCTGCAATTGCCGCACCGGGCGCTTCCTTCCAGATGCATACGGCGGATTCCGTCGGGAGCGGGTGCGAAAACTCGCCCTTCAATACGATATCGCCAAGAAACACCAATGCCTGTGCAGTCAAATGCGGCAGTGCCAGCAGGATCGCATTGGCGACGCCGTCCGGCGACGGCTGCGCGACGATCACAGCCTTGCTTCCCAGGAGATCGCGGATCACGGCTGGCGTGAGTTCGTCCCCTTGGGCAACAATGAACACCGGAGGAGAGGCCGACGTGTGGAGGTGCAGCGAATTCTTCACAAGGCGGGTGACGATGGGATCGCCATCGACCTCGGTCAGGGATTTGGGCAGTCCGCTTGCCGAACTGCCACGCAGCCGTGTGCCTTTTCCACCGCAGATGAAAACGAGCTGCCTCGCGTCCTGAGCCAACGGGTGCCTCCCTTAAAATTCCTGCCCCGGTTTATCGGGACCGCAAGAGGCGCGCAACGCAACGGTTAAACAGACAGGCGGCTGCGAACAGGCAAGCCACTGCAAACAAGCTATCGCAAAAAACGAAACCCCCGGCGTTGCCGCCGGGGGTTCGCAACTAGGTCAGCCTAAATCCGAAGATTTACGGCAGAACGGTCTTCTGGAAGCGCAGGACGCCGATGTAGCGATCCTGGTCCTGGAAGGTGTACGGGCCAGTGCCACGGCCACCACCCGGGTTGAACGCAGCCGTCGTAACAGCTCCGCCCATCGCGGTATCGAGGTGGGTCCAGATCAGATCCACGCCGATTTCGAGGGTCGGGTGGGGGTTCCAGGCAGTACGCGTGCTAACCGAGGTCTGCGAGAAGCTCGGGTCGCAAGCGCCTGACGCCAGAGTGAACGCGTACTGGTTCGTGCTGTTGGTAGCCGTGCCGCAGAGCATTGCAGCAGCGGTCGAGCTGTAGTTGGTCTCGGTGTAACCACCGACAACCGAAGTGCGCCACTGAGCGTTCCAGAAGTGCTGGTAAGCAGCCTGGAAGCCCCACGATTCGGTCTTTTCGATGCTGCCGTTGCTGGTGAACACACCATCTACTGCAACGCCGTAGCCGAGCGTGTTGCCGCTGCCGTACATGGAAGTCGACGGCGTGGACACGCAGTACGTTGTCGCGCCGTTGCAGTAGTACACGGACGCTTCGAACACGTCCTTCGGTGCAAGGAAGTTCAGGAACCTAACGCCGCCCTGAACAGCATAGCCCCATGCATCGCCAGGATGGCCGTTGTTCTGAACGTTGCCGTTAGCCGTGTTCGCAGCGCCGAGGCCGCCGTAGTAGCCGCCCGACATGTTGTGCATGGCGCCCGACAACTGAGCCGAACCCCAAGCCTGGTCGATACGGATGTTACCGGCAATATCCGGGCTCCAAGCACCTTGCACGTCAAGAGTGGCTGCGGAGGTAGCGGCGAATGCAGCCGTGCCCGAAGCGTTGACAACGCGCTTGGTGCGCGCCTGCGAGCCGTCTTCGAGGTCGATCGAAGCCGAAACGCCGTTGCCGAGCTGCCAAGTGTAGGCGATCAGGTTCGTACCGTTAACGCCCGTGGAAGCACCCCAGGTTGACGGCAGGTAGCCGTAGTCAGCGCCGTTGAAGAAGTCGAAGTACGACACGGCGTGACCAGCGGTGAAGCCAGCGAACTGGATGAAGGCGCGCAGAATGCCCGCAACGCCAGTCGAAGCGGCATCAGTCGGGCTGGTGTTCTGGGCGATGATCGCGGCATAGGCGCGGATCACACCGTAGTCCGACTGGGTGCGCCAGTCAGTCGTCAGGTTGATACGAGCGCGCTGCGAGTAGAAGTTCGTGTCCGTGCGGGTATATTCAGAGGTCGCGCCGGTGTTGTTGTAGCCAGCAACGGTGCCAGCGCCGTAAACCATATCCGAACGGAGATACATGCCAATCTTGAGGCAGGTATCGGTGCCCGGGACGTAGAAGAATCCCGCGCCGTACAGGCTGCAGACCTTCACGTATTCGACCGGCTTGGCCTTTACGGGAAGGTCAGCTGCCTGCGCGCTCGACATCGCAACCAGACCGGCTGCAGTGGCGAGGAGAAGGCCTTTAATTGCGTTCATAGCAATCCTCCAGTGTTACATTTCGGGAGGAGTGTTCCTTAGTGGTGTATCCACTTAGGGTCCCCCAGCTTTTCCACCCGTTTCGCCCGTCCCAACAACTGGCAACCCGTGCGTCGCGACAACCGAATCCATCTTCGTCGCCAAGGGAACCTAGCTGGGGTTCTATGAAGATGAAATGTTGGAAAGGTCCCAAAAGCCTGATTTCCAGGCATCGTTGCAAAAATGCCACGCAATTGCCCGGCCCCATACGAACCTTGAATTATTTTTAATATAACACAATTAAATCAATCACTTATGTGAAATTTAGATTTGGGCTGGCGTGGCTGTTTTGTGGCAACTTGCCTTGTGAACCCGCCCACATGCTGTGGACAGCACACTTCCGTGGTTACCACCCGTTGTCAGCGTGGCGGCAGGGACACAGACGGAATCGCCAATTACAGGTTGGCCGCTTCCCGGTGCCGGTTTGGCAAGTGGAGAACCCAAAGCCGCGCGGCGATCCGCTACATTAATACCGTCAACACTGTCCAGTATGCCTTCAGGGGGGGGGGCCGCGGCTCCGCGACGGCTATGCCTGCCCGAAACCCGCCGACTCCCACGCCGTTCGCGACTGTTGCCGCAGCAACGTCTCGACGAGCGCGCGCGCCTGTTCCGGCGAACGTCCCGCAAGCGGCAGCGCAGCGCAATAAATCGTGTCGTTGCCGTAGGCCGCCGGCAACGGACCTGCCACGGTTACACCGGCAACCGGAAGCATCTCGCTGATGAACGTGATGCCGATCTCGGCTTGGCAGCAGGCGACGCATTCCGCCACATCGCCACCGCCACCCTTCTGGCGGCGCAGCTTGGGTTCAAGCACCGCCGTCATACCGATACGTTCGAACAGTTTTGGCAGATAGACCGCCGACGTGCCGCCGATCGACGGGTCCGACACCGCAATCGCACGCGCAGATGCCAGCAGCGCGCGAAATGCCTCGGGCGTCGATAGGTCCGGCGTCACGGCGCCAGTGCGAACACAAACGCCAATGCTCATACGGCCCAGCGCGCGGGCGCTTCCTTCAACAAGCGCGCCTGCATAAGCGAGTTTCTCGATAGCCGGCTGCGACAGGATAACGACGTCGGCCACCTCGCCTGCCGCGAGCTTGTTTTCCAGCGTACCGACCGGCGCGAAGTCGAACGTCACCGTGCATCCGCTTTCGCACGAAAACCCGGCGGCAATGATACTCACCGCGCTCTTCACGGCGCGCGCGCTCATGATCTTCAATTCCGTACGCATTATACAGTCGGTCCTTGCCACCCTTGCGCGACAGCCCCTCTGTCGCGCTAAACTCGCCACCATTCTAGCACAAGGAAATCACATGCTCTCCGACGCAGATCGCAAAAAGGCGGCGCAGCTGTTACTTACGGCAGAACGCGAACGCAAACCCGTGCTGCAACTCTCGACGACATGGCCGGACATCACATTCGAGGACGCCTATGCCATCCAAGGCCTTGTGCAAAACGCAAAGATCGCCGAAGGCCGCAAGCTGATTGGTCACAAGGTTGGCCTCACCTCGAAGGCGATGCAGCGCTCGTCGGAAATCAACGAACCGGATTACGGACACATTCTCAGCGACCAGATGATCGCCGACGGCGCGCGCGTGCCTCACGCAAACTACTGTGCGCCGCGTGTCGAAGTGGAACTGGCATTCGTACTCGGCAAGGCGCTGAAAGGTCCAGGTATCGGCCTGACCGATGTATTGCGCGCGACGGAGTATGTCGTACCCGCGCTCGAAATCGTCGATGCGCGCGTGCAGAACCCACGGAAGATCTTCGACACCATCTCTGACAACGGCGCAGGGGCCGGCATCGTCGTCGGCGGGCGTCCAGTCGGGCCAATGGACGTGGACCTGCGCTGGGTTGGCGGCATCATGTACGTCAACGGCGAGATCGAGGAGACCGGCCTTGCCGCCGGCGTACTCGGTCATCCTGCCATGGGCGTCGCATGGCTCGCCAACAAGCTCGGCAGCATGGGCGTCGCCCTGGAAGCCGGGCATATTGTTCTGTCCGGCTCGTTCACGCGCGTAGTCTGGGCCAAGAAAGGCGACACCCTGCACGCGGACTTTGGCCAGCTCGGTGGCATCGGTATCCAGTTCGTCTAAGCTACACGACTGGCAAGAGCGACTAAACCGGACTGCTGGGTACATGGCAGCAGGCGTTTCACCACAAGAATTTCGGGGGAAGTCATGAAGTCATTCAGAATTCTGCCGCTGGTAGCTGCGAGCCTTTTTGCCATACAGGCACACGCTGCCGATTATCCAGAGCGCAACATCACCGCCATCGTTCCGTTCCCGCCGGGCGGCGCCTCCGACATCACGGCGCGGCTCATTACGGCGAAGATGGGAGAGCGCCTTGGACAAACGGTTGTTGTCGATAATCGCGCCGGCGCTAATGGATCGCTCGGCGCGGTGGCGCTCAAGCAGGCGACCGCGGACGGCTACACGCTGCTAATCGGATCTATTGGCGTCTTCGCCATTAATCCCGCGTTGTTCAAGGATCTGCGTTACGATCCGCAAAAGGATTTCGACCTTCTGACCGTCGTCGTTCGCACACCAAACGTGCTGGTGGCACATCCCGGTTTTCCTGCCAACAACGTTCGCGAGCTGGTCGACCACCTCAAGCAAAATCCGGGCAAGGTAACGTTCGCTTCCTCCGGCACGGGCTCGTCGGACCATCTCACCGCTGCGCTGTTCTGGCAGAAGACCGGCACAACCGGCATTCATGTGCCTTACAAGGGCGGCGGCCCGGCCATCAACGACCTGATGGGCGGCCATGCCAATGTGTCGTTCCAGAATCTCGGCGCCGTTGCGCAGCAAGTGAAATCCGGGAGCCTGAAGGCGCTGGCGGTTACCAGTGACAAGCGAAATCCAGCATTGCCGGACGTTCCCACCATGGCGGAAGCCGGCGTGAAAGACCTGAAAGTTTATTCATGGCAGGCGGCAGCCGCGCCCAAGGGATTGCCAGCCGCGATCAGGACAAGACTTGAAGCCGAATTTGCCGCAGCCGCGAATGCCGCCGAAGTCAAAGCCAAGTTCGAAGCCGTCGGCTTTGAAGTGGTTGCAAGCAATGGCGAGCAGTTCTCGAAATTTCTCACCGGCGAGATCGCGCGCTGGAAATCCGTCATCGAAGTGGGGAAGATCACCGCCGAATAACGCAGCGCGAGAAGGCGGGAGAGACCTCTGCCCAAGGATGACAGAACCGACTTCGCTCGCGCGGCATCCGGCGCACCCGCCGTCACCGAAATGCACGTCATTCCGGTGGCCGGTGAAGACAGTATGCTGCTTAACCTCAGCGGCGCACACGGCCCGTTGTTCACCCGCAATATCGTCATATTGAAAGACAGCGCTGGCCGCACTGGCGTTGGCGAAGTACCGGGCGGAGAGCAGATCCGGCAAACGCTCGACGACGCGCGTCCGCTGATCGTCGGGCAATCCATCGCCGCCTATAACGCCGTACTCAACACAATGCGCGAAAAATTTGCCGACCGCGACGCCGGCGGAAGAGGTCAGCAAACGTTCGACCTGCGCATTGCGATCCATGCGGTGACCGCCATCGAAGCGGCCTTGCTGGATCTGCTCGGGCAATTCCTCAACGTCCCCGTCTGCGCCTTGCTGGGAGAAGGTCAACAACGCACCGCCGTACAAATGCTTTGCTATCTCTTCTACATTGGCAACCGCAAACGAACGACGCTGGCATATCGCTCTTCATCCAGCGAAAAGGACGACTGGTTCCGGCTGCGCGACGAAGCCGCGCTGACCCCCGATGCCATCGTGGGTTTGGCGGAAGCGGCCCAGGTGCGTTACGGCTTTCAGGACTTCAAACTCAAGGGCGGCGTGTTGCGCGGCGAAGATGAAATGCTTGCCGTCACCGCGCTGGCAAAACGATTCCCGAATGCGCGCATCACACTCGACCCGAACGGCGCTTGGTCGCTCGATGAAGCCGTGCGGCTCTGCCGCGGGCAACACCATGTGCTTGCCTACGCAGAAGACCCTTGCGGCGCAGAGAAGGGTTATTCCGGCCGCGAGATCATGGCCGAATTCCGCCGCGCGACCGGATTGCTGACCGCCACCAACATGATCGCGACCGACTGGCGTGAGATGGGGCACGCCATCCAGCTTCATTCCGTCGATATTCCGCTCGCAGATCCGCACTTCTGGACGTTGCAGGGCTCCGTGCGGGTGGCACAGATGTGCCGCGACTGGGGACTGACCTGGGGATCGCACTCGAACAATCACTTCGACATTTCGCTGGCGATGTTCACGCACTGCGCCGCAGCAGCGCCCGGCAATGTCACGGCAATCGACACCCATTGGATCTGGCAGGACGGTCAGCGGCTGACGAGGGAGCCGCTCAGGATCGTCAAGGGATTTGTCGCGGTGCCGAACCGGCCGGGCCTTGGCATCGAGGTCGATATGGCGCAAATCGAGCTTGCGCATCGACGCTACAAGGGGATGGGATCAGGCGCCCGCAACGACGCCGTCGCGATGCAATTTCTCCTCCCTAACTGGACATTCGATAGCAAGCGTCCGTCTCTGGTCCGTTGAGCCAGCCGACGTACAGGATATGATGGGCTCAAGCCCAAGGAACTTCTGGAGAAGTGGAAACCACCATGGAAATCAATCGCAACGTCTTCAAGCAGGCCGTCAAGGACCGGAAACTCCAGATCGGGCTATGGAGCAGCATGTGCAGCAACCTTAGTGCGGAGATCATCGCACACTCGGGCTATGACTGGATCCTGCTCGACACCGAGCACTCGCCGAATGAAATTCCCGGACTGATGTCGCAGCTGCAGGCGATGAAAGGCGGCACCGCGACGCCAGTGGTGCGCGCGGCATGGAACGATACGGTTCTCATCAAGCGCATCCTCGACATCGGCGCGCAATCGATCCTGCTGCCGTATGTGCAGAACGCGGAAGAAGCCAAACGCGCGGTGCAAGCCGTGCGCTATCCGCCGAACGGTGTGCGTGGCGTCGCCGCCGGCAGCCGCGCCAGCAACTTCGGGCGCATCAATGGCTACCTGACGAAGGCCGACGCGGAAATCTGTCTGCTGGTGCAGGTGGAGACGCGATCCGCGCTTGAGCAGATCGAGGCCATTGCAAGCGTCGATGGCATCGATGGCGTGTTCATCGGCCCCGCAGATCTATCCGCTTCACTCGGTTATCTCGGCAACATCCAGCATCCTGAAGCACAGGCTGCCATCAAGGAGGCTGCCGCTC
The DNA here is from genome assembly GCA_947472885.1 of Hyphomicrobiaceae bacterium. Lineage (GTDB taxonomy): Bacteria > Pseudomonadota > Alphaproteobacteria > Rhizobiales > Xanthobacteraceae > CANJBX01. Next base: position 13,983 of record CANJBX010000049.1, read on the forward strand.
GGCTCGCGAAGGTCGGCAAGGCTGCCGGCATTCTCACCGGCGTCGAAGCCGAGGCGAAGCGCTACATCGAGTGGGGCTACAACTTCGTGGCGGTCGGCACCGACACGGCGATCCTGCGCATTGCTGCAGACAATCTGCTCAAGTCGTTCAAGCCGTAACTTGCGGGATTAAAGACGAATAGGGACATCATTTATCATTACGTGGCACCGCCTCTCCTATGCCAATCACAGACTACATAGCCCTTGACGTAGAAACTGCGAACAGTGACTTCGCGAGTATATGTGCGATTGGCCTTGTGCATTTTAAGCAGGGCGAGGTTTTCAAGTCACTGACAATCCTCGTTGATCCTGATGATGACTTTTCACCGGCAAATATTGCCATACATGGAATCCGACCTGAAGACGTCGCCGGCAAGCCCACAATGGCAACGGTGTTTCCGGTTATTAACGCTGCGTTGCAGGATGCAGCGATTGTTCATCACAGCCCTTTTGACAGAACCGCATTAGCTCGCGCCGCCATTAAATATGGATCAACTGGACTACCGTGCGTTTGGGTTGACTCATGTCAGATCGCGCGGCGCGTCTGGCCAGATTTCAAGGGCAATGGCGGTCACGGACTTGCACACCTATGCCAAAGTTTTGAAATCGCATTCAAACATCACGACGCCGCGGAGGACGCCCGAGCCGCTGGCCTGATCGTACAAAAGGCGATTGCAAAGAGCGATATTCCATTTGCCGCATGGGTCGAGGAGATCGGATATTGTTCTACGGCTGAAGATGCTGTGCCTCGCCGGATAAATCCGCAGGTTCAGTATAGTCCAAAAGTGTCTCTCAAGGGCGTCGAAGGCGGCCCAATGTATGGAGAGACTCTCGTATTTACTGGATCGCTTACAGTTCCACGACTTGAAGCGTCACAACTCGCAGCACATGCCGGATGTGATGTTGAATCCGGAGTCAACAAACGAACAACGCTTCTAGTTGTAGGCGATCAAGATTTGCGGTTGATGAAAGGTCAGGAGAAAAGTGCCAAACATCGCAAGGCTGAGACAATGATCGCTCAGGGAGCCAATATCCGAATCCTGCGTGAGAGCGACTTTCTGTTGATGGTACGATAATTATCTAGCGTATAACGGCGCGCGGATGACTAGGCATCCATTTCCAGACCGCTGTGCCAGAATGACCGTCCCGAACGCATGGGCAACCGGGCGTGGCGTGCATGCTTGCGGACTTACGTCGCGTGCCTACATCCTGCTACACGCGACAAGATGCCGCGCGGTTACCCACGATTGAGTTTTTCGCGCCGCCATTGAGTTTTTCTCACAGGACATTTCAGTGAACCCACCCGCGCCTGTACCGCCTGCCCAAATGGATCAGCGCACCCTCACGCTGCTCGAAGCGCCGATTGTTCCGACGCTGTTGCGCCTCGCGGTTCCGAATATCCTGGTCATGCTGGTGCAGTCCGCCACCACGCTGGTAGAAGCCTATTTCATCGGCATGCTCGGCACCGATGCGCTCGCAGGCGTGACACTCGTCGTGCCGCTGTTGATGCTGACGCAGATGATGTCGGCAGGCGCGATGGGTGGCGGCATTTCTTCGGCCGTCGCGCGCGCACTCGGCGGCGGGCGCAAGGATGACGCCGACGCCCTCGTCTGGCACGCTTTCGCGATTGCGCTTGGCTTCGGCATTGCGACGACGGCAATCATTGTCGGCTTCGGCAACTGGATCTACGGCGATGCCATGGGCGGACGCGGCGGCGCGATGTCGGCGGCGCTGACCTATTCCAACGTCGTGTTCGGTGGCGCGGTTTTCATCTGGCTGTTCAATTCACTTTCAAACGTCATCCGCGGCACCGGCAACATGATGGTGCCCGCGGCCATCACACTCGTCGGCGCGCTGATCGTCATTCCGCTGTCGCCGGTCCTGATTTTCGGCTGGGGCCATTTTCCCGCGCTCGGCGTCATGGGCGGCGCGGTCGCCATTGTCGGTTACTACGCGGTCGGCTGTATCGCGCTTGTGTATTTCATCTGGAGCAAGCGCGGCGTGCTGCGCCCGGCTTCGACACCGCCGAAACTGCATTGGCCGCTGATGCGCGATATCCTGCGGGTCGGCCTGATCGCCTGTCTCATCACCGTGACGACCAATCTTTCGGTCGCGGTCGCCAACGCGCTGGTAAGTGCGCAAGGAACCGCCGCCGTCGCGGGCTATGGCGTCGGTGCGCGGCTTGAATACCTGCTGATCCCCCTCGCCTTCGGCATGGGAGGCCCCCTCGTCGCCATGGTCGGCACCGCCATGGGCGCTGGCCGCCGTGACCGCGCCGTTCGCGTCGCGTGGGTGGGCGCCGCCATCAGCGGCATTCTCTCCGAAATCATCGGCATCGCCGCCGCACTGTTTCCCGTCGCGTGGCTGTCGCTGTTCGGTGACGATCCGCTAATGATTGCCACCGGCACGCGCTACCTGCATATCGTCGCGCCGGTCTATGGCTTCTTTGGCGCAGGCATGGTGCTTTACTTCGCCTCGCAAGGCGCCGGCCGCCTGAAGTGGCCGCTGATCGGCGGGCTGGTGAGGCTTGTTACCGCGACCGTGGGCGGCTGGCTGATGCTGCGGTGGGTGGGCAACATCGATGGCGTGTTCATCGCGCTCGCCGCAGCACTGATTATTTTCGGCATCATCAACGCCGCTGCGATATATTTCGGCGCATGGGGTCCGCGCAGCACGCCTTCGCGCTAGAATCCCAAAACACTTCTGCGTCCCGGGGGAATAATAATGGCGGCCAAGGATCCTGAACATCGGGGTTTTGAATATCGTTATCGCGGGGCGCGCACGACGCCCGAGTCGCGTGGCGGCAAGCCGCCGGTCTACTCCAGGACGGTGCAGAACGAACACGCGATGATGATCGAGCGTGACGTCACCGTCACCATGCGCGATGGCACGAAACTCTATGCCGATGTATTCCGCCCCGCCGACGAAACCAAACCCGTCCCGCCGATCATCGCATGGACGCCTTATGGCAAGCATGTGCCGTTCGATCCCAAGCGATTCGTCAACGCTGGCGTGAAGGAAGGCGACACTTCGCAATACACCGCGTTCGAAGCACCCGACCCGACGTTCTGGATTCCCAAGGGCTACGCTGTCGTCGTGATCGACACCCGCGGCACCTGGTATTCCGAAGGCACAGCGCATTTCCTCGCGCCGGAAGAAGCGCAGGATTTCTACGACACCGTCGAATGGGCAGGCACGCAGCCATGGAGTACCGGCAAGGTCGGCCTCTCCGGCGTCTCCTATCTGTCGCAGCTGCAATGGCGCGTCGCCGAACTCAATCCGCCGCATCTCGCCGCCATCAATCCGTGGGAAGGCTGGACCGACACCTATCGCGAAGTCGCCACCCATGGCGGCATTCCCGACACGCATTTCTGGCCGTCGCTGTGGGACCGATGGGGCGCCACCAAGACTTCCATCGAAGACCTGGAGACGGAAACAAAGGAACATCCCTTCATCGACGAATTCTGGCATTCGAAGTCAGCGGATTTTTCCAAGATCAAGGTGCCGGCCTTCGTCGTCGCGAGCTGGACCGATCAGGGCCTGCACACGCGCGGCACATTCGAGGGCTTCAAGAAGATTTCGTCCAGGCAGAAATGGTTGCTGGCGCATGGCCAGAAGAAATGGGCGCACTACTACGTGCCTGAAAACATGCGCCGCCTGCACGCCTTCTTCGACTATGCGCTCAAGGGCATGGACAATGCCGTGAAGAACTGGCCGAAGGTCACGGTCGAGGTCCGCCAGCAAAACGGTGTCGCCGTCGCGCGCGCCGAAAACGAATGGCCGATTGCGCGCACGCAATACACGCGGCTTTATCTCAATGCCGCGCACAAGACGATGCAGACCGACAAGGTCAATGAAGTTTCGTCCGTCTCCTACGACCCGATTGTCGAGGAACTCGGCGATGCCGACCGCGCGACCTTCGACATCACGTTCGACAAGTCGACCGAACTGACCGGCTACATGAAGCTGCGCGTGTTCATGTCATGCGATGCAACCGACGACATGGATGTGTTCGTCGGGCTGCACAAGCTCGACAAGGACGGCAACTTCGTGCCGTTCGCCTATTACGCACAGTTCGACGACGGCCCGGTGGCGCTTGGCTGGCTGCGCGCCTCGCACCGCGAACTCGATCCCGAAAAATCAACCGAGTGGCAGCCGGTGCATCCGCATACGCGTGCGCAAAAAATCCCTCCCGGCGAGATCGTCCCGCTGGATATTGAAATCTGGCCGTCAGGCACACATTTCGCGGCAGGCGAAAAATTGCGACTGATCGTGCAGGGCGACGACCTCAACCGCTATTCGACGAAAGTTGCGCCGGTGTATTTCCGTCACAAGCAATCGAGCATCAACAAGGGCCGCCATGTGGTTCACACCGGCGGCGAACATGAAAGCTACCTGCTGGTGCCGGTGATTCCGCCGAAGTGAAATAGCAACGCGCTCAGCGTGGAATTTTCCCGCGCTGACGCGCTGCAATTGCTGCCCCGGCAGCCGCAATCCCGGTGAGATAGGCGCCGTGCGCGGTCGAGAAATCTTTGGCCGAGCAAGCTTCGCCCGCGAAGAACAGCCGATCATCGACAGGTGCTGCCAGTATCCCGCGCGCGCCTGCATTGCCCGGCGACGCGTAAGAGTACGCGCCGCGCGCATATTCATCCGCGCCCCAGCGATGGACACCCAGCGGCGCAATGCGCTGACGGAAATCGTTGCCGAGCAGGCTCGCCAGTTCGTCGCGCGCAAATTCAAAGAATGCCGCGTCGCCCTCGCCTTCGAGCGACACCGCCAGTGGTCCGCCGAAATAAATCTCGATCTGCGGACGGCCGAACGGCCTGAACTGATAGGCCGGCGTTTCGCCGCGGTCGGTACGGATGAACAGGCGGCTGTCATTGCCGAACTCTTCGGCGTTGGAGAGCGATACGAACAGCTTGTCGTCGTGGCCGAGCGGAAGCCCCACCGCCGCGTCGATCTTTTCAGGCAATGCCGGAAAGAACGTGACGGCTTCCTGCGCCAGCACCGGGGTTGGCAAGGTGACGATCACGGCATCCGCAGTAATGACGCCCTTCGCGGTTTCAACGCGCACGCGCTTGCCGCTGTGATCGATCCGCTGCACGGGACAATCGAACATCACCGGCACGGGACCGGCATGCACCGCGACCAGCGTGCCGTAACCATCGGGCACACGCCAGTTCACTTCGTTGCCGTCGTAACGGCGCAGATCGAGCGCGGAGAGCCGGTCGAGGTAGGCGCCCCTGATATAGGTGCTTGCGGCATTAATCAGCGGGTTCCAGCGATTGCCCGGCTCCAGGAAACTGGAAGCCGCCACGTCGCGGGTTTCTTCAAGGTCCGCAGCTTCCAGCCGTTCATAGAATTTTCCGAATGCCTCGCCGAATGCCGCCTGCTCCGGAAAAGAAAATCCGCGCGGATCGGATCGCTTGGCCCATGGCGGCGCTGACGTGTCGATCTCGCGGCCTTGAGCCTTTGCTATCTCAACCCACGAATTGCGGTCGGCCGAATGCAGCCAGCCGCAGCCAAGGTCAATCGGAACGCCATCGCTGGTATGGACCGTAAACGCGCGCCCGCCGAGCCGCGACCGCGCTTCGACCAACAGGCAAGCGATGCCGGCATCATGCAGCCGTCGCGCAGGGGCAACACCCGCCGCGCCGCCGCCGATCACCACCACTCCGGTATCGCTGCTGTTCATGACAGTCGTCATGGCCGGGCTTGTCCCGGCCATCCCGCTTAGGGACGCAGAGTGCCCTCCTGCGCGGGATCGCCGGAACACGTCCGGCGATGACGAAGGAGAGAGCCGTGCGCCCTCAATTCTCCGGCAGGTAGCGCGAGATCACCGTTTCCTTCTTGGTGATGAACTCGAGCAGCACGGCGTTGCCCTTCAGCGTTTCGGCAATGCCGCGCTTGATCGCCGGAATGATTTCCTTTGGATCGGTGATGCGTTCGCCATAACCGCCGAAGGCGCGCGCCATCGCGGCGTAGTCGCCGGAAATATCCGTCGACTTATATTTCTTCTGCGAGATCGGCATGATCGGGATTTCGATTGCCATCGAAAAATTGTTGAGCAGGATCGACATGATCGGAATGCGCTCGCGCACGCAGGTCTCGAAGTCCATGCCGGTGAAGCCGATGGCGGCGTCGCCCCACACGTTGATGCAGAGCTTGTCGGGCTTCGCGAGCTTGGCGCCCATGGCGAGGCCGAGGCCGTAACCCAGCTGCGTGGTCTTGCCCCAGCCGATATAGGTCAGCGGCTTGGTCGTGCGCCAGAACGGCGAGAGCTGGTCGCGCGGCGAACCGGCGTCGTGGGTGATGATCGTGTTGGCGACATCCACCGTCTTGTAGAGATCGCTCAGCACGCGGTACGGCGACAGCGGCGCTTCGTCGGAATTGAGCCGCGGCTCCCATTCCTTGAGCCACGCCTTGTGCATGTCGGCGATTTCCTTGGCGACAGCCTTACTGTCGCGCTTTTTCTTCACCTGCTCCTTCGCCTCGGCAATCATCGCGTCGAGGACCAGCGCCGCGTCGCCGAGTACGGCAACGTCGGCGTAGATGTCCTTGTTGAGATGAGCTTCATCGAGCGTCGAGTGGATCATGACCTTGCCGGCCGGCATCGAAACGCCGAATGCGGTTTCGGTGAACGAACAGCCGATGCCGAAAATCACGTCGGCGTGGTCGAGGAAGTAACGCACCGGCTTCGGCACAGCGACGCCGCCCGATCCAAGCGAGAGTTCATGGGTTTCGTCGAACGCGCTCTTGCCCTCGAGGCTCGTGCAAACGGGAATGGCGAGATGTTCGGCCAGCGCCTTCACCTGCGGCCAGGCTTCCGCCCAGTGCACGCCTTGCCCGACATACATCACCGGACGCTTGGCCTTGGTCAGCACCTTGACGGCTTCCTTCACCGCTTCCGGGTCCGGCGCCATGCGCGTCTTCACCACCGGCTTGTAGTTGAGCGGCTTGGTCAGTTCGGCATTCCACAGATCGCTCGGTACTTCGACGATGGCCGGGCCGCCGCGGCCGTTGCGCAGGCGCGACATGGCGCGGCGCATGACGTTGACGACTTCATCCGGCGAGGTGATCGACTCGGCGCTCTTGGCGATGCCGCGCATGTCGCGCGCGGCCGAATAGTTGGCGCCGACCTGCGCGGCACGGCGCGGATAGCCGCCCGGCACCACGAGGATCGGGATCGATTCCGAGAACGCCTGCGCAACGCCGCCGTAGGCGTTTTCGGTGCCGGGGCCGTGCTGCATGCAGAACGAGCCGAGCTTGCGGCCCGAGGTCACGCGCGAGATCGCGTCCGCCATGTGCAGGCCGATGCGCTCCTGGCGCACAATCACGGTGCGGATGTCGAGTTCCGCGGCATGTTCGATGAGGTGGTTGACGGGATAAGCACAGAGGATTTCGAAGCCTTCACGCTTCATGATTTCCGCAATGGCGGCGCCGACTTTCATTGAAAACTCCCTGTCCCAAAACCCCGAAGGCCGATGGCGGCGTCAGACGCCTGACAAGCCTGCATGATCGGCAGACCCCGCGTTTCGCGCACCTTCTTAGGCGCGATCATGCCCGCTGCAAAGCCATGCCCCCGCAAGATACCTATGCCGATGCGGGGTGCGCGGCGGCCCACTTGGGCCGCTCGCCTACCGCCGCATCAGAACTCAGTGCGTGACGCGGATCAGCTCGGCGACAGCTTGGCATCCGACGCCAGCTTGTCCCACATGCTGCGGTCCCTCTTGAGCCGCTCGTCCATTTCCCTGGCGCTGTCGAGGACGGGCAGCGCCGCCATCGTGTCGAGGAACTTGGCGGACTCCGGCGCTTTCGCCATCTGGCTCATCCAGCCCGCGACCTTATCGACAATCGGCTGTGGCGTGCCGGCCGGCAGGTACGCGCCCCACCACGGACTGAATACGTAGTCGGGAATGCCCGCCTCCTGCATGGTGGGCACATCCGGCAGCGCCGAGATACGTCCTGCACTGGTCGCCGCCAGCACGCGAATGCGGCCGCTCTTGACCTGACCGACCGCGAACGTGCCATCGAGGATCATGTAGTCGAGCGTGCCGTTGACGAGGTCGGGTATCGCGTCGCCCGTGGTCTTGTAGCTGACGGGCTCGGATTCAACGCCGGTACGCGTCTTGAACAAGGCGGTCGAAAGTTGCCCCGTCGGATTGGTATAGGCTGAGCGATTTTGCTTCTTCGATTTCAGCAACGTCACGAGTTCCGCGACGTTCTTCGCCGAAGACTGCGCACCGACCGCGATGACGAAGGGTGTTTCGAGAAACGCGCCCGCCGAGATGAATTCCTTGACCGGATCGAACGGCATGTCCTTCACGAGATACTGCCCGCCGACCATAATCGAGTTGCCGCACCACAGGATCGTGTAACCATCCGGTTTCGCCTTCGCGACGATGTTGCCTGCGATGACGCCGACGGCGCCCGGCTTGTTGTCGATCACCACCGTCTGCCCGCTGAGTTCAGCGAGCTTGCTGGTATAGAACCGGCACAAGATGTCCGCGCCGCTGCCGGCGGCGAATCCGATAACCACATGGATCGGGCGATTGGGATAATCCTGCTGCGCGAATGCGGGGCGGGTCAACGCGGTGGCGGCCGTCGCGGCCATGGCGCCCTGAACGAATGTGCGGCGTGTCGTCATTGTTATGTCCTCCCGTTTTGGGGAACATAAGACCGCACCGGCGGGACATCTGGCAAGCGGTCAGGACGTGGGTTAGCCGCTGCGAGCCTTGCGCGCCAAGAATGGGTACAGGTACGATGGCCGCACAGGTCAGTAGTAGGCCAGCACTTCGATCCCGGCACCACCGTCATAAGATGCCATGACACGCCCATCACTGAGCGAAATCCGGGTCAACAGACCGCTGTCGTGGCTCGATACCAGCACGGATTTGCCATCAGGCGCGAATGCGATGCCCTGCGGCCCCTTCGCAACCGGAACGAGCGTCTGGCGGCGAAAGTCCGCTGCGTCGATCAGCCACGCGAGCCCGCTGGCATAGGCAGTCGCGACCAGATGCTGGCCGTTCGGTGAAAACATCAGCTTGGCGAGCCGTGAACGCTTGACGTTGGAAGGCGGGTTCTGGGTGAGCGCGATGCGGTCGATCTCGCGGTCGGTGGCAATGTCGATGACATGTAAATCACTCTTGTCGTTGTCGAGGACGAGCAGTTGCTTGCCATCCGGCGTCGGCGTCATGCCTTCGCTGCCGCTGCCGTTTCCACCCGTAACGCCCGGAGCGTGCATCGGCACGCTGGCGGCAAACTTCCGCTGCGCAATATCGAAAACCGCGAGGTCGCCTTCCTTGCTCGACACGTAGAGTTTTTTCTCGTCAGGCGTCAGCGCCACGATATGCGGCCCCTTCGCCGGACAATCATAAGCCGCTTCCACCGCGCGCTTCACCGGATCGACCAGCAGCAATTTTTGCGGAATATCGCAGACGATCCACAGCTTGCCTTCGCGCGTCGCGACCATGCCGTGGGGCGCGACGAAATCGCCAAGCACAATTACATCGGCGAGCTTTTGCGCAGCCAGATCGACGACAAGAATCTTGTTGTTGGGATTCCTGTTGGCGCCATAGATGCCGTCGCCATAAAGCGGCACGAAAGCTGTTCTGTGATCGTGCGATATCGCCAGTTCATGCGCGCAGGGTTCCGGCGCATCGAAATGGCCAACTTCACGCAGCGACTGCGGATCGTAAAAGCGGATCTTGTTGCCAACCTTATCGACCGCGACGATGCCGGCCGTTCCCGTTACATTGCTTCCGGTGGTTGTCATGATCTGGATACGGTTGCGGTATTGCCAGGGCGCGGGGATGATAGACCGGCAGGGAGCATAGCCGTGACCGTAGCGCCGACCAACCGGAAGATCACTCTCGATTTGCACGACGGCTCGCAGGTAGAGATCGAGGGTGGCGACATCGCGGAGTCGTGGGTGGATCAATACGAGGATCCGCCACCCGCCGATGGCGTCGGCTCACGCTATGTACGGATGCAGAACGGCACGGTCTATCGCCTGCGCAAGCGCCCGGCGGCGGACGCCTGAGTCAGCTTTTTAGACGCGGCCGCCCATTGCCAGCCTGACGACCCTCGGCTTGCCGCGCCTGGCAGCGAGATCGAGTGGCATGACCTGCGTACCCTTTACGGCCTTTGCAATCTGGATTGCTGCCCCACGCTCAAGGTGACGATCTCTGCCGGCAGTTGCTTTGAAGCCATGTGTGTCTTCACATCGGCCACGCGCTTGAGCGCATTCGAGACCTTGCCGGCGAAGCGCTGCAACTTCGCGCGCATCGGCTTCGGCGGCTCATGCTCGGCAACCTGCACGACCTCACCTTCCGGCGGCTTGCACGGCGCACGGCTTGGCGGCCGGCTGTCGGCAACAGTTTTGAAAACCGCCTTCCAGTTTTCAATCGGCTTGCCGGTGATGATGCGGACATAACCCTGCGTTTCCTGGGGCAAGGTCGCCTTCTTCGTCGTCAACCATGTCTGAACTCTTCGCGGTCCCGCGTTGTAGGCGGCAGCAGCAAGGCCAAGGTTGCCGAACTTCTGAAACAGATCACGCAGCAGGCGCGCAGAAGCCGGAATCGCCTGTAGCGGGTCGAACGGATTTTTGAGGCCCACACTGGCCGCCACTTCCGGCATGAACTGCGCAACACCCTGCGCGCCGGCATGGCTGACCACATCGGGCTTGAAGCCGCTTTCCTGATGCAACAGACGAATGAAAAAGCCGACGGGAAGATTGTTCGTCTTCGCTGCCTGCATCACCGCCTCGCAAACCTCGTCCATCGGACGATGGACCACCAGCTTGGTGACTGCCTGCGCATTTATTTCCGGGTTGGCCGGCGACGGCTCCGCCCCATCGGGCGACAGAACTGCCGTCTGCTCCCCTTCGAGGCTGGAGGGGCCAACACTGTCCATCGTGGCATTGCGTGTCGGATCCTCATTCGCGGAAGCGGTGGGTGCGATTTTCAGGTCAGGCAGCTTGGCTTCGAGCGCACTGGCGGGCAAAACGGAAAGGCAAATCAGTCCCGATACGATAAGGCTGCGCATCAACAAAAATCCCCAGCGCGCCGCACCACGCGCAGCCGCATTCAAAAAGCCAAAGTTTGAGTATCCCCGAAGACGCGCTACGCCATTGGAGCGCGCCGGAAGCGCGCCCTTCTCTCTTCGCAAGGTGCCGGATATTTGATGAGAACAAGGCTGGCGGGAGGTAATGCGGACCAGTTTCGCCCCAAGCGCGCCACATTCAAGCAGCGGTGATTATTTCGCACAGCCTCAAGCCGCGCAAACTACAGGCTTTTTTATAGCGCAGGTAAGTCGCTACTTTTTCAGCCGGTAGCCGGTCCTGAAAATCCACCACACGATGGCGAGACAAATCGCCAAGAATCCGAAAATCGCGGCGACGCTGATTCCTATATGCACATCGGCAACTTCAAAGAAGCTCCAGCGGAATCCGCTGACCAGATAAACGATAGGGTTGAACAGCGCGATCTTCTGCCAAAACGGCGGCAACACGTTGATGGAATAGAACGTACCGCCGAGAAACGTCAGCGGCGTGAGGATCAGCAACGGCACTACCTGCAGCTTCTCGAACCCGTCAGCCCAAATTCCCAGAATGAAGCCGAACAGGCTGAAGCTTGCCGCCGTCAGCGCAAGGAACACGACCATCCAGAATGGATGCGCGATTTGCAGCGGCACAAAGAAGGCCGATGTCGCCAGAATAATAAGCCCGAGGACGATCGACTTCGTCGCCGCAGCACCGACATAACCCAACACAATTTCGAAGTGCGACACCGGCGCCGACAGGATTTCGTAGATCGTGCCAACCCAGCGCGGAAAATAAATACCGAACGACGCGTTCGCCACGCTTTGCGTCAGCACGGTCAGCATGATCAGGCCCGGCACAATGAACGAACCGTAGCTCACGCCTTCCATTTCCGTGATGCGGGTGCCTATCGCGGAACCGAAGATGACAAAATACAGCGAGGTGGAAACCACCGGCGCGACGATGCTTTGCATCAGCGTGCGGCCGGTGCGGGCCATCTCGAACATATAGATGGCCTTGACTGCGTGCAGGTTCATTGGCGCGTACTCACCAGACTGACGAAAATATCTTCCAGCGACTTCTGCGTCGTCTGGACATCTTTCAGCCGAATTCCCGCGCGGCTCACGTCGTCGAGCAGTTGCGCGACGCCGGCATTCTCGCTGTGCGCCTCATAGGAATAAACCAGCGCATTACCTTCGGCGGACAGCGAAAGATTGTGCGCCGCAAGCGTAGCCGGAACGGCCGCGAGCTTGTCACGAAGCTCAAGCGTCAATTGCTTTTGGCCGAGCTTGTGCATCAGCTCGCGCTTCTCCTCGACGAGGATGATCTCGCCGTTATTGATGACGCCGATGCGGTCGGCCATCTGCTCGGCTTCTTCGATGTAGTGGGTGGTCAGGATGATGGTCACGCCGGAAGCGCGCAACGCGCTGACCATTTCCCACATGTCCTTGCGCAGTTCGACGTCCACGCCCGCGGTCGGCTCGTCGAGAAAGAGGATTTGCGGCTCATGCGCGAGCGCCTTGCCGATCAGAACCCGTCGCTTCATGCCGCCGGACAGCGCCATGATCTTGCTGTCCTTCTTGTCCCACAGCGAAAGGTCCTTGAGCACCTTGGCGATGTGGCCGGGATTGGACGATTTGCCGAACAGCCCGCGACTGAACGACATCGTCGCCCACGGCGTCTCGAATGCATCGGTCGTCAGCTCTTGCGGCACCAGGCCGATCAGCGAACGCGCGGCGCGATAATCCTTGATGATGTCATGGCCATCGACCACCACGGTGCCGCCCGATGGCCGCACGATCCCGCAAATGGTGTTGATGAGGGTCGACTTGCCGGCGCCGTTCGGCCCGAGCAAAGCAAAAATCTCCCCGCGCCGAATATCCAGATTGATGTTCTTCAGGGCCTGAAAGCCCGAAGCATAGGTCTTCGAGAGATTTGAAACGGATATGACGGATTGCATGGGCATTGAGTGTCGATACGGGAGGGCTGGCGCCCCTTCAACATCCAGATAGGGATGCCCCGCAGCATTCGCAATGTTTGGATCGGGACCACGCGTACAAGGTTTGGTAGCGGGAGAGGGATTTGAACCCCCGACCCCAGGATTATGATTCCCGTGCTCTAACCAACTGAGCTACCCCGCCAAACCTTGTAAAAGCCGACGTGGTGAGGACCGGGATATAGAGACCCCCGCAAAAGGGTGTCAAGACGAGTATCGGGCGAACACGATCTTGCACGCCTTTGCCCGTCCAACAGCCTTAAAATCCACGCAAAAACCGCTGCGACAACGGGCTTTGCAGGCGGCGCTCGCGGCTTCGGTGCCCGGTATGCTATTCGTACCTCCGAAATACGGCATCTGGGGAGGCAACCCGTGCACAAAAAGGTCCTGAAGGCACTCTCGGCAGCGGCGATTGCCGCCCTATGCGCCACTGGGGCAGCCATTCCCGCGTTTGCGCAGAATGTCGAGCGCCCGCCCAGTTTCGACCCGGCCCGCATCGCCGGCATCAAGGCCGTCGGCGAGAACTACCGGATCGCCAATCCGGTCGGCAGCGACGGCTTCATGCGCCTCTATGTGGTCAAGGCCCAGGCCGGCGACATCACCGTGATCGGCGACGCCCTGATGCGCACCCGCATGGTCGAACTTGGCGCGCTTGCCGAGCTCAACCGCATCAGCGCCTCGGATTCCTTCAACAAGTCGCTGGTCGATGCCGGCCTCAGCCCCATCCGCTACGCCGGCGAACTCATCACCAATCCCGGCCAGACCATCAGCAACACGCTGTCCGGCATCGGCTCGCTGTTCGGGCAGGTCGGCTCCGGCATGAACAACATGGGCAAGACGCCCGACGATCCGATGCAAAGCCTGCTCGGTGTCACCAAGAAGCGCCGCGAACTCGCGGTGCATCTCGGCGTCGATCCCTACACCGACTATGAGCACCTCGCCGCCAAGATGACGCAGCTTTCCGAAGCAGCCGCCGCAGGCGGCCTCGTCGTCACCGGCGCGCTGATGGCAATCCCCGGCGTCGGCGGCATCATCGTCACCAACACCGCGACCTCGAGCAATATCTCGAAACTCACCCGCGACCTCACTGCCGCACAATTGATGGACCTCAACCGCAAGAAGATCGCGGACATGGGCATCGATGCGGCCACCGGCGAAACGCTGCTGACCAACCGCGCCTTCACACCGCTCGACGTCACCGTGATCGTGGCCTCGCTGGAGAGCATGTCGGCGGTGCAGAACCGCGGCACATTCATCGCACGCGCCTCGTCGGTCAACCGCCACGACGCCGCCTACTTCATGCGCAAGCAGGCTGAGTTACTGTCCGACTATTATGCCAAGACCGGCGCGCTGACGGCCTTTGTCACGCTTGGCGGCTATCCGTTCAACGTCACGCGCCAGGGCGGCGTCATTGGCGTACTACCGATTGATGCGCTGTCATGGACCGATAACACCGCGCGCTCAATGAAGGAAATCGCGAGCGCTGCCCGCGCGCACGGCTATGCCGGCCGAGCGGAAATGCGCATCACCGGACAATCGACCGCGCTGGCCAAGCAGCAGTTGAAGGACCTCGGCTGGACCATCACCGATAACTTCAAGCCGTAGCGAGCTATTTGCCGTCACTGACGAAATAGACATCGACCCGCATACCGGGCGGCAGCGGTGGCATATTGTCGAAGGCCACGAATACTTCGAGCGTTTCGATTTCGCCGGGGAGGCGCGGGCCGCGCTGCGAAATCTTGCCTGCCGTCAGACTGCTGGCAACCGACGTCACGGTGCCTGCAAATTCCTTGTCGCGGAAAGCGTCCGAACGCACCATGACCTTCTGCCCGGCCTTGACCTTCCCGATATCGCGCTCGTCAAGTTCGGCACGAACCCGCAGCGCGGAAAGATCGCCGATCACGGCAAGCGGCTCCAGGCTTGAGGGCGAAGCAGTGTCGCCGACCTTCGCCAGAACCTGCAGCAGCGTGCCGACGGCCGGCGCGCGGATGCGCGTTTGATCGAGCAATGCCTGCACCACCGCGACCTGGCTGTTGGCTGCGATCAGTGCGGTTTCATACTGGTTGGTCTTAGGCTCGCCGGCATCGGCCTTGATATCGGCCAGCGCCCGGCGCGCCTGTGTCGCTGATGACTGAGCAACCTGCAAGGCTGTCTTGGCCTTGGCTACTTCACCCTGACTGGCATTGCCGCGCGCGCTTTCCAGCGCGCGGTCAAGCGCCGCCCGCGCCACAAACTGCTTCTGCTCGGCTGCAATCACGGCGTCGTCGGCATCGTAGCGCCGCTTCAGGCGGCCAGCAGCTCCCTGATCGTCACGCTGAAACTTCCTTAACAGGATGTTGAAAAAGGGTCTTCCCTTGGGCCCGCTAGCGTGATTCCGTCTTGTTAACGCAGGACGGAGGTGAGCGATGCGCGGGATGGATGAGAGATCGGGGTCGCTGTTTTCATACGTCGATCTTGAAGGGCGGATTCCGC
>CANJBX010000050.1 GCA_947472885.1 Hyphomicrobiaceae bacterium
GGAATCCGCCCTTCAAGATCGACGTATGAAAACAGCGACCCCGATCTCTCATCCATCCCGCGCATCGCTCACCTCCGTCCTGCGTTAACAAGACGGAATCACGCTAGCGGGCCCAAGGGAAGACCCTTTTTCAACATCCTGCTAAGGCTATGATACGAAAAATGAATATTTTTGAACACGCGACGGCTGAAATCAATGTGTCGCGCCCGAAAACTGTATTGTCAGTTTGACGTGCCGCTTTGCGGCAATTACGGTCCAGCCCGACTTGAAAGGCCGTTTTGGCTCAAAGAAGCATAGCGTTCCGGCGTCATCACGAAGGGAGAACACCAATGAAAAAAGTTTTTGCAGGAATTGGCGGCATGGCGACCGCCATGTTGCTCGGCCTCGCCCCCGCTCAGGCGCAGGACACCATCAAGATCGGCCTCATCATGAGCTTCTCGGGTCAGTTCGCTGACCTCGGCACCATGATGGACGCTGGCGTCAAGCTCTACATGAAGGAGCATGGCGACACGATTGCCGGCAAGAAGATCGAAATCATCCGCAAGGATTCCGGTGCGGCCGGCACGGCCCCGGACGTTGCCAAGCGTCTCGCGCAGGAACTGATCGTTCGCGACAAGGTGGACATCATTGCCGGCTTCTCGCTGACCCCGGACGCGCTTGCCGCGGCTGACGTATTCACCGAATCGAAGAAGGTGGCCGTCATCATGAACGCGGCGACCGCGATCATCACGGCGAGGTCGCCGTACTTCGCCCGCACCTCGATCCCGCTGCCGGCGGCGATGGGTGCGCTCGGCACCTGGGCTGCCAAGACCGGCGGCGCCAAGAAGACCTTTACGATGGTCACGAACTACGGCCCGGGCATCGACTCGGAAATCGCGTTCCAGACCGCGTTCAAGGCAGCCGGTGGCGAAGTGATCGGTGGCGTGCGCTTCCCGGTCGCGAACCCGGACTTCTCGGCGTTCGCCCAGCAGCTCAAGGATTCCAAGGCTGACTCGGTCTATATCTTCGTGCCCGGCGGCGAACAGCCGGCCGCGCTCGGCAAGGCGCTCGCCGAACATGGCGTGACCCCGAAGACCGTGAAGATCTTCTCCTCGGGTGAACTCGTGAACGACGAGCCGCTCAAGAGCATGGGCGATGCCGCGCTCGGCATCATCTCGGGCTGGAGCTACTCGTGGACCCACAAGTCCGACACCAACGCCAAGTTCGTGAAGGGCATCAACGAAATGCTCAACGGCCGTAACCCCGACCAGTTCGCGGTTTCGGGCTACGACGGCATGCAGCTCATCTACAAGGCGCTGGAAAAGACCAAGGGCAATGCCGACGGCGATACGCTGATCGCCGCCATGAAGGGCCTCGCCTGGGAAAGCCCGCGCGGTCCGGTTTCGATCGATCCGGAAACCCGCGACATCGTGCAGAACATCTACCTGCGTCGCGTGGACACCGTGAACGGCAAGCCGCAGGTTGTCGAATTCGACAAGCTCGACGCCGTCAAGGACCCGGTCAAGCTCCAGCTCAAGGCCGATGGCAAGCTCAACCCGGATGGCACGGCGAAGTAATCGCCGCGTCAATCTTCCACTCGCCAAAACGTCGCCGGGCGCGTAACTCTCGCCCGGCGATTCTTCTCCATCCACCTGAAAGCCAACATTGTGATTGCTCGCTTCGTCAGCCTCCTGTTTGACGGCTTTGCCTACGGGATGTTGCTTTTCGTTCTGTCGGTCGGCCTTTCCGTCACGCTCGGAATGATGAACTTCGTCAATCTGGCGCATGGCGCGTTCGCTATGGTCGGGGGCTACGTCGCGATTGCATTGATGAACAGGATGGGCTGGCCGTTCCTCGCTACCCTCCCGGTAGCGTTTCTCGCCGCCGCCCTGTTCAGCGTCGTTCTCGAGCGTGTGCTCTACCGGCGGCTTTACCGCGCCACCGATCTCGACCAGTCGCTGCTGACCATCGGCATCGTCTTCATGTCGATTGCGATCGCGGCCTATGTGTTCGGCACCAACCAGCAGCCGGTGCAACTGCCCGATTATCTGCGCGGCCGCATTGTGCTCGGCGACTTCAGCTTCGGCGTCTATCGCCTGTTCCTTATCGTCTCGGCGCTCATCATCACAGGATTGATGGTGATTGGCCTCGAATACACCCGCTTCGGCGCGCAGGTTCGCGCCTGCGTCGATAACCAGCGCATGGCGCGCGGCCTCGGCCTCAACGTCGACTACGTATTCATGATGACCTTTGCGCTCGGCTCTGGCCTTGCCGGTCTTGGCGGCGCGCTCGCCATCGAACCGATGGGTTTGGACCCGAATTTCGCGCTCAAGTATCTTGTCTATATGCTGATCGTCGTCGCCGTCGGCGGCCTTGCGTCGATCCGCGGTGCGTTCTTCACCGCCGGCCTGCTCGGCGTTATCGACATTTTCAGCAAATACTATGTGCCGTGGATTGGCGGCTTCATTCTTTATCTCGTGATGGTGGGTCTGCTGATCTGGCGCCCGAACGGCGTATTTGCGAGGCGATGACGTGAACGCTCAAACACCAGGGGCGGCGTTCAATCCGCAAGAAGTGCTGCGCGCGCAGGTGCGCTGGCGCGCACTCGAAATCATTTTCTGGGTCGCGACGCTCGCTCCGTTTGTGCTGACCCCGAACTACCTCATTCTGTGCAGCCAGATTGCCATCGCGGCGCTGTTCGCGCTGTCGCTTGATCTGCTCGTCGGATACAGCGGCATTGTTTCGCTTGGTCACGCGGTATATTTCGGCGTCGGCGCCTATTCGGCTGGCCTGCTTGCCAAGCACGGCTGGGGCGAACCGATCTCGGGGCTGCTGTTTGCGAGCGTTGTCACGGCGCTGGTCGGCTATCTCATCAGCTTCATCATGGTGCGCATCACCCACTTCGCGCTCATCATGGTAACGGTCGGCCTCTGTCTCCTGTTCGGCGAAATCGCGAACAGTCTTCACGACGTCACCGGCGGCGACGACGGCCTGCAGGGCGTGAAGATGTGGTCGATCTTCGGCATTTACAGGTTCGATATGTTCGGCCGCACCGCCTACGTCTATACGCTGGTTGCGACGTTTCTGTCGTTCCTTGTTCTTCGCCGCATCATCAATTCGCCATTCGGTCTGTCGCTGCGGGGCATGCGCGAGAACCAGCGCCGAATGCCGGCCATTGGCGTGCCGATGAAGTCGCGCCTGCAGGTCGTTTATGTGATCTCGGCGTGTTTCGCCGGCCTTGCGGGCGCGCTGTCGGCACAGACCACGCAATTCGTGGCGCTCGATGCCTTGAGCTTCCAGCGTTCGGCAGAAGTCCTTGTCATGCTGATCCTCGGCGGCGCGGGACGCCTCTATGGAGGGCTGATCGGCGCCGCGATGTTCATGGTTGCGCGTGATCAGCTTGCCGATATGAACCCGCAATACTGGTACTTCTGGCTCGGCCTGCTGCTCGTCATCGTCATTATCTTCCTGCCAAACGGCATTCTCGGCGGACTGGCGGCGCTCATAGATCGTGTGCGGAGCCGACGCTCATGACCGAGATCGCGCTCTCAACCTCCGGCCTGAACAAGAAGTTCGGCTCGCTCGTCGTCGCCGGCGATATCTCGCTCGAACTGCCGCGCGGCGCGCGCTACGCGCTGATCGGCCCGAACGGCGCCGGCAAGACGACGCTCATCAACCTGATGACCGGCATGCTTGCGCCCGACAGCGGCAAGATCACGCTCGGCACCGAAGACATCACAGCAGTGCCGCCCGACGTGCGCGTCAAGCGCGGCCTCGTGCGGACGTTCCAGATCAACACGCTGTTTCCGAACCTGACGCCGCTCGAAGCCGTCACGCTTGCGGTCTGCGAGCGGCGTGGTGAAGCCGGAGTCTGGTGGAAGAGCCTGCCGAGCTGCAAGGCTGCGGCGGACGAAGCCTATGGCATCCTGTCGTCGCTGCGGCTCGGTGAGCATTGCGAGCGCCCGACCAAGCAGCTTGCCTATGGCCAGCAGCGCCTCCTTGAGATTGCGCTTGCGCTGGCGTCGAAGCCGAAGGTCCTGCTACTCGACGAGCCCGCAGCCGGTGTACCCAAGGAAGAAAGCGGCGAACTGTTCGCCGCCGTCGCCGGCATCTCGTCCGACATCAGCGTGCTGTTCATCGAGCATGACATGGAGGTCGTTTTCCGTTTTGCATCCCGCATCATTGTGATGGTGTCCGGGCGCATTCTCGTCGAAGGCACGCCGGACGAGATTGCTGCGAACGAACGCGTGCGCGAAGTTTACCTGGGTTCCGGTCATGTCTGAGCCGCTTCTGCAATTGCGCGATGTGCGCGCGGGCTATGGCGACGCGGTCGTACTCGACGGGGTATCGCTTGACTTGCCCGAGAACGGCAGCCTCGCGGTGCTAGGCCGCAATGGCGTCGGCAAGTCGACGCTGTTCCTGACCATCATGGGCTATACGAATTTCCGTCGCGGCAACATCGCGTGGAAGGGCCAGGACATCACGCGGATGGCGCCGCATCTGCGCGCGCGGCTGGGCATCGGCTGGGTCGCGCAGGAGCGCGAGATTTTCCCGTCGCTGACGGTCGAGGAGAATCTCACGGTCGCGGCGCGTCCGGGCCGCTGGACGCTTGAAGCGATCTACCAGATGCTGCCGCGCCTGCTTGAACGCAAGACCAACATGGGCAACCAGCTTTCCGGCGGCGAACAGCAGATGCTCGCGGTCGCCCGCACGCTGATGACCAATCCGTCGCTGCTCATTCTCGATGAGCCGATGGAAGGTCTCGCCCCGATCATCGTCGAGGAAATCGCGGGGCTCATCCGCAAGATGATTGCCGAATCGGGCACCACCGTCATTCTTGCCGAGCAGCACGCCGAACTGGCGCTGTCGATGACGCAGAATGTGATCGTGCTGGAGCGCGGCACCATCGTACACAGCGCGAAGTCCGCGGATATGCTCAAGGATACCGCAGCCATCGACCGCTATATCGGTCTGCGCGTCGCCGCCGTTGGCTCTGCGGCCCGGACATAGACCCAATTACGATCCGCTTGCCGTGATAGGTTCAAAGGGTGCGGTAATGTGCCGCGCCTTGCACCGCCCGTCACGCCCCCCAAAAAAGATTCAGGTACACCATGAAGCGCAGCACCGACCGCATTCTGACGACCCATGTGGGAAGCCTTCCGCGCCCACAGGCGCTGCTCGACATGAGTGCGGCGCGCGCACGCGGCGAAAAGGGCGACCCTGCAACGGACGCGGCATTGCTCAAGAAGTCGGTCGCCGACGTGGTGCGCAAGCAGGCGCAGGTCGGCCTCGACATCGTCGATGACGGTGAATTCTCCAAGCCGAGTTTCGTGACCTACGTGCGCGACCGCCTCGGCGGTTTGCGTGAAGTCGGCGGCACGCGCATCAATCCGTGGGCGACCTCGCGCGACGCGCAGGCATTCCCGGATTTCTACAAGAAGCTGACAACGGGCTCGGTGGTGTCGCGCCAGCCGCGCATCGGCTGCACCATGCCGATCACCTATACCGGCAAGCCGCATCTCCAGACGGATTTCGACAACCTCAAATCGGCGATGCAGGGCACCGGCGTCACCGAAGCCTTCATGCCGTCGATCTCGATTGCCAATATCGAGAACTGGAACGTCAACCAGTTCTACAAGAGCGAAGACGATTACCTGAAGGCGGTCGGCGACGCGATGCACGTCGAGTACAAGGCCATCGTCGATGCCGGCTTCCTGCTCCAGATCGACGATCCGCGTCTCATCACCTATTACATGGTCGAACCGAAGGCCTCGATCGAGGAATGTCGCCGCTGGGCCGAGAAGCGCGTCGAGGCGCTGAATTACGCGCTGCGCGATATTCCGCGTGAGAAGATCCGCTATCACACCTGCTATTCGATCAACATTGGTCCGCGCGTCCATGACATGGAAGCCAAGGACCTGCTCGACATCATCCTGAAGGTGAAGGCCGGCGCGTTCTCGTTCGAGGCGTCGAACCCGCGCCATGAACACGAATGGCGGCTGTGGAGCGAAGCCAAGAAGCCCGCCGACACCGTGCTTATTCCCGGCGTCGTGACGCATTGTTCGCTGCTGGTTGAGCATCCCGAGCTGGTCGCGGAGCGACTCATTCGCTACGCCGAGATCGTCGGCATGGAAAACGTGATTGCCGGCACGGATTGCGGGTTCGCGAGCTTTGCTGCCGCCGACGAGATCGACGCCGGCATTGCCTGGGCCAAGCTCGATGCGCTGGTGAAGGGCGCGGAGATTGCAACGAAGAAGCTCAAGAGCGGCAGGCCTGCGAAGGTGGCCGTTGTTGAGAAAGCGCCAGCCGCAGTCAAAGCGCCTGCCGCCGCGAAAAAGGAAAAGCCTGCGAAGAAGGTAAAAGCGCCCGTCAAGGCTCCAGTGAAGAAAGCCGCGAAGCCCGTTGCAAAGAAGGCTGCGAAAGCGCCCGCGAAGAAAGCCAAGAAGTCGAAGAAGCGGTAGCCCTCCGCCCTCATCCTGAGGAGCCCGCGAAGCGGGCGTCTCGAAGGACGAGGGCGGCCCATCCTTCGAGACGCATCGCGATGCGATGCTCCTCAGGATGAGGCCGATTGAGATCTAAAAAACAAAAACGCCGCGGGCTTTCACCCGCGGCGTTGCCGTTAGCAGCAAATAACGTTTAGTCGACGCGGGCGATTGAGCTTTCGTAATTGCCCGCGCCCATGCCCTTGTCGGCGAAGATGCCGCGATCGGCGATCCACTTGAGCGTGTCTTCGAAGATTTCCTTGGTGTAGGTCTCGAACACAACGCGCTCGCCCGGACCCCAGCGGCGGGTGTCCATGATGGCGTGATACTTCTCCGGAAACTCGTTCTTGTAATAGTGCAGGTAGAGGTCCGGGCGGAGGTCGATGTCGCGTTGCGCGCGGCGGATGGCGCGAAAGAACTTCGTGACGTCTTCCATGTCAGGATCGCCGTTCAGCATGGTGTTGATCACGAACGTGGTGTCGATGATCTTACGGAAGCCGAGCTGTTCGGCCATGTAGTACGGGCCGGAGAACAACGCCGCCGCCGGCACCTTGCCGTCGAGCAGGAGGTCCATGCGATTGTAGAGCATGCCTTCGACGAACGAGAGGTTGATCTTGTCGGCCGGCATGTACGGTTCCAGCGACTGGATCGTGGAGTAGTGGCTGCCCGACTGGTAGCCGACCGAGATCGGCACGCCGGCGAGATCGGCGGGTGTTTTGATCCTGGAATCCGCCGGCACGAAGATGCCCGCCGGAGAGACCGAGTAAACCTCGCTGTAGAGCTTGCCGTGGCCCTTGGTGGCGGCGACGTCGACGGTCCAGTGGCAGGCGCAGCTCACGTCGGAGGTGCGGCCCTTCTCGAACGTCTGCATCGCGCCGCTCTTGTCGCCGGAGGCGTGCGCCTTGCCGTCGGTCGACTTGATGGTTTCCTGGAAAATGTAATCCAGGCCTTCGTCCTTGAAGTAGCCCTTTTCCTCGGCGACCCATTCCTGGAGCCGGAAGTGCGGCTGAATGACGAACTTGGAATTTTTCATCGCGTGTCTCCTGCGTTTGGTTGGTTCAAGCGGTTCATTGGCGGTTAGCGAAAACATGACCGGCGCTGGCCATTCGGTGCGCCGGAATTGCTCCCGGCGAAAAACCCTTCAGCAAATGTGGGTGTCGCGTTCTGCAACGCGGCGGGTGCGTATCATCTTGACGTGGTCGTCCATCAGTTTGCGCGCGCCGGCGGCGTCGCGCGCCTCGATCAGCGCGGCAAGTTGTTTGTGAATGTCGAGAACGTGCCTGGCCACTTTTGGCGTCAGCGTCTTGTTGCGCGACGGCCAGGAGACGTGATGCAGCGACAGGAACTGCACGACCAGCACGCGGTTATGCGAAGCCTCGGCGACGGCGAGGTGAAATTCGTGCGAGGAGCGGGTGTAGGCATCGACGTCGTCCATCACCGCTTCGGCTTCGCTCAACAGGCGCTTGAGCCGCGCGATGTCGGCTGCGGTGGCGTGTTCGGCGGCAAGTTCGGCGGCCAGCGTCTCGATGGCGCGCTGGGCGTCCAGCACTTCGGCGGCGGTGACGCCGGCGAGTTCAAGCTGGACGGCGAGCGCCTCGGCGAACAGGCGCGGGTTGCCCGGCGCGATGCGCGCGCCGCCGCCCTTGCCCATGCGGATCTCGACAATGCCGAAGGCGGAGAGGGTGCGCAGCGCGTCGCGCGCCACGATGCGGCTGACGCCATAGCGCGCCGCGAGGTCTTTTTCGGTGCCGACGAAGTCGCCGGGCTTGAGCCGCTTCTCGTAAAGGTCGTCGCGCACCTGCGTGACGATCTGCGACGACAGCGACGCCGCGCGTCCAGCGATATGGAAGCGCTTGGCGGGGGCTGCCGTGGCGAGGTCCGTCGTCATGAGCGGCAGCTAAGCAGCAAACCGGAGGCTCGTAAAGATAGTATCTTATAAAAAGCACTGTATTTTTCATGATGGGCTACGCGGGACGACTGGCGTAAAACCCAATAAACAAGGACTTTATGTTGTGCATTGCACCATTGGGTGGCGCTCCCGGTGTGCCATAAGGTAGTATCAGTAAGGCCAATCCCCTCTGTCTTTCAGGTGGACAAAAATCAGAAAAATAGCTGCGATGCAGCAAGCCCCGTTCAAATGGCGGCGAATGACGGTTACACCTATCGCAACGGTAAAATCGCCGTCAAATATGCCGTCCAAAAATGAAATCTGGGGGAGGATCGAATGCTGAAAATCTACGGTCAGGCGCGCTCGCGCGCGTTCCGCGTGCTGTGGCTCTGCAAGGAATCCGGTATTGCGTTCGAGCACGTCCCGGTGACGATCCACGTCCCTGGCGCGCAGGCCAAGGAAGACTGGTACCTCAAGCTCAACCCGAATGCCCGCATCCCGACCATCGATGACGACGGCTTCATCATGTGGGAGTCGGCGGCGATCAATCTCTACCTCGCCCGCAAATACAAAAGCCCGCTGTGGCCGGCGACGGTGCAGGGCGAGGGCCGTGCGATGCAGTGGGGTTTCTTCATCGCCAACGACTTCGAGAAGCCGATGGTCACGCTGTTCCAGCAGACCGTGATGCTGCCGCCGGAAAAGCGCGATGCCGCCGTCGCCAAGGCTGCCGAGGCCGAGATGGTGTCCAAGCTGCAGGTGCTGGAGAACTATCTCGCCGAACACAAATACTTTGGCGTCGATCGCTGGGACATGGCGGACTTCATGGTGGCGAGCGTGGTTTTCACGCTGACCGGCATGAAATACGATCTCACGAAGTACCCGAAGTTTGCGGCCTGGCTGAAGGCCGGCACCGAGCGGGCGGGTTGCGTGGAAGCCGTGAAATTGCGCGCCTAAAACCAGACCAAAAGTGACGCCCGCGCGGGTGCGAAGGAAATACCCACCCGCGCAGGCGTTGTTGGTATGAAATGCCTACCAACAGGGGGTTCGTGCAATAATTTTCTTCTATTTGCGGGGCTTGATAGGCGGGTGTATAGAAAATAATTCTATATTCAGGCTTTGGGGCGCTGATGCCCCAGAACCGCCCAAGCGAGGCTGCCATGACCTCTCCGCTGCAACAGAAGATCAAGATTGCCGGTCCCAGCGTCGTCACCGCCAACCGGCTGGGCGATGGCGCCGTGGTCTACCGTACCGCCCGCCACCAGTGGACGACGGACATCGCCGATGCTGCGGTCGTGTCGAACGCCACCGCTGCAACCGAATTGCTGACCCCCGCCAAGGCCGATGGCATCAATGCGGTGGACGTCTATGTGGCGCCGGTGAAGCTCGAGGATGACCGCATCCTGCCGGGCAACCTGCGCGAACAAATCCGCATGCGCGGCCCGACGATTGAACTGCCGTATTCCTACGGCGCTTGAGGCTTCATGTACCTTTACGACGAATTCGACCGGACCCTGCTGACGGAACGCGTGAGCGAATTCCGCGGCCAGGTCGCGCGCCGGCTTTCCGGCGAACTCACCGAGGACGAATTCAAGTCGCTGCGGTTGATGAACGGCGTGTATCTGCAGCTTCACGCCTACATGCTGCGCATCGCCATTCCCTACGGCACGCTGTCGGCGGTGCAGATGCGCCGCCTCGCGCATGTCGCGCGCAAGTATGATCGCGGCTACGGGCATTTCACCACGCGCCAGAACATCCAGTTCAACTGGATCAAGCTCGCGCAGCTGCCGGACGCCATGGCGGACCTCGCCGATGCCGGCCTGCACGGTATGCAGACTTCAGGAAATTGCGTGCGCAACATTACGACCGATCAATGGGCCGGCGTTGCGCCGGACGAGATCGAGGACCCGCGCGTCTGGGCCGAGCTGATCCGCCAGCACGTCACGCTGCATCCCGAATTTTCGTTCCTGCCGCGTAAATTCAAGATTGCCGTCGGCGCGTCGGATCACGACCGTGCTGCGCTGCGCATTCACGATCTCGCTTTGCGCATGCACAAGAACGGCGCCGGCGAAGCAGGCTTTGAAGTGATGGTGGGCGGCGGCCTTGGCCGCACGCCGTTCATCGCCAAGACCATCAAGCAGTTCCTGCCGGTACGCGATGTGCTGACCTACATCGAGGCCGTGCTGCGGCTCTATAACCAGTACGGACGGCGCGACAACATCTACAAGGCGCGCATCAAGATTCTGGTCCATGACAAGGGCGGCGAGCAGTTCGGCAAGGAAGTCGATGCCGAGTGGCAGAACATCAAGGACGGCTCGCTGGCGCTCGACAAGGACGTCATCGCCGACATCGCGACGCGCTTCCAGTATCCCGATTATGAAAAGCTTTTGGACAACCCGCCGGAATTGAAGGCCGCGCAAGCGGACGCGCGTTTCGCGACATGGCACGCCAATTCGGTGAGCAGGCACAAGCAATCGGGCTACGCGATTGTTACGCTGTCGCTCAAGCCCATCGGCAAGCCGACCGGCGATTGCACCGCCGACCAGATGGACAAGATCGCGGACATCGCGGACCGCTATAGCTACAGCGAAATCCGCGTGGGCCACGAGCAGAACCTCGTGCTGCCGCAGGTGGCGCAGCGCGACCTACCGGAAGTGTTCAAGGCGCTCGACGCCATCGGCGTCGCGACGCCGAACGTCAACCAGATTTCCGACATCATCGCGTGCCCCGGCCTCGACTATTGCAGCCTTGCCAATGCGCGCGCGATCCCGGTGGCACAGGAAATCTCCAAGCGTTTCGCCGAGCCGAATCTCGCCAAAAGCCTCAACCGGCTGCACGTCAATATTTCAGGCTGCATCAATGCCTGCGGCCATCATCACGTCGGTCACATCGGCATCCTCGGTGTCGAGAAGAACGGCGAAGAGTTTTATCAGATCAGCATTGGCGGCAAGGCCGACGAAAATGCGCAGCTCGGCACCCTGCTGGGGCCGGCGGTACCCTATGACGATGTTGTCGACGCGGTCGAAGATCTTGCGGAGGCCTATCTGGCGCTGCGCGAGCGGCCCGATGAACTGTTCATCGATACGTTCAAGCGCGTCGGCGTCGAACCGTTCAAGGAGCGCGTCTATGCCACTCGTTAAGGGCAGCCGCATCGCCGCGGATACCTTCACGCGCGTTGAAGACGATGCGCCGATCCCGGAGCAGGGCGCGGTGCTGGTTCCGGCCGCGCGTTTTCTCGCCGATGCGGCAGAGCTGATGCAGCGCGCCGCGCCGGTCGGTGTGATCTGGCCGAATAACATGGATGTCAGCGAGCTGGTGCCTTACCTCGACAAACTCGCACTTGTCGCGCTGGTGTTCCCGATCTTCAGGGATGGCCGCGCCTACAGCCAGGCGCGCCTGCTGCGCGAACGTTATGCCTATCGAGGTGAAATGCGCGCGACGGGTCAGATTTTGCGCGACCAGTTCGTATTTTACCTGCGCGCAGGCTTCGACGCATTCGATGTGGTGAAGAATGCCGACGCCGCCGCTTTCGAGGAAACCGCGAAGCGTTACAGCGTGTTCTTCCAGCCAACCGGCGATGGCCGCCTCACGGTCGCGCGCTCGCGCCTCAAGCTGCACGGGCATCGCGATCCTGCGGCAAAGCGGGTCACGGTCTAGCAGGCAGTCTTTCAGCGAGATTGCAAAAGGCATGCTGGCTGGATAATCAGGACGCATGACACATTCAGCGCCCCTCGTATCCGCGGACTGGCTGGCCGGCAATCTCGGCAACAGCGGCGTTGTCGTGTTCGACATTCGCTCGGCCGTCGATGGCGGCGGCGCGGCAGCCTATGAAGCGGCGCATGTGCCGGGCGCGGTGCATACCGATTACGTCAAGGACAACTGGCGCGCCGTGAAGGGCATGGCGACCGGCATGTTGCCGGAGCTGTCATACCTGTCGGAATTGTTCGGCCGCATTGGACTGAAACCCGATCATCATGCGGTGATCGTGTCTGCGGGTACCTCGCCGGGTGATTTCTGCGCCGCCGCGCGGGTCTACTGGACGCTGAAGGTTTGCGGACACGACAAGGTTTCGATCCTCGATGGCGGCATGGCGTCGTGGCAGGGCAGGGCAACGGAAGCCGGCCAGCAGGCGGCGACGCCGGTGTCAGCCTATCCGGTGAAGCTGCGCGAGGAGTTGCGCGCCGATCTCGCCAGGGTCGAAGTGGCGATTGCGAACGGCGGCGAGACGATGCTCGACAGCCGTTCGGCGAGCTATTATGCGGGCACTGAAAAGAGCCCGCAGGCCAAGCGCGGCGGACGTTTGCCGAAGGCATTGCTGATCGACCATACGCAGGTGTTCGACAAGGAAACCAAGCGGCTGAAGCCGAAGGCTGAACTCGACAAGCTGTTCGGCAATCTGCCCGCGCTGCCGGTCGTCAATTACTGCAACACCGGCCATCAGGCAGCGGCCAACTGGTTCGTGCTGTCCGAAGTGCTCGGCCGCCCGGCGAAGCTCTACGACGGCTCGATGTCGGAATGGACCGAGGACGAAGCCCGTCCGGTCGATGTGGGTTAAAAAAACTAAAGCCTTGCAATAAAATCCGTCGTCATGGCCGGGCTTATCCCGGCCATCTCGCTTAGGTGAGCAGGCTGCGTCCCTGATCGGGGTCACCGGAACACGGCGCTTTGCGCCGGTCCGGTGATGACGAGTTAGAAATTGTGCGACGAGCGCGCTTACGCCGCCTCGACCTTCACATCCATCTCGCCGATCTTCTCGATCTCGCAGTGCATGACGTCCCCCGGCAGCACGCGCGACACGCCTTCGCAGGTGCCGGTCATGATGATGTCGCCGGGATGCAGCGCGTACCATTGCGACGCAAACGAAATCTGCTTCTGGATGTTGAGCAGCAAAAACTGCGTGTTAGATGCCTGACGTACCTCGCCATTGACGGCGAGGCTGAACTTGAGATGGCCGGGATCTGGAATTTCATCGGCCGTCACCATCCACGGGCCGGCGACCGAATAAGTATCGATCGACTTCCGGAAGCTGCGGTCTTCCGTGCCGCGCACGACCATGTCGAGCGCAATGCAATAGCCAGCGATGTAATCGAGCGCGCCTTCTTCGGGAATATTGTTGGCGTACTTGCCGATGATGATGCCCAGTTCCATTTCATGATCGTTGCGGCGGTCCGGGAAGCGCAATTTGACGCCTTCGCTCGGGCCGACGAGCGACGAGTTGGACTTCAGGAAGAAGCCCTGATCGATGACGGTGCCCTGCTGGTGGCGCAGCGGAAATACATCGGTCTGCGAGGCGGCTTCCTCGACATGCTTGATGTAGTTGACCGGCACACCGATGATCTTGGTCGGTGCGGCAACCGGGCTGAGGAGCCTGGCGCCCTTGACCGGAATCTTCCTGGCGCCCGGCGCCAGCTTGCGAATTTCGTCCTGCACGCGTGCCAGATTGGCAATCAGCGGGTCGCCCTTGGTGGTGGCGGGATAGCTCTGGGCCGGCAGCACCTTCAGGGCCGCGCTGACGTCGAGGATAGAGTCGCCTTCGACCAGGCCGAGCTTATTTTCATTGAACCAACAGATCTTCATGCAAGCACCTTCAAGGGATTACGCGTCCAAAAGACTACGACTTCGCTGTGTGAATGAGATTGACACCATAGGGATGGTTGCTTCTATGGGCAACGGACCTACCGCATAGCACCTAGTTTCACGCATGAAAACCAATAGCGACAAGTTTGTCTGGCCCGGTCATCTCATCCGCCGGCTGCAACAAATGGCGGTGCTGGTTTTCCATCAGGAAACCGAGGGCCTGGGGCTCACGCCAACCCAGTTCGTCACGCTGCTGGCCATTGAAGATCAGGCCGGCGTCGATCAGGTGCGGCTGTCACAGGTCACGAAAATCGACCGCTCCATGACGGCACGCATTGTCGAAACGCTGGCGCAGCGCGGGCTGATCCGCAAGCAACCCGGCAAGACGGACAAGCGGGCGAATTCCCTGTTCCTTGCACCGAAAGGGGCGCGCCTCCTCAAGGCGGCGGCGCCGAGCGTCGACAAGTCACAGAAGGAAATCCTGCGCCCGCTGTCGTCTGCCGATCGCAAGGAATTCGTCCGCATGGTGCGGGTCGTGCTGGATGCGCACGGCAAGCTGGAAGACGAAAGTGTGGACGGCGAGGGCGCAGAAGCCGCGCCAGCCAAGCCGAAAGCGAAACGCAAATCCGCTCCGCCGGGGGTCAGGAAACCCTGACCTCGATCGTGCCGCCGGTGACGCGCACCGGATAGGTCTTGATGTTTTCCGAGATCGGCGCGCCCATGCCTTCGCCGGTCTTGATCTTGAAGCAGCCGCCATGCAGCGGGCATTCGATCACGTCGCCGTCGAGGAAGCCGTCGGTCAACAGCGCGAAGGCGTGCGAGCAGATATTGTCGGTGGCGTAGAATTCGCCCTCGACATTATAGACCGCGATCTGCAGGTCGCCGTGCTCGATGCCCATCATCGAACCTTCGCCGAGGTTGGCGGCCGCGCCTACCTGTAACCACTGTTCTTCGTTCGACATCGAGAGCCTGCCGGTTTGCCGTTGAGGGCGTAAAAGCCGCCTTTGGGTACAAATTCGAGGCCGAAGAATCAAACGGTTTTTAGACCTGGTCCGCGAATGACGGCATGACCTTTGAAGCGAATAGCCGCATCGAACGCTGGGCCTCCGCGAAGTCGAGGGTTCCGAAATTGACCTGGATCGAGGCATGTTCGAAGCGCCCGAACTTGTCGAACGCGCCGGCAATGTTCGCCTTGATCTCTTCGGGCGTGCCGATCCACGCGCCGCCGCCCTCGATCTGGCCTTCAAGCGTCGAGGCTTTCATCTTTTCCATCGACTTGTCGTAGTCGCGATAGTCCTTCGAGACGGTCTTGTGCGAGGTCCAGTCGCTCACCGATTCCGACACGGCCCTGAAATAATCCTCGAACGGTTCGCGGGCGATGTCGCGCGCCGCCTTGCCGTCCTTGTGGCAGAACATGTGGAAGGCGATCATGATTTCGCCTTCGCCCGGATGGCCGCATTCCTTCCAGACCTTGCGGTAAAGCGCGACCAGCGGCTTGATCGGTCCAATCGGGATCGTCATCAGCGCGTAGCCGTTGCGCGCGGCGAACTCGAAGGACTCCTGCGTCTGCGTTGCCGCGATCCAGAACTTCGGCCGTGGCGTCTGCGTTGGGCGCGGCAGCGATGTCACGTTCTCGAACGAATGGAACTGGCCCTTGTGCGTCACGTTCTCCTGCGACAGCAACAGACCGACCTGCTCAAGTCCTTCGCGGAAACGCGCCTGCGATTCATTTGGTGAAATGTTGAAGCGGCGAAACTCATGCGGCAGGAACGCGCGCGCAAAACCGATGTCGGCGCGGCCGACTGAAATTGCATCGAGCATGCCGATCTCGCCGGCGAGCTTGAGCGGGTTGTTGAACACCGGCAGCACCGCGCCCGTCACCATGCGCATGGTCTTGGTCCGCTGCGACAGTGCGGCGAGGAACACGATGGGGTTCGGGCTGAAGCCGCCGTAGCGTTCGAAATAATGCTCGACGGTGCGGCCATGGGTGAATCCGAGCTTCTCGGCTTCTTCCGCAATCGCGAGCGATTCTGTGAAGTAATCCCGCGCACTTTTCTGCTGCGGGCTGACGCTCGGAAAAAACTGGACGCCGAATTTCATGATGCAGTTTCCGCCCTGAAAGCGTGGCGCCTTGACAGCGCATTTCCATAATTAATCAGCATAGGGATTAATTCAAGCCTGTCAATTTCAGGCCGCTGGTTTCAGGTCATGAAAAAGCCCCGCGGATTGATCCGCGGGGCTTGATATCTGACGAACCGCAAGCTGCGATAAGTGCCTTATCGCAAGGGCTTTCGGCGCGTTAGCGCGTGCCGGTTAGCGCGTACCTTGCGTGGTCGAGACGTTGAGCAGGGCTTGCGTGCCGTTGCGCACCTTGTCGAGCGCGCGCTTGAGTGCCGGCAGCAGCTCGTGCGCGGCTTCGACCTTCTCGCCGTAGCCGCCGCATGACTCGACAACCTTTTCGAAGGCCGGGGAGGGCGACAGTTCGGTGATTGGCATGACGTTGGCTTTCGAGGCCGCGCCATCCGGGTAGACCGCAAGCGTCGAGGCGCGCACGGCGAGCCACTGGTGGTTGTTGGCGACGATGGTAAGCACCGGCAAGTTTTCGGCGCGCGATGTGTAGTGGAACGGCACCGGATTGCCGAACATGTACGAGCCGTCGCCGATGCAGGAAATCACTTCGCGGTTCGGCGCAGCGAGCTTGGCGCCGAGAGAAGTCCCGATACCCGCACCGAGACCGCCGGCAAGCCCCGTGCCGATGAAGCTCAGCGGCTTGGTGAAATCCAGACGGTTCGGCGACGTGCCAAGTTCGTTGCAAAGCACTGCGTCTTCGGACTTTGCTTCATTCAGGCAATGTGCGAGCCACGCCGGATGGATCGGCGACTGGTCCTTCACAGTGTTGACGAGCTTGGCCCGTGCATTCTTCATTTCTTCCTTGGCGGCGGCGGCCGTCTTGCGGCGCGCATCGATTGCTGCGGTCTTGTTCTTCATCGCGCTCGCGAGGGCTTCGCGCAGCATGACGAGACCGGCGACGGGGTCGCCGCCGACCATCAGGTCGGCTTCGAATTCGCGGAACGGATGGCGGCTTACCAGCGGATCGACCGCCATCTGGATCACCTTGGCGCTCGCTTTAGGCTTCGTCATGCGCGGCATCCATGGCACGCCCGCGTTGATGACGATCACGCAGTCGGACATGCCGAGGTGCGCGCCGGTTTCAAAGCCGAGCGACATCGGGTGGTTGGTCGGCAGGCTGAGATCGGTGGCAAACGGCTGAACAACCGGAATGGCGAAATCGCCTGCGAGATCGGACAGCGCGTTAAAAGCTTCGACCGAGCGGCCGAGCGCAGCAGTGATGATCAGCGGATATTCTGCCTTGGCGATCATCGCTGCAGCTTCTTCGATCACCTTCTGGCTCGGCACTGCGGCCGCGACACCGAGCGGGCGGACGTTGTCGCGGCGCATCGGCACGGCTTCGTTTGCCAGCACTTCGCGCGGCAGACACATGTAAACCGGGCCGCGCGGCTCGGTCATGGAGATATCGAGCGCGCGGTCGACGAGTGCGCCGGCCGGCTGGCCAGCACGCATTTCGTAATCCCACTTCACGAACTCGCGGACCATGCCGCCCTGATCGAACGATTCCTGGCCCCAGTGGATCGCGCCGTTGCGCGAAGCCTCGTGGCCGGTTTCGGTCAACGGCGTGTGGCCTGCGCACAGCAGAACCGGAATATTGTCGCGCGCCATGTTCATCAGGCCGCAGACCGTGTTGGCGGTGCCGACGGTGACGTGGACCATCACGGCGGCGGGCTTGCCCGACATGCGGTAGTAGCCGTTCGCCATCGCCATCGCGACGTTCTCATGCGGCACGGTTATGAAACGCGGGAATTTCACCTTGCCGGCGTTGCGGGAAATGCCTTCGATGATCGGCGCGAAGTCGGTGCCGGCATTCGCGAACACGTATTCAACGCCGCGCTCGGCAAGGCGTCCGAGGAAGGATTCAGCCGCAATTGGTTTGGTCGGGTCGGTCACTGTTTCATCCCATCGGGTTGGCGCAAGCGTCGGTTGAGCTTGCGGCTTTGGGAACAATTTTCGGCGCCACAGATAGCGCAACGGAACCGTCCGGTCGAGGCATCCACGGAATGCCTGATACCCGCTACACGCTACCGCCGCGTGCGCGTCAGCCCTGATAGGGGCGAATCTGGAAGCTGAGCGACGGCACGATGAGCAGAATCGCGCAAAGTCCGATGGGAATGAACGCTGCGGCGGGAATGCCGCTCAAATCCCATGCAATACCGCTCAATACCGGCACGATCAGCGCGCAGGAGTAGCTGATGGTGAACATCGCTGTCGCAGTGCGGTGGACGTCGTCCGGCGGACTTAGCAGCGGGGGGAGGGCCAGCATCAGGATCAGCACGGCCGCTGCGGCAAAACCGATCATGGCCGCGCCGCCGATGATCAGGAGCGTGTCGCCATAGAGGATAGCGAGGACCGACAGCAGGCAGAGGACGCCGCTGACGAAATAGGGCCACTTCTGGCGGATCCACTGGCTGGCGAAGAACAATAGCAGCACGGATGCCGGGAGCTGGCCGACATTGAGCGCGGTAAGCGCAGCGTCGATGTCGGCGGCGTGGCCGGTGACGCGCAGGTAATTCGGGATGAAGAAGTTGGTCGAGAAGTAGAGGGCATTGACGCTGCCGAGCATGATGCCGAGGCGCCAGATCAGGCCGCTCTTCCAGTTGGGCCACCATTTCTTCGGGATGGCGGCGACAACCGGCGCGG
Source organism: Hyphomicrobiaceae bacterium (assembly GCA_947472885.1). Lineage (GTDB taxonomy): Bacteria > Pseudomonadota > Alphaproteobacteria > Rhizobiales > Xanthobacteraceae > CANJBX01. The sequence goes on from CANJBX010000050.1 coordinate 18,697, forward strand.
CGGATCGCGGCGCGAGCAGAAAGACGATCAGCGCAATGGCCACGCAGGGCACCCCCCAGACCACCACATCCGCACGCCAGCTTCCGCCGACCATCGGCATCACCAGCAGGCCGGTGAGCGCGACCGGCAGTACCTCGCCGATCAGCAGGCCGTTGGTGTAGAGCGCCGTCGCGAAACCGATCTTGTGCGGCAGCCATGCGCGCACCAGCGGCGGCATCGAGGGTTGCATCACGGCGACGCCGAAGCCGGTGAGGATCGTGGTCGCGTAAAGCATCGCGACATCGTTCGATATGCCGCGCAGCGCTGAGCCAATGCCGGTCGCCAGCAGACCGACGATCAGCGCCGTCAGCGCGCCGAAGCGCGCGATCAGCAGCGAACCCGGCACGGCGGCGAGCGCAAACAGCGCAGCGGGCAGGCCCGACAGGATACCGACCTGGGTTTCCGACATGTGCAGGTCGTCGTGGATCAACGGGATGATCGGCGGGATCGCGAGGATCGTCAGGCGCAGCCCGTTGCCCGCGAGCCAGAGGAGCGCGAGGCAGAGGATCGTGTGGCGCAGGCCGATGCGCCCGGTGTCTTGCGTTGCTGCGGTCATGATGCGTTACGCCGGCTCGAGGCCTTTTGCGCGCAGGATGGCGTCGCAGTCGTGCGCCTTGACGTAGGCGATGAAGCGCTCGGCCGCGGCGCGCTGCGTGGTATTGGCGCCGATGCCGGCCGAGAAGATGGAACTCTTCTGAATCTCGGGCGGCAATGGTCCGACGATGTCGAGGCCCGCAACCGGCATCAGCTCGCTGATCTGCTGGATCGCGATCTCGGCGTTGCCGTCGGCGCAGGTTTGCCCGGCCATACCATCATAGGCTGTAATCTTCGGTGCGAGTTCTTCGGCGAGACCGAACTGCTCCAGCAACTTGCCGAAATGCTGTCCGCTTGCACCAAGCCGTGAACGCGCAATCGATTTGGCATTTCTCAGGGTCTGGATGAATGCGGCCTTGGTGCTGATGTCCGGGCGCGGCGCGCCCTGCTTGACGGCGACGCCGATGAAGGACCTGGCAATGTCGAAGCGTGGGTCCGCGAGCTTGCCAAGCACGATCAGCTTGTCGATGGCCTCGTCGGTCAGGATCGTCACGTCGGGAATATCGCCTGCGACAATTCGGTCGGTGAACTTGGCGGTCGATCCGTACTCGGCGGAAAAGCCGATGCCGGTTGCCTTTTGCAGGTCGTTGCCAATGGCTTCAAATACGGTTTTCAGGCCATTTGTGCAGAGGACGCGGATTGAGGCGGGCGGTGCGGGGTTAGCCATGGGTAGGTTCCAAACTGCCTATCTTGTCTTTGACTTTAACGGCGATCTACCGTTCCATACTAGCATAATAAGACGCTTCATCGAGGGCAGGAAATCATGAGAATCCCAGTTATTCTGGCGGGCCTTATCGCCATTGCAGCACCGGCGCATGGCCAGGCGCCGGCCCAGTCCTGGCCTCAGAAACCGATCATGTTCGTGGTGCCATTCGCCGCAGGTGGCGGCACCGATGCATTTGCCCGTCCGCTTGCGCAGCAACTCGACGGCCAGCTCGGCCAGCGCGTGCTGATCGAAAATCGCGCGGGCGCGGGTGGCACGGTCGGCGCCTCGATGGCATCGAAGGCGGCGCCGGATGGATACACGTTCTTTTTGGGCGCGGCGCATCACACCATTGCGCCGGCCATTTATCCGAAGCTCGACTACGACATCGAGAAGGACTTTATCCCGATCGGGCTGATCGCGCAGCCGCCACAGGTGATCGTCGTCAATCCGAAACGTGTCGCAGCGAAAACGCTGAAGGAATTCATCGACTTTGTGAAGGCCAATCCCGGCAAGGCGACTTACGCTTCGGCAGGTGCCGGCACCACGCACCATCTCGCCGGCGAACTGTTCAAGTTGCAGACCGGGACGGACATTCTCCATGTGCCCTATCGCGGCGCAGGCCCGGCGATGGGTGACATGGTTGCCGGTCAGGTCGATGTGATGTTCGACGGTCTTGGAACTTCCGCATCGCAGATCAGTGGCGGCACGTTGCACGCGCTGGCGGTCGCCGCGCCGAAACGGACGCCAGCATTTCCCGATCTCCCTACCTCCGCGGAGGCGGGCTTGCAAGGATTTGAAGTCTCGACCTGGTACGCGATCTGGGCACCCAAGGGCACGCCGGCTGACATTGTCGCGCGCATGACCCAGGAACTCACCAAGGCGCTGCAGGCGCCGAGCATTCGCGAGGCATGGGCGCGGAACGGATCGGACATTCCAAATCTGACCGGCGAGAAATTCGGGGCCTTCGTCAAGGACGAGGTCGTGCGCTGGGGCAAGGTGGTCAAGGACGCCGGCGTCAAGCTCGAATAGGCGGGAATGGTAACGCTTTAGGCAATCGGACTTCCTTCATTCCGTCATTCTTTTGCGCCAACATCCCTGTCACCCAAGCGGTGGCAGGGATGTTTGCTTTTGTCATTTGCGCGATGCGCCGGGTTGTTATCTTGTGCCCCGTGCGTGACATTGTTACGTGGGTTATCGGATCACCTGACAGGATGAGCGCGTAACAGATGAACACCTCATTCTTTGGCGAACTGCTGCAGACCATCGCCGACCGTGGCCGCGCGCTGATGGATCGTGGCCGCAGCCGCTACGACAACGCGGCCCGGCATTCAGAATCGCTGGTGGAACTTTGCGAGCATTTGCTCTCCGGGCGGGGCGAGGCTTCCGGTGTCGCGCTGGCGCGCGAAATTCTGCACCGCTATGACGAACTCACCACCGGGCCGCGCATCGCGTTCTTCGAAGCTTTGGCGACGCGTTTTGGCGTAGACCGCACGGCGCTCGACAAGGCTGTTGAGGCCTGGCGCACCTCGCCGACCGATGAGGCCGCGGCCGATCTTCATGTCGCCGCCGAACCGCGCCGTCAGGAATTGTTGCGCCGTCTCAACCTTGCGCCGGGCGGCACCGCTGCGCTGGTCGAAATGCGCGAACAATTGATCGACGCCATGGAGCATCGCGACGATCTCGGTGCACTCGATGCCGACTTCGTCCACATGTTCACGTCGTGGTTCAATCGCGGCTTCCTGGTGCTGCGCCGGATCGACTGGTCGAGTCCGGCGCTTGTGCTGGAAAAGATCATCCGCTACGAGGCGGTCCACGAAATCGAGAACTGGGACGACCTGCGCCGCCGCATCGACCCGCCGGATCGCCGCTGCTATGCGTTCTTTCATCCGGCACTGGTCGATGAGCCGTTGATCTTTGTCGAAGTCGCACTGACGCCGTCGATCCCCGACGCGATTGCGCCGATCCTCGGCGCCAAGCGCGAGCCGGCCGATCCGTTCACGGCGACGACCGCGGTGTTCTATTCGATCTCCAACTGCCAGCGCGGTCTGGCGGGCGTCAGCTTCGGTCACTTCCTGATCAAGCAGGTGGTCGAGGAAGTCTCGCGCGAACTGCCGAAACTCACGACGTTCGTGACGCTGTCGCCGGTGCCGCGCTTTGCCGAATGGCTGCGCAAGGAACGCAGCAACGAACAGACCCAGCTATCGGTGGAAGACCGTGCCACGCTGGCGGCGCTCGATGCGCCCGGCTGGTGGCGCGAGGAAGCCAATATTCCGAAGCTGCGCGAGCCGATCCTGCGCGCCGCCGCGCAATATTTCATGTATGCGCGCGGGCGCGGGCGGATGCCTTACGATCCGGTCGCGCGTTTCCATCTCGGCAATGGCGCAAGCCTCGACCGGCTGAACTGGCCGGGCGATATGTCGGATCGCGGCATCCGGCAGGCAGCCGGCTTGATGGTGAACTACCGCTACGACCTCGGCGAGATCGAGCAGAACCACGAAGCCTTCGCGGAAAACCGCACCATCGTGACGTCGAACGCCGTGCGGCGGTTGGCAAAACCGTCGGTTGAATTGGTGAAGACGGCGGGGTGATTCTTCGTCATCACCGGACCGGCGCGAAGCGCCGTGTTCCGGTGATCCCGACAAGAGACGCATTGTGCCCGCCTAAGCGGGATGGCCGGGACAAGCCCGGCCATGACGAGAGTGGTGACGTGTGACAGCGGGTGTTTTACGCCTCGCCGATTTCCTTCAGCACTTCCTGCGTATGCTGGCCGAGCTTCGGCGCCGGGTTCGGCGACGCCATCGGCGCGCCGTCGATCACGATGGGCGTGCGGACGCCGGGAATGACGCCGCCGACCGCGTCGTCGCTCTTGAGTTCCAGTTTCATGCCGCGATGCACGACCTGCGGGTCCTTGAACACCTGATCGAGGTTGTTGATCGGGCCGGCCGGGACCTGCACGGCTTCCAGTTTCGCCAGCAGATCATCGCGCTTCATTTTCTTCGTCAGTTCGGAAATCCTGGCGACGAGTTCGGTGCGCTTCGCCAGCCGGTCCTTGTTGACCAGATAGGCCGGGTCGGTGCCGAGTTCCGGCGCGCCGAGCACGGTGACGAATTTCTTATATTGATTGTCGTTGCCGGTCGCGACGATGGCGAAGCCATCCGCCACCGGGAACACCTGATACGGCACGATGTTCGGATGCGTGGTGCCGATGCGCTTGGGCACATCGCCGGAGACGAGGAAATTCAGCGCCTGGTTGGCAAGCACGCCGACGGTTGAATCGATCAGCGACGTATCGACGTAGCAGCCCTTGCCGGTGCGCTCGCGCTGCTGGAGCGCGGCGAGGACGCCGACGACGGAATAGACGCCGGTGAAAATATCCGAGACCGGAACGCCGGCGCGGGTCGGCTCGCCATCGGCGGTGCCGGTGAGATCCATGAAGCCGCCGATGCCCTGCGCCATCAAATCGTAGCCGGCGCGCGGTGCGTCGGGGCCGGTCTGGCCGAAGCCCGTCACCGAGCAATAGATCAGCCGCGGGTTCACTTCCTTCAGCGATTCATAATCGAGGCCGAACTTCTTGAGGCCGCCGACCTTGAAGTTCTCGATCAAAATGTCCGACTGCGCGGCGAGCTTGCGCACGATGCGCTTACCGTCTTCGCTTTCGAAATCGAGTTCGATGGAGCGTTTGCCGCGGTTGGCAGCATGGAAATAGGCGGCGCCGAGGTGGCTGCCGTCCTTGGCGGGGACGAAGGGCGGGCCCCAGCCGCGGGTGTCGTCGCCAGTGCCCTTGCGCTCGACCTTGGTGACGACCGCGCCGAGGTCGGCGAGGATCTGGCCTGCCCACGGGCCGGCGAGAATGCGGGCCAGTTCGAGAACGCGGACACCCTCCAATGGACGTGACATTGGGCAACTCCTTCGACAATAAATTCACCGGCCGCCGCGCGGCCCACTGGACCGCGTTAGTGGCCTGCCTGCGTTATTTTGTCTATACCTTGCGTCTGCGCGCATACGGGGGTTCTGCTTGCGCGCCACGATTGTAGTGAGGAGGCGACGATGAGTGACGCGATGGCCCGGCCACCGATTTCCGATACGGCGCTCGACGTGCTGTTCCGCAAGGCGCGCAGCTACAACGGCTTCGAGCCGGGCGAGATTTCCGACGTCACCATCCATGCGCTCTACGACCTGACCAGGGACGGCCCGACCACGGCGAATTCGCAGCCGCAGCGCATCGTGTTCCTGCGCAGCACGGAAGCGAAAAATCGCCTGCAGGGCATGATGTCCAAGACTAACCTGGAAAAGACGCTGGCCGCGCCCTGCGTCGCGATCCTCGCCTACGACCTGCGCTTCTTCGAGCACTTCGACCGCCTGTATCACGTCAAGGGCGCACGGGCCTGGTACGAGACGACGCCGGAGGCGATCTATACGACGGCGCTGCGCAACGCGAGCCTGCAGGGCGCCTACTTCATCATGGCCGCCCGCGCGCTGGGCCTCGATGCCGGCCCGATGTCGGGCTTCGACAATGCCAAGGTCGATGCGGAGTTTTTCCCGGACGGCAAATGGAAGTCGAACTTTATCTGCAATCTCGGCAAGGGCGTCCCCTCGACGCTGCCGCCGCGCAATCCGCGCTTCGGGTTCGATGAGGTCTGCAAGGTTCTTTAACCGCAGTTTCGCGTTTCTTCCGGCGTCCCTTGAGCCGCCGGACCGGCTGGGCCATGCTGCGGCTCGCTTGAGATTCGCGCGAGGGTCGCATGGCCGATTACGATATCGCCGTCATCGGCGGCGGCATCAACGGGGTTGGCGTTGCGCGCGATGCCGCCGGCCGCGGCCTCAAGGTGCTGCTGGTCGAGCAGGGCGATCTTGCTTCCGGCACCTCGTCAGCCTCGACCAAGCTCGTGCATGGCGGCCTGCGCTATCTCGAACAATGGGCGTTCCGGCTGGTGCGCGAATCGCTCGCCGAGCGCGAGACCTTGCTGAAACAGGCGCCGCATCTGGTGCGGCCCATCCGCATTGTGCTGCCGGTGCAGAAGGGCGCGCGGCGGCCGTGGCTGCTGCGGGCCGGGCTTTATCTCTACGATTGGCTGGCGCACGGCAGCGTGCTGCCGGGGTCGAGCGACCTCGATCTCAACATGTCGCTCGCGGGCGGGCCGCTGCGCCGCACCTATATCGCCGGATTTGAATATTCCGATTGCACCGTGGACGACGCGCGGTTGGTGATCGCCAATGCGCTCGACGCCGCCGAGCGCGGCGCAAAGGTCATGACGCGGACGCGCTGCGTGCGGGTCGAACGCGGCGATGAATGGTCGCTGGTGCTTAACTCCCACGGCAAGCGCGAGGTCGTCACCGCGCGCGTGCTGGTCAATGCGACCGGGCCATGGACTGCGTTGTTCAGCGAAATGGTGGTGCGGCAGAAAAAGAAAGCGCCGGTGCGGCTCGTCAAGGGCAGCCACATCGTGGTGCGGAAGCTGTTTGAACACAACCGCGCCTATATTTTCCAGAACGCCGACCGCCGTGTCGTGTTCGCGATCCCGTTCGAGCAGGACTACACGCTGATCGGGACGACCGATAACGACTTCGTCGGCGATCTCGCCGCCGTGGCGCCGACGCGCGACGAAATTATTTACCTGTGCGACGCCGTCAGCATGTATTTCCGTGACCTCGTCTCCATCGGCGACGTGGTGTGGGCCTTTGCCGGCGTACGGCCGCTGTACGACAACGGCAAGAACGCCGCACAGGACACCACGCGCGATCATGTACTCAAGATCGACGCCGGCTATCAGCGTTCCCCGCTGGTCAATCTGTATGGCGGCAAACTGACGACCTATCGCCGGGTGGCCGAGGAAATCGTCGACAAGATCGCCAAGTATTTTGTGCCGAGCCAGCGCTGGACTGCGGATGCCACGCTGCCGGGTGGAGACCTCGGTGGCGACACCATCGACCAGTATAGCGCGCAGGCGCGCGAGCGCTGGCCGTTCCTGGACGAACTGCATCTCAATCGTCTGGTCGCGGCCTATGGCAGCCGGATCGAGCGCATTCTCGGCACAGCCGACAAGATCGAAGACCTTGGCGCCGACCTGGGGCAAACCCTGACCGCAGCCGAAGTGCGTTACCTGATGCAGCACGAATGGGCGGAAACCGCCGACGATGTGCTGTGGCGGCGTAGCAAGCTCGGATTGAAGTTCACCAAGCCGCAAAAAGAGGCGCTCGCGCAGTTCATGGCGCGCGGGGCCGGTGCGCCCGCCGCCGCCTGACCCCGCGCCGCGGCAATGCCTTCCCGTCAATCTGTCTTGCCAATCCAGCGTCCTTGAAACATGGTCGTCCTGCGGAGTTGGGGACGGATTGAATGGCGACGGACGCAGATTTCGCGTCATCTTTCTCGCAGCCGGTGCTGCCGGGTGTGAAGCCGCTGGTGCGTTTCGATGCAGTGACGAAGCGCTATGGCGGCGTCACCGCCGTAGATCAACTCAGCCTCGACATCTATCCATCCGAATTCTTTGCGCTGCTTGGGCCCTCCGGCTGCGGCAAGACCACGCTGCTGCGTTTGCTGGCCGGGTTTGGCACGCCGGACGAGGGACGCATCCTGCTCGATGGCGAGGACATCAGCGCCGTGCCGCCGTATCGCCGCCCGGTCAACATGATGTTCCAGAGCTACGCGCTGTTTCCGCATCTCAGCGTCACTGGCAACATCGCATTTGGCCTGAAGCAGGAGAGCATGAGCCGGAAGGATGCGCGCCAGCGCGTCGAGGAATTGCTGGCGCTCGTCAAGCTGGAGGACTGCGCCAGGCGGCGTCCGCACCAGCTGTCCGGCGGTCAGCGCCAGCGCGTCGCGCTGGCGCGCGCTTTGGCAAAACGCCCGAAGGTGCTGCTGCTCGACGAGCCGCTGGCGGCGCTCGACAAGAAGCTGCGCGAGGAAACGCAATTCGAATTGACCAGGCTGCAGCGCCAGCTCGGTACGGCGTTCGTGATTGTCACCCACGATCAGGAAGAGGCCATGACGGTCGCCGACCGCATCGCCGTGATGGATCATGGACGCCTGATCCAGGTTGCCACGCCGTCGGAAATCTACGAGCAGCCCGCGTCGCGCTGGGTGGCTGACTTCATCGGCGACGTGAACCTGATCGAAGGCACAGTCGAAAGCATCAACGACGGCTCGACGGTCGTCATCGGCAAGGACGGCCAGCGGTTTCGCTTTGGCACGAGCGCGGACATCTGGCCCGGCATGAATGTCTGGGTGGCGCTGCGGCCTGAAAAGCTTTCGATCACAACGACGCCGCAGGACGCGAAGGAGAATTGCGTCAGCGGCACCGTCAGCGACATCGCTTACCGCGGCAATACGCTGGTCTATCGCGTGCGTGTTGCGTCGGGCACGGACATGAAAGTGTCGGTCACCAACCGGCAGCGGCTGGTCGATATACCGATCCAGATCGGCGACGGGGTATCGCTGACGTGGACGCCCGATGCCGGCGTCGTCCTCGGGCACTGAGATGGCAGCGCCCGGCACAGCAAAACCAAAGGTGGCCAGATCGCCCGGCACGGCGTTCATGATCGGCTTGCCCTATCTCTGGCTCGCGCTGCTCATCCTGATCCCGTGCCTGATCGTGCTGCGCATCAGCTTGTCGCAGACCGTCATCGCGCAACCGCCTTACGTGCCGGTGTTCGATTTTGCCGGAGGGTTTGCGGCGATCAAGGCGTTTCTGGGCGCATTGTCGTTCGAGAACTACGGCTCGCTCTTTGCGGATACGCTCTACATCTCGTCGTATCTCAAGAGCCTCGAAATCGCGGCGCTTTCGACGCTCGCATTGCTGGTCCTCGGTTATCCGGTTGCCTATGCGATGTCGCGCGCGCCCGGCCGCTGGCAGGCCATTCTGGTCATGCTGGTGATCCTGCCGTTCTGGACGTCGTTCCTCATCCGCGTCTACGCGTGGATCACGATCCTGCAGCACGACGGCTTGCTGAATCGCGTACTGATGGCGCTCGGCGTCATCGACGCGCCCTATGTCTGGCTTGCGACCGATACGGCGGTCTATATCGGCATCGTCTATTCCTATCTGCCGTTCATGGTGCTGCCGCTTTACGCCAGCTTGCAGAAGCTCGACGACACCTTGCTCGAAGCCGCCGCCGATCTCGGCTGCAGGCGCTGGCAGGCATTCTGGAAAATCACCGTGCCGCTGTCGCTGCCGGGCGTGCTGGCCGGCACGTTGTTGTGCTTCATCCCGATCACCGGCGAGTTCGTCATCCCCGATCTGCTCGGCGGTTCGCAGACCGTCATGATCGGGCAGACCTTGTGGACGGAATTCTTCGGCAACAAGGACTGGCCGGTGGCGTCGGCCATCGCGATTGTCCTGTTGTGTTTGCTGGTCGTGCCGATTGCGCTATTTGAAAAAATGCGTGTCCGTGAAATCGAGGGCCGCTAGATGACGCGCCGCCTCTCGATCTTCAACATCACCGCGCTCACCCTGGGGCTCGCTTTTCTCTATCTGCCGATTGTGGTGCTGGTGATCTACTCGTTCAACGACTCGCGGCTCGTTTCCGTGTGGGGCGGCTGGTCGGTGCGCTGGTATCGGGTGCTGCTGGAAGACCGGGCGATCATGGAAGCCGCGCGCTTCTCGATTGGCATAGCGCTGATGTCGGCGACCTTCGCCACCATTCTCGGCACGTTCGCCGCCTATGCCTTGTCGCGTGCGCGCCGGTTTCGCGGGCGCACGCTGTTCTCGGCGCTGGTCTATGCGCCATTGGTGATGCCGGAAGTCATCACGGGCCTTTCGCTGCTGCTGTTGTTCGTTGCCATGGATCTCAATCGCGGATTCTGGACGGTGACGATTGCGCATACGACGCTGACCATGTGCTTCGTCACCGCGATCGTGCAGGCGCGCCTTTCGGGGATGGACCGCAGCATCGAGGAGGCTGCGATGGACCTCGGCTGCCCGCCGCTGCGCACGTTTCTCACGGTGACGCTGCCGATGGCGGCTCCTGCCGTGATTGCCGGTTTCCTGCTGGCGTTCTCGCTGTCGCTCGACGATCTGGTGATTGCGACCTTCACGACCGGGCCGGGCGCCACGACCTTGCCGATCAGGATTTACTCGGACGTGCGGCTCGGCGTGAAGCCGGAGATCAACGCGATCTGCACCGTGATGATTGCGACGGTGGCGATAGCCGTCATCATTGCCGCTGCCGTCGCGCGTTTCGCTGACGGCGGACACGAAAAGCCTCTAGCAGGATGTTGAAAAAACCGATCGGGGGCTCAGATTTCTACTGAAATCAGGGTGCTATTGGGAACTTCGACATCCAAAGGAACCGGCGCCCCCTGGGCCAAGATCTGCTCAAGAATCATAAAAAGACGGGAATGGATGTGGGTCA
>CANJBX010000051.1 GCA_947472885.1 Hyphomicrobiaceae bacterium
CGTCGCCTTGATGGCCACGCGCTCTTGCCAAAACTTATCCTGGGGGTAAAGTTCACTAACGGGTTGGAGGTCATCGCCAAGGCGAGCGACCTTCAGGACGAAACCGCCGCCTAAAAGATCAGGCCGTCACCAACTTTAGGCGATAGCTCATACAGGGTCTGGCCCGAAGCGAGTGGGCGCTTGCCTTCCATCGCATCCGCCGCATTGGCGAGCACCGTCCAGGCCTGGGCGATCCTGAGCCAGTGCGCCTTGTTGGCCGGATCGGACGTGAGTGCTGCCTGTTGGCGGCAGTTTTCGCCCTGCTGTCGGCATTCCGCAAATTCTGACATGTCCGCGCTTTCGGCTACTCCTCCCCTTGGTAGCCTAGGGCGCTTCAGCCATGCAAACTGTCTCCTTTTGCACACATGCAATAATTCCTACTATTGACTTTATTCCTTTTATGGTCCAGGTTGCCTCACCCTGCTCGCGAGGGGCGCTTCATGGGCGTCTTGAGGCGGAGCGGATCGAGAAGGCGGCGCCGGAGATTCAGCGTCGTCGTCTCGGTGGCCGACGGTTTCGGCTGGCGCGGCGCCCGCGCGCGAGGTTTCGCAAACCTCGTTCCCGGGAGGCTTCGGGACCCGACCGGGCGGCATGATGACCGCTCTGCAGGGAGCCTGCTGGACTGGGACAGGAGGGCGTGGCGACACGATCTCGCGCGTCCCAGGAAGCGCGGACCCGGGGCCTGTAAGGCGGACATGTTCTGCCTTGCGAGCCGCACGTGGAGCGCCGGAAGGCGTGGTGTCCGATCGCAAGGACACCGCCGCGCATCGCAAGCGCGGACAATACAAGGTGCGCCTGCCGGCGCTCCGCGCCCCTCACATTGTTGAGAGGCGCCTTGCCATGCAGAAGCCCACAGGGCGAAGGCTGGTGCGAATTTCCTAAGCATTCAAAGCGCACCCGCGCTTTTCAAAAAACAGGGAGGGCGGAGCCATGCCCGGACATCCCCGGCAAACATCCTCGCAGGGCACGCAGCCGCCCGCCGATTCATGATAGAGCCTGATCCATGCCCGTGCTTCCCCTCACCGATGCCGCGCCGTTGTTGCCCGCTCGCGGTGGCCTGATCGGCCTCGACCTCGGCACCAAGACCATCGGCGTTGCGGCGAGCGACCCCGACCGCCGTCTGGCCGCCGGCGTCACCACCGTTGCCCGCACGAACTTCACCGCCGACGCCAGGGCGCTGCTCGCACTCGCCACTGAGCGCCGCGCCGCCGGTTTCGTACTCGGCCTGCCGATCAACATGGACGGCAGCGAAGGCCCCCGCGCGCAATCGACCCGCGCCTTCGCGCGCAACTTCGAAAAGCTCACGCCGCTGCCGATTGCCCTGTGGGACGAACGGCTCTCCACCGCCGCCGTCGAGCGCGAAATGATTTCCAACGATGTCAGCCGCGGCAAGCGCAAGGCCGTGATCGACCAGCACGCAGCGATCTTCATCCTGCAAGGCGCGCTCGACCGGCTGGCGCATCTACGCGCGCAAGAAGTCAAACAAGAAAACAACAACCAGGCGCGTTAGCAATGTCCATCCTCGCCGTATTCGCTGCGCTGGTGCCGGTGTTCCTGCTCATCATTTCCGGCGTCGCGGTGAAACGCTGGCTGGTGCCGGACGATACGCACTGGATCGGCGCCGAACGCATCGTCTACTACGTGCTGTTTCCCGCCCTCCTCATCAACACGCTGGCGCATGCCGACCTCACGCGCGTGCCGGTCGAGCAAGTCGCCGGCACGCTGCTGCTCGCCGTCGTGATAATGACGCTGTTGTGCCTCGCGCTGCGGCCCTTGATGGTGGCGTGGTTTCGCATCAGCGGGCCGGCGTTCACCTCGGTGTTCCAGGGCGCGACGCGCTGGCAGACCTACGTCGGCCTCGCGGTCGCCGGAAACCTGTTTGGCGACTATGGCCTGGCGCTGGCGTCCGTGGCGGCGGTTGCGATGATCCCGCTCCTCAACATCATCAACACCTGGGTGCTGGCGCATTACGCCGCGCCGGAAAAGCCGCACTGGAGCGCCGTGCTGCTCGCGGTCGCCAAAAACCCGTTCATCTGGTCGTGCCTCGTCGGCATCCTGCTCAATGTGCTGCATGTGCCGATACCGGCCGTGATCGGCACATTCGCCGATGCGCTCGGCCGCGCCGCGCTGGCGCTCGGACTGCTGCTGGTCGGCGCGGGATTGCAGATCCGCGGCCTGCTGCGGCCACAGCCGGCGACACTGACCGCCGCAGCACTCAAACTGATCGTGATGCCGGCCATCTCGATTGCGCTCGCCAAGCTGTTCGGCGTGAGCGGGGAGCCGCTGGCGGTGATTGCGTGTTGCGCCGCCGTCCCTGCCGCATCGAATGCCTATGTGCTGGCGCGCCAGATGGGCGGCGACACGTTGCTGCTGGCGGAAATCCTCGCGGTTGAAACCGTGCTGGCCGCGATCACCATGCCAATCGCGATCGAACTGGCTGTACGATGACGGCGCACCGACGAAAACAGGCGGACCTTGCGGCCCGCCCGTTTCCGCCGGCAAAAAACAGCCGGATGTTAGTAGTTGCCGACCGAGTTGGTGTCGGCACGGCCGTTGTAATAACGGGAGCTGCGGTACGGATTGCCGCCGCCGTAGTAGCCGTAGCTCGGCGCAGGCTCGTAATACTCAACCGTCGGCGAACCGTAGTACTGCTGCGAACCGTAGTACTGCGGTGCCGGCGCGTAATACGGATCAGCGTAATAGGATCGCTGCTGCGACGATGCGATGGCAGCACCTGCGAGCAGGCCAACGCCAACACCGGCCGCAACCGCGCCGCCATTGTTACGCCAGCAAACTTCAGTCGTCTGCGCTTCGGCCGCCTGCTTCACGGCGGCCGTATTCGACAGCACCGGCGCGGCGGAAGCCGGCATGGCAGCGGACAACGCCAGCAACCCGGCAACGCCAACACCCAGGACATGTTTGGAAATGCTCATCTGATCTCTCCTTGCGGCGCATCGCGCCTTTCAAAATCAACCGCTGCAACAACGCGTCGCAAAGCGGTTGGTTCCAAGGGTCAGATGGTGCGGCTGCAGGATTGAACCATGCCTGAACGGAAGGTGGCGGAAACACGTCTTAATCACATCAAGTTGCAGGCAGTGCCCGTTCCAGCAGCAACTTCGTCGCATTCACGTCAAGTTCAAGCGCGCCATAGGTGCGGCCGCAGCGGTTCTCAAGCCGTGCGCGCGCGAAGATCGCGGCAACGTCCGGCGCGCTTTCCTGCAACGCCGCGACGGCGGCAAGCTGCGCAAGCCGTTCCACCGCAGCGCGCGCATGCGCCTCATGCGACGGACCGGCCAGCACCTGCGCGACGAATTTCACCGCTTCCGCGCAACCGGGCAGATCGAAGGTCTGCCGCGCCAGCGCCTCAAGCACGGCGCCCGCGACTTCGCCGTCGCGCGCCAGCGCGCGCAGCAGGTCGAGACACACGACATTGCCGGAGCCTTCCCAGATCGCATTCACCGGCGCTTCGCGATAGAGCCTCGCCAGCACGCCGTCCTCGACGTAGCCGTTGCCGCCGAGGCATTCCATCGCTTCATAGACAAAACCCGGCGCGGTCTTGCAGACCCAGTATTTCACCACCGGCGTCAGCGTGCGTGCACGCGCCGCTTCGTGCGGATCGGTTGATGCGCGGTCATAGGAGCGGCACAGCCGCATCGTCACCGCGAGCGCGGCTTCGGATTCCAGCGCGAGATCGGCCAGCACCGTGCCCATCAACGGCTGATCGGAAAGCTGCCGCTGGAACACCGTGCGGTGGCGCGTATGACTGATCGCCTGCGCCAGCGCCATCCGCATCATGCCGGCAGACGAAATCGCGCAATCGAGCCGCGTCAGCTGCACCATTTCGATGATGGTGCGCACGCCCTTGCCCTCTTCGCCGACGCGCCAGGCGAACGCATTGTCGAACTCAACCTCGGACGAGGCATTGGACGCATTGCCGAGCTTGTTCTTGAGCCGCTGGAAACGCAGCTCATTGAGCGCCCCATCCGGCGTGAAGCGCGGCATCAGGAAACAGGTCAGGCCGCCCTGCGCCTGCGCCAGCACCAGAAATGCGTCGCACATCGGCGCCGACATGAACCACTTGTGGCCGGTGATGAGATAATCGTCGCCAAACGGTTCGGCGAGCGTGGTGTTGGCGCGCACATCGGTGCCGCCCTGCTTCTCGGTCATGCCCATGCCGATGGTCATGCCGGACTTTTCAGTCCATGGCGCAAAACTCGGATCGTACTGACGCGAGGCGATCTTCGGCATCACCTGCGAAAGCAGAGCCGGATTGGCCGCCAACGCCCCAATGGCGGCGCGTGTCATCGTGACCGGACACATGTGCCCGTTCTCGATCTGCGCGACCATGTAATAGCGCACGGCGCGCGCGACTTCGGACGGCGCTTCGGCGCGTTTGCCGTCGGCATTCCACGTCATTGCCGTCATGCCCGCCTCGATGCTCTCGGTCATGAAGCGTTGATAGCTCGGGTGAAACTCGACGAAATCCTGCCGGAAACCCTGGGCATCGAACGCCTTGAGGACGGGCTTATGCTCGTTGGCGAGCCGCGCCCGGTCGAACATCATGGCGGTGCCCCAGTGCTTGCCGAATGCCGAAAGCGCCACGGCATCGCTGGCGGCGCCATTGGCCGCGACGGCGGTCTGGAGCGGCAGGTCCAAGCCGAACAGATCGACGTCCACATACGGCGGCGACTGGTTGAACACCTCGTGGGTGCTGCGCCCGGAAACGGTCATCTCGGCAAGTCCCAAACAAGTCTGACGGGGGGCGATTCTTGGTCCACCCAGCGTACCACGGTGCGGGATTTTGTCCGCGTGGCGGCGAATATCCGCGCTTTACGTGGGCAGTTACCACGTCGTGCAAAACCCGTGTGTAATCCGCTCCACCGCCGGACCGACACTTGCCGGAACTGCCGAGTTCACTTATACGTGCCGCTTTAATGAACATCGCTCAGAAAACCTCTCCCGACCTCAGCCAGCGCCATCTGTTGGGGATCGAAGGCCTTTCGCGCGAGACGATCACCGCCCTGCTCGACCGGGCCGAGGAATTCGTCGCCACCAACCGCCAGATCGACAAGAAACAGTCGCAACTGCGCGGCCGCACCCAGATCAACCTGTTTTTCGAAGCCTCGACGCGGACCCAATCCTCATTCGAGCTTGCCGGCAAACGGCTCGGCGCCGACGTGATGAACATGTCCGTCAGCTCATCATCCATCCGCAAGGGCGAGACATTGATCGACACGGCGATCACGCTCAACGCCATGCATCCCGACATTCTGGTGGTGCGCCATCACGCCTCCGGCGCGGTGGAACTGCTGGCGCGCAAGGTCGATTGCTCGGTCATCAATGCCGGCGACGGCGCACACGAGCACCCGACCCAGGCCCTGCTCGACGCGCTGACCATCCGCCGCAACAAGGGACCCATCGAAAACCTGACCGTCACCATCTGCGGCGACATCACCCATTCGCGCGTGGCGCGCTCCAACATCCTTCTCCTGAACACCATGGGTGCGCGGGTGCGTGTCGTCGCGCCGTCCACCCTGCTGCCGCCGGGCATCGAACACATGGGTGTCGAAGTGTTCCGCGACATGCGCGAAGGCCTGCGCGACGCGGATATCGTCATGATGCTGCGCCTGCAGCGCGAGCGCATGAGCGGCTCTTTCGTGCCATCGTCGCAGGAATACTTCCACTACTTCGGCCTCGACCGGAAGAAGCTCGATTACGCCAAGCCCGATGCGCTGGTGATGCACCCCGGCCCGATGAACCGCGGCGTCGAAATCGAATCCGGCGTCGCCGACGGCGCGCAATCGCTGATCCGCGAACAGGTCGAGATGGGTGTCGCCGTTCGCATGGCGGTACTCGAGGCGCTGTCGCAGAATTTACCTAATGCTTGAACCCTATTGGCGTGAACCGAACTGATGCTTTCAGACCGCCGCCCCATCCTGCTCACCAACGCGCGGATCGTCGATCCCTCGCGCGATATGGATTTTCCGGGCGACCTGCTGATTGCTGACGGGTTGATCCGTGAAGCCAAGCGCGGCATCGGCGCGGCGGGCGTTCCCGAAGGCACCGAGATCGTCGATTGCCGTGGCAAGGTCGTCGCGCCGGGCCTGACCGACATTCGCGCCTTTGTCGGCGAACCGGGCGCGGAATATCGCGAGACACTCGCTTCAGCAAGCCAGGCAGCGGCGGCCGGCGGCGTGACGACACTCGTCATGCGCCCCGATACCACGCCGGTGATCGACGACCCCGCGATGGTCGATTTCGTGCTGCGCCGTGCGCGCGATACGGCAATCGTTCATCTGCACACAATGGCCGCGCTGACCAAGGGCCTCAAGGGTCAGGAAATGACCGAGTTCGGCTTGCTGAAAGCCGCCGGCGCCCTCGCCTTTACCGATGCCGACCACAGCGTGACCAATGCGCAGGTGATGCGCCGGGCAATGACCTATGCACACGACTTCGACGCGCTGATCGTCCACCACACCGAAGATCCCGACCTCGTCGGCGAAGGTGTGATGAATGAGGGCGAATTTGCCGCGCGGCTTGGCCTCGTCGGCGTGCCCAAGGCCGCTGAAACCGTCATGCTCGAACGCGACGTGCGGCTCGCAGCGCTCACCGGCGCGCGCTATCACGCGGCTTCGATCACCTGCGCGGAATCGCTTGAGGTTCTGCATCGCGCCAAGGACAGCGGCGCGACCGTCACCGCGGCCTGCTCGATCAACCACGTCACGCTCAACGAAACTGCCGTCGGCTCCTACCGCACGTTCTGCAAGGTATCGCCGCCGCTGCGTGCCGAAGACGACCGCAAGGCGCTGGTCGCCGCACTCGCCTCGGGATTGATCGATGTGCTGATGTCCGACCACGATCCGCAGGACGTCGAGACCAAGCGCCTGCCATTCGCGGAAGCGGCTCCCGGCGCTATCGGCATCGAGACCATGCTCAGCGCGGGGCTTCGCCTCGTGCACAACAAGGAAATCGCCTTGACCAAGCTGCTGGCTGCGATGTCCACGCGCCCGGCCGAACTCCTTGGCTTGCCGGGCGGATCGCTGCGGCCCGGCAGCGTGGCGGACGTGATCGTACTCGATCTCGAAACGCCCTGGGTGGTCGATCCCGACGAACTCAAGTCGAAGTGCAAGAACACGCCGTTCGACGAAGCCAGCCTGTATGGCCGGGTGGTGCGCACCATCGTCGGCGGACGCACGGTGTTCGAGTTCGTCTAGCGCTGCGGCAAAAGTCGCATTCCATTTCGGCAGGTGCGTTCTACCCCGCGCTTTTTCTGCTATAGTTCGCCCATGGACCCGTCGTTCGCCCGCCCCGAAACTTTCATCGCATTCGTTATCGGCTATTTGCTCGGCTCGATCCCGTTCGGCCTGATCCTGACGCGGCTTGCCGGCACGCAGGACATCCGCTCCATTGGCTCCGGCAGCATTGGCGCGACCAACGTTCTGCGCACGGGTCGCAAAGGACTGGCTGCGGCGACCGTCATTGGCGATGCGCTGAAAGGCACCGCCGCCGTTATTGCCGTGAAATGGCTTTACGGGACTGAGATGGCGATGATCGCCGGTTTTGGCGCGTTCATCGGACACGTCTTTCCAGTCTGGCTGAAGTTCAACGGCGGCAAGGGCGTCGCGACCTTCATCGGCGTATTGCTTGGCCTGTATTGGCCGGCGGCGTTGTTCTTCTGCGCTGTCTGGCTCGTGGTTGCGGGGCTATCGAAGTATTCGTCACTGTCCGGTCTGATCGCGAGCGCTTTGACGCCGGCGTTTCTCTGGCTGATGGAGCAGCGCGGCGTGGCCGCCCTGTTCCTGTTGCTGTCGTTGCTGCTGTGGATCGCCCACCGCGCGAATATCGCCCGGCTGGTCAACGGCAACGAAGGCAGGATCGGTGACAAATCCGGCAATAGTCCCGGCGAGAGTCCGACGTGACAGGCGCCGCGCCGTCGTTGACCGACGCGCAGCGGCTCGATTGGCTAAGGCTGATCCGTTCTGAAAATGTCGGTCCGCGAACGTTCCGCCAGCTCGTGAATCATTACGGCGGCGCGGGCGCTGCCCTGAGCGCCCTGCCCGACCTCGCGCGCCGCGGCGGCGCCAGCCGCGCCATCAAGGTATTGCCGCTCGACGACGCCAGGCGTGAATTTGAAATTGCGCAGCGTCACGGCGTGCGGTTCGTGGCGCTCGGCGAAAAGCATTATCCGGTCCGGCTGCAAGCCATCGACGACGCGCCGCCGCTGCTGGCCGTGCGCGGTCAGCAAAGTACGCTGGAATTGCCGATGGTCGCGATCGTCGGTTCGCGTAATGCATCCGCCGCCGGGATACGCTTTGCCGAACGCATCGCGCGCGACCTCGGCCAGGCGGGCTTTGCAACGGTGTCCGGTCTGGCGCGCGGCATTGACGCTGCGGCGCATCGCGCCACCTTGGCGACAGGCACTGTCGCCGTTCTCGCCGGTGGACAGGATCGCATCTATCCGCCGGAACACACCGACCTGCTCGCGGCATTGCTTGAACACGGCGCGGCGATTTCCGAAATGCCAATGGGATGGGAGCCGCGCGCACGGGATTTTCCCCGCCGCAACCGGCTGATCTCCGGCCTGTCGCTCGGCGTCGTCATCGTCGAGGCCGCGGTGCGGTCGGGCTCGTTGATTACCGCGCGCATGGCGCTCGAACAGGGCCGCGAAGTGTTTGCCGTACCCGGCTCGCCGCTCGATCCGCGCGTCGAAGGCACCAACGGACTTCTCAAGCAGGGTGCCAACCTAACAACCGAAGCAACCGACGTGATTTCAGTCCTCCAGCCGATCATGGGCAGCCCGCTCAACGAACTGCCCGGCCTGCCGATGGCCGAGCCGGATTTGCTGTCACCCGCCGACGGCGAACCCGACAATAATGTCCGCGTCCGGGTCGTTTCGCTGCTCGGTCCAACCCCGGTTTCCATCGACGAACTGATTCGGCTGTCCGGGACGAGCCCCGCCCTGGTCTGGATGGCGCTTCTGGAACTCGATATTGCGGGGCGGCTGACCCGCCAGCCAGGCGGTCTGGTAGCCATGATCGCGCCAGAGGAATAAGACCCGGGGGATCAGCTTTGGAGCGTGGCTGTCTCAGCTTCAAGACGGGCTATTTCAAGCACATAGCACAAAGTCTCAAGACCGTGATTGCGCGCGATGACCGCCAGGTCAGCGGTCAGATCGGCGATATAGGCTGCCGCCTCGCTGCGATCATGCGTGCCTTGGCTCCCGTCGGTCTGGTTTCCTGCGGTCAACTGGATCGCCTTCTCATTCGCAGTGAAGTGCGCCTAAGAGAGGATAATATACTTAAAAGCGTATTATTAAATAATGCTTACTATAAGTTGCATACCAATTTCCGGCATAAAACCTTTTGGCTGCAACGATTTAGTCACAAAGAGCGATTAGGTCTGAAAGGCTCGATTTGACACGGCCTGCTTGCGCACCCATTTTCCGGGCCGCCACGCATGCACCTTTGGCTTTGGCTCACGTAGCCGTTGTGTGGCTTCCGGCATGGCCAAGGCCCTCATAAATCAAGGCTTTTCATGAACGTAGTGGTAGTCGAGTCTCCCGCGAAGGCAAAAACGATCAACAAGTACCTCGGTAAGGACTACGAGGTGCTTGCGTCGTTCGGTCACGTCCGCGACCTTCCGCCGAAGAACGGCTCGGTCGATCCCGATCAAGACTTCAAGATGATCTGGGAAGTCGACGCCAAGGCGCAGAAACGGCTCAACGACATCGCCAAGGCCATGAAGGGCGCCGACAAGCTCATTCTGGCGACCGACCCTGACCGCGAAGGCGAAGCGATCTCCTGGCACGTCCTCGAAGTGCTGAAGGAGAAGAAGGCGCTCAAGGATCACATCGTCGAGCGCGTTGTATTCAACGCCATCACCAAGCAGGCCGTCACCGAAGCGATGAAGAACCCGCGCAAGATCGACGCGGCGCTGGTCGATGCCTACCTCGCTCGCCGCGCGCTGGACTATCTCGTCGGCTTCACGTTGTCCCCCGTGTTGTGGCGCAAGCTGCCGGGCGCACGCTCGGCCGGCCGCGTGCAGTCGGTCTCGCTGCGATTGGTCTGCGATCGTGAACTCGAAATCGAGAAGTTCGTCCCGCGTGAGTTCTGGTCGATTGTCGCGACGCTCGCGACCCCGCGCGGAGACAGCTTCGAAGCCCGCCTTGTCGGCGCCGACGGCAAGAAAATCCAGCGCCTCGATGTCGGCACCGGCGTCGAAGCCAACGATCTGAAGAACGCGCTCGAGAATTCGGCCTTTAATGTTGCATCGGTTGAATCGAAGCCCGGCAAGCGTCACCCCTTCCCGCCGTTCACGACATCGACCCTGCAGCAGGAAGCCAGCCGGAAGCTCGGCTTCGCGCCAGCGCATACAATGCGCATCGCCCAGCGACTCTATGAAGGCATCGACATCGGCGGCGAGACCGTCGGCCTCATCACCTATATGCGTACCGACGGCGTAGACATCACACCGGAAGCCATTCCTGGCATCCGCGACGTCATCGGCAGGGAATTCGGCAAGGACTACGTGCCGAACGCGCCGCGCACCTATCAGAACAAGTCGAAGAATGCGCAGGAAGCCCACGAAGCCGTGCGCCCGACCGACGTTGCCCGCCGCCCCAAGGATGTCGCCCGCGCACTCGATTCCGATCAGGCCAAGCTCTATGAGCTGATCTGGATACGCACGCTGGCGAGCCAGATGGAATCCGCCGAGGTCGAACGTACCTCGGTCGATATTCACGCCAAGGCGGGATCGCGGCTGATCGAATTGCGCGCCTCCGGCACGGTCATCAAGTTCGATGGCTTTCTCAAGGTCTATCAGGAAGACCGCGACGAGCCGGATGAAGACGATGAATCGAGCCGCCTGCCCGCCATGAACCAGGGCGAAGCGCTCAAGCGCGAGAAAATCGCCGCCGACCAGCATTTCACCGAGCCGCCACCCCGTTTTTCGGAAGCCTCGCTCGTCAAGCGCATGGAAGAACTCGGCATCGGCCGGCCTTCGACCTATGCCTCGATCCTCCAGGTCCTCAAGGACCGCATGTATGTGCGGCTGGAAAAGAAGCGTCTCTATCCGGAAGACAAGGGCCGTGTCGTCGTTGCCTTCCTTGAAAACTTCTTCGCGAAATACGTCGAGTACGATTTCACCGCGGGACTTGAGGAAAGCCTCGACAAGGTTTCGAACAACGAACTTGCGTGGCGCGACCTGCTGCGCGATTTCTGGACCAACTTCATCGGCGCGGTGAACGACATCAAGGACGTGCGCATCGGCCAGGTACTCGATGTGCTGGACGAGATGCTCGCGCCGCACATGTATACGCCGCGCGAAGATGGCGGCGATCCGCGCGTCTGCCCGGTGTGCGGCACCGGACGCCTGTCGCTGCGGCTCGGCAAGTTCGGCGCCTTCATCGGCTGCTCGAATTATCCCGAGTGCAAGAACACGCGTCCGCTCTCCGCCAACGGCAGCCAAACGAGCGGCACCCGCAAGCTCGGCATCGACCCGGTGACCGGCCTCGAAGTCACGCTGCGCGTCGGACGTTTTGGTCCCTACGTGCAACTCGGCGAAGGCAAGGACGACGAGAAGCCGAAGCGCTCCAGCATTCCCAAGGGCACCGACATTGCGGCGCTCGATCTGCCGATGGCGCTCAAACTGCTCGCGCTACCGCGCGAAGTCGGCAAGCACCCGGAAACCGGCGAGCCTATCAAGGCCAACATCGGGCGCTTTGGTCCCTACGTGCAGCACGAGAAGACCTACGCCAATCTCGACGACGGCGACGACCCGCTCACCATCGGCCTCAACCGCGCAGTGACGCTAATTGCCGAGAAAATTCTCAAAGGTCCGAGCAAGCGCCGCTTCGGCGCCGATCCCGGCAAGCCGCTCGGCGATCATCCCGCCAAGGGCGGCGGGATCGTCGTCAAGAACGGCAAGTACGGCCCCTACGTCAGCCACAACGGCGTCAATGCCACCCTGCCGTCCGACATCACGCCGGAGACCGTAACGCTGGCGCAAGCCATCGAACTGATCGATGCCCGCGCAGGCAAGGCGAGCAGTGGTGCGCGTCCGCGCCGCGCCGCCGGCCGCAAAAGTCCAACCAAAAGCCCGGCCAAGACACCGGCTGCTGCAAAAGCCCCCAAGGCGGCCAAGGAAGCCGTGGCCAAGCCTGCCAAATCCTCAGCCAGTCCGGCTGCGGCCAAGCCCAAAGCAGCTGCCAAGGCGCCCAAGGCTGCTGCCAAGACGGCGGCAAAGCCAGCCAGGAAGAAAGCCGCGAATTAACGCGGCTTTCTTCGGCCATTTCTGACGCTGCGCCGCCACGCCGCACGCTCCGGCGACTTATGACCTATGCGTGGTTTAGCTGGCAGAATCCGGCCTGCGCGCCTATGTGATGGGCATACTCTCCGGGACTTCTTCAGGACACAGGTTCCTTGGCCGCACAGCACACCCGACCGGCCCATTTGCCCAGCAAGGAAGAACTGCTGGCGTTCATCGGCCAGCAACCGGCCAAAGTCGGCACCCGTGAAATTGCGCGCGCCTATGGCCTCAAGAATGCCGACCGCGCCCTCCTCAAAGGGCTGCTGCGGGAAATGGCCGACGCCGGCATGATCGAGGGCGGTCACAAGAAAATCGGCCATCCCGGCACGCTGCCCGATGTGGTCGTTGCCGATATCACCGGCCGCGACAGCGACGGCGAATTGCTGGCAACCCCCGCCGAATGGGATGAAGAGACGCGCGGCCCGCCACCGAAAATCCGGGTGTACGTGCCGCGCAAGGCGAAGCCGCGCGAAATCCCCGGCGTCGGCGATCATGCACTGCTCAAGGTCGAAGCCGAGCGCGAGGCGCACGACGGCGTTGCCTATCGCGGCCGGGTGTTAAAGGTCCTCGACCGCGCCAAGCATCGCACCATCGGCGTCTATCGCGCGCTGCCGTCCGGCGGCGGGAGGCTGGTGCCAGTCGACAAGAAAAGTCACGGCAAGGAACTCAATATCCCGCAAGGCGCCGGCATGGACTCGCAGGACGGCGACCTCGTCGCCGCAGAAGTTGCGCGCTCGGGGCGCTACGGCCTGCCGAGCGCACGCGTGGTTGAAAAGCTCGGCTCGCTCAAGAGCGAACGCGCCGTCAGCCTGATTGCGATTGCAGCGCATGGCATTCCGTCGGTGTTCAGCCGCGACGTGCTGGCGGAAGCCGATGCGGCAAAGCCCGCGACGGTCGCGCACCGCGAGGACTGGCGTGACGTTCCGCTGGTCACGATTGATCCGGCCGACGCCAAGGACCACGACGACGCGGTGTTCGCATGCGCGAACGACAGCGCGGGCAACCGCGGCGGCTTCATCATCGACGTCGCTATCGCCGATGTCGCGCACTACGTGCTGCCCGGCTCGAAGCTCGACCGCGAGGCGCTCATCCGCGGCAACTCCTGCTATTTTCCGGATCGCGTCGTGCCGATGTTGCCGGAGCGGATTTCCAACGACCTCTGCTCGCTGAAGGCCGGCGAAGACCGCGCAGCCATCGCGGTGCGCATGGTGATCGGCGCCGACGGCAAGAAGCATTCGCACCGCTTCCACCGCATCCTGATGCGCTCTGCCGCGAAGCTGCACTATGCACAAGCGCAGGCGGCCATCGACGGTAATCCCGATGACACCACCGGCCCGTTACTCGAACCCATCCTCAAGCCGCTCTACGCCGCCTATGCCGCACTCAAGATCGCGCGCGCGGAACGCGACCCGCTCGATCTCGAATTGCCCGAACGCAAGATCCTGCTCAAGGCCGACGGCATGGTGGATCGCGTTATCGTGCCTGAACGCCTCGACGCCCACCGCCTGATCGAGGAATTCATGATCCTCGCCAACGTCGCCGCGGCGGAAACACTCGAACGCATGCGTACGCCGCTCATCTATCGCACCCATGATGAGCCTTCACCCGAAAAGATCGAAGGCCTGCGCGAGTTTCTCCAGAGCATGGAAATGGGCTTGCCGAAAGGCGGCACGCTGCACACGGCGCAGTTCAACCGCATCCTTGAGCGGGTGAAAGAGAGCGCCAATCGCGATCTCGTCAATCAGGTCGTGCTGCGCTCGCAATCGCAGGCGGAATATTCCGCCGACAACTACGGCCACTTCGGCCTCAATCTGCGCAAATACGCGCACTTCACCTCGCCGATCCGCCGCTATGCCGACCTGATCGTGCATCGCGCACTCATCCGCGCGCTGTCGCTCGGCGATGGCGCACTCCCCGGCTCCGTCGATACCGCGCAGCTTATTGAAGTCGCCGCGCAGATTTCAGCGACCGAACGCCGCGCCATGGCGGCGGAACGCGAGACGGTGGACCGCCTGATCGCGTATCATCTCGCCGACCGCATTGGCGCGACCTTCGAGGGCCATATCGCAGGCGTCACGCGCGCCGGGCTGTTCGTGAAGCTCGACGGCACCGGCGCTGACGGGTTCATTCCGGCGCGCACCATCGGCGACGAATATTTCCGTTACAACGAAGCGCATCATTCGCTCAGCGGCGAGCACAGCGGCATGACCTACCGCCTCGGCGACCGCGCAACGGTGAAACTGGTCGAGGCCGCGCCGGTCGCCGGCGCCTTGCGGTTTGAAATTCTCTCTGATGGCCGTATTGAAAAGGGCCAGCGAGCGGGACGCGTGCGGACGCGGCGCGACAGTGCACGAAAGCCGAAACCGGCGCCGGGCCGGCGGCACAGGCGATAAGAGGCAAGCCATGGAAAACACCAAGCCGCAGGCCCGTGATTTATCGGCGGCGTTCAAGCGTGGTTTTCTTTGCCGTTGCCCCAACTGCGGCAAGGGCCGCCTGTTTCGCGCCTACCTGAAGGTCGTCGATAACTGCTCGGAGTGCGGCGAACCGCTGCATCACCATCGCGCCGACGATGCGCCAGCCTATATCGTCATCGTCATTGTCGGCCACATCGTAGTGCCGCTGGCGCTGATGGTAGAGACTGAAATCACCCCCTCGTACTGGGTGCACCTTGCGCTGTGGTTGCCACTGACGCTCGGCCTGTCGCTTGCGCTATTGCAGCCGATCAAGGGCGCGATTGTCGGCTGGCAATGGGCGGGGCGGATGCACGGCTTCCATCCCGACGGCGTCGATCATTCCGACCCGCGGGTCAGCGGCATCTAGGCCAGGCTGGTTGTCCGTCGCCATGAACGCCACCATCGAAAAGCTGCTGCAAAGCATGACCGAGGCGGAGCGCAACAACGCGCATCCGGCCGTGCAGCCGCGCGACGCTTCGACGCTCATTCTGGTCGATCGTTCGGTAAGCCCGCCCAAGGTGCTGCTCGGGCAGCGCCATCACAGCCACAAGTTCATGCCGGGGAAATTCGTGTTTCCCGGCGGGCGCGTCGAGGCTATCGACAAGCAGATGGCGGCGCGTGCGCACCTCGATCCGCAATGCGAGCGGCACCTGCTCAACGGCGTCAGCCGGCCAAGCCAGGCGCGGGCCCGCGCCATGGTGATGGCGGCGATCCGTGAGACGTTCGAGGAAACCGGCCTCCTCCTCGGCATCCCGAAGGAAAATGCACCCGCCGCCGCCACGGATGAAGCCTGGGCGGAGATGGCGCAGACCGGCGTCCGCCCCGACCTCTCCGACATTCATTTCATCGCCCGCGCGATCACGCCGCCAGGCCGCCCACGGCGCTTCGACACGCGGTTCTTCACCGCCGACGCTTCGGCCATTACCCACCGTATCGAGGGGGTCGTGGGTCCCGACACCGAACTCGTCGCGCTGGTATGGCTGCCGATCCCCGACGCCAAGCAGCTCGACATGCCCGCCATCACCAAGGTGGCGCTCGACGAACTTGAGGCCCGCGTGAAGGCCGGCCTCACCCACGACCTCCCGGTTCCGTACTACCGGATGCTGCGGCGCAGGTTCACCCGCGCGATGCTTTAGCGGCCTGCCCCCCCTTTGAGCCGCTTGTCAGCGCAGGGCCCGTTCTCTAAGCAAAATGCGGGCATGGGGAGCTGGCTGCGGTGCTGTTTCAGTCACAGGAATTCGTACTGATCTTCTGGCCACTGGCGGCACTCGCCTACTATGCGGTCGCGCGCTCGGCACCGGCGCGGCAAAACATTCTCATCCTCATATCGCTGGTGTTCTACGGCTGGTGGGATGCGCGCTTCATCGTGCTGCTGGTTGGGCAGATTTCCATATCATGGGCCATGGCCTGGCTGCACGAGCGCACGAAAAGCAACGCGCCGCTCTACCTCGGCATTGTCCTCAACCTGGCTTCGCTGGGTACTTTCAAATATCTCGACTTCCTGCTGGCATCTTTCGAGGGCATGACCGGCGTCGCGCTGCCGCGCGCGCATATCATCTTGCCCATCGGCATCAGCTTCTTCTCGTTCCAGCTGATTTCCTACCTCGTCGATCGTCTGCGCAACGACGCGCCGTTGTACGCATTCCGGCCGTTCGCGCTGTTCGTGATGCTGTTCCCGCACCTGATCGCCGGACCCATCGTGCGTCACAACGAACTGGTGCCGCAGTTCGACGAAGACCCCCGCCGCGACGGCATGTGGGCGCGCATCGGCATCGGCCTCACGCTGTTCACGCTCGGCTTTGCGAAGAAGGTCCTGCTCGCCGACAAGCTCGCCAATGTCGCCGACCCGCTGTTCGCGCAGGCGCGCGACAGCGTGCTGACGTTCGGCGAGGCATGGACTGCCGCGCTCGGCTTCACCTTCCAGCTGTTTCTGGATTTTTCCGCTTACACCGAAATGGCCATCGGCATCGCACTGGTATTCGGGCTGCTGCTGCCGGAGAATTTTCGCCGCCCATACTTGTCGGCGGACCTGCGCGAATTCTGGCGGCGCTGGCACATCTCGCTGTCCAACTTCATCCGCGACTATCTCTACATTCCGCTCGGCGGCAGCCGCCATGGCGTCGGGCGCTATGTCGTGGCAACGATCCTCACCATGGGAATCTGTGGCCTCTGGCACGGCGCGGGCTGGACCTACGTGGTGTGGGGCCTTTGGCACGGCGTCGGCCTCGCGGTGAACCGCGGCTGGCAACAGCTGAACCGCCCGCTGCCATGGGTCGCAGCCTGGGCGATCACCATGCTGTTCGTCATCGCCGGCTGGGTGCTGTTTCGCGCGGCGGACTTTCCAACAGCGGCGTCGATGCTGCGCTCGATGGCCGGCGGCAATGGTTTTAGCGGCTCGCTCGGCCACCTCGGCCTGCTGATCGCGGGTGCCGCGGCAAGCGCGCTCATCCCCTCGGCCTACGAGATCAAGGACATGCGGCCGATCCTCAACCCGGTGACGGCAACCGCGATGGCGGTGCTGGCTGGCTTGTGCGTTCTCGAAGTCGGCCAAGGCCCGGCCGTCAACTTCATCTACTTCCGGTTCTGATCGGGCGCATGGCGATCTGGCAAAATCTTTTCACACGCGGCGCGGCCGATGACGCGGCATGGCGGCGCTTTGCGGTCTGGCTGCTCACCGTGTTCGGCGGCGGCATCGCTATCATCTATCTCGCGCTCATCGTCATCGACCCCTACGACACCGGCCGCTTCCCGACCTTCATGCCGGCGGGCATCCCCGACGAGCATCAGCAGGTCAACAGCGCGAGCCGCGGCCGCAATCCTGCCTTCAATGCCGCCATCTTCGGAAACTCCCACGGGCAACTGCTCAGTCCGCAACGCCTGTCGGCGCAGACCGGCATGCGCTTCGTGCAGATGACATCGCCCGGCTCGGGCCCGCGCGAACAGCTCACCTTCATGCGCTACTTCCTGCGCCATCATCCCGATACGCAGGGGATCGTGCTGGCGGCGGACGAACGCTGGTGCACCCACGACGCGGCCCTGCCCGCGCTGTTTCAGTTCTCGCCGTGGCTTTATGAAAGCAACTTCCAGTACCTGACGCACATCCTCAGCACCCGCGCGATTGTCGCTGCGCGAAAGCGCGTCATGATGGCGCTCGGCAAATTGCCTGCCTACGATCCTGCCGGATACTGGGACTACGAGACCGGCAAGCCATGGAATTTCCACCCCGGCACCGACGACAAGCCGCTCCGCGCCATCGCCACCTCGACCGATGTGAACCGCTTTTTCCCGGCGCTGGAAGCCCTCGATACTTTCACCGCCACGCTGCCGGCGTCGCTCCCCATCGTGATCGTGATGCCGCCGCAGTCATCCCAAATGCTGCCCGAGACCGGCACTGTTGCCGCCAACGAACTCGCCGTCTGCAAGGAAGCGATCGCCCGCCGGGTGCAGGAGCGCGGACGCGGCGTATTCCTGGACTATCTCGTGGATGGCCCCCGCGCCCGCGATCCGCAGAATTTCATGGACCGCGACCATTACCGCCTCCCCATCGCCCGCGAGATCGAAACAGCCATCGCAAGCGCCCTGCGCGCGGCAAATCCGCAGCAAAGCCCCCCTCGCGCGACACCCTCCCCACCCGCCCGCTGACCCCTCGGCGACGCTGGCGCAACGGCGCAAGTTCTGCTTACTGGGCGCCGCGGGGACCACCAGCTAGGCTTATTTTCTAAAATGTACCTTCTTGGAATTCATAACGGCCATCATGACGCCGCCGCCTGCCTGTTTCGCGACTATGAGCTGGTCGCTGCGGTATCGCTCGAACGGCTGACCCGTACCAAGAACGACGGCGTCACACCCGCGGCCGAAATTCCGCTCGCCGCCGTCGATGAGTGCCTGCGCATCGCCGGCCTCGGCCGTGGCGATATCGATATGGTCTGCGCCTCGCGCGCGCAGTTCGAGGTGCAGACCTACAAGCTGCATGGCCGCTGGCAGATCAAGCAGCTCTGGTACCGCCTGACCCAGCCGCCGCGCCTCGAAATGATGTTCGACATGCTGCGCCGGATGCGCACCAAAGACGCCGCCTCGATCTTCGACAAGGAAGGCTTCAAACGCCGCCACGGCTTCACCCGGGCGGATGTGTTTTTCTACAACCACCACGAAGCGCATGGACTGCCCGGCTACTTCTTCTCGAAGTTCGACAACGCGCTGATCTACACCGCCGACGGCATCGGCGATAATCTTTCCTACAGCGCGAGCGCGGCGCGCGGCGGCAACATCGAAGTCATCGACGGCGGCGACGCCACGCTGCACGACAAGTATCAGGTCAACAGCGTCGCGCTGCTGTACGGACATTTCACCAAGGAACTCGGCTTCATCTGGAATCGCCACGAAGGCAAGGTCACGGGCCTGTCGGCATTCGGCAAGCCCAGTGCCGCACCGGAAATTCTCAGTCACTTTTCGGTCGATGACCGTGGACGCATTCACAGCGATTTCCCGACCTACGATGCGATGCACATGTTTGCGCGCGGGATCTGCCAGCGCCTGTCACGCGAGGACGCCGCGGCCTCGGTGCAGGAAGCCGTCGAAAAAATCACAGTCGATTCCGTCGGAAAGTATCTGCGCGCGACCGGCCTGCGCGACATCGCGGTCAGCGGCGGCCTGTTCGCCAACGTCAAGCTCAACCGCGTGCTGCTTGAGCAGACTCCGGCAGAGCGCATCTTCGTCAATCCTGCCATGGGCGACGAAGGTCTCGTGATCGGCGGATGCCTGATCTACCTGCTCGCCCGCGATGGTGCGGCGAAGTGGCAACGCAGCCGCTATCCGCTCGAAAAGCTTTATCTTGGCCGCAACTACGACGACTCCTTCGCCGACGTTGCGAAGAACTATCCAACCGTTTCCCGCGAAGCCGGACGGCAGATCGACAAGGCAGCTGGCTTGCTGGAGCAAGGCAAGGTGGTCGCGATCTATACGGGCCGGATGGAATTCGGTCCCCGCGCGCTCGGCGCACGCACCATCATGGCCTCCCCGGTCCAGCGCGAGGTCAACGACACCATCAACCGGCGGCTCGACCGTTCGGATTTCATGCCATTTGCCCCGGTGGTGCTGGAGGACCAGGCGGCCAAGGTGTTCGACGTGAATATGGGCAACGCCCATGCCGCCCGCTTCATGACCATCACCTGCGACGTACACCCCGAATGGCGCCAGCGAATCCCTGCCGTGGTTCATATCGACGGCTCGGCCCGCCCCCAGACCATCAGCCGGGCGGATAATCCGCTCTATTTCGACGTCCTGACGGCATTCCACCAGCGCACCGGGCTGCCGGTGCTGGTCAATACGAGCTTTAACGTCCACGAGGAGCCCATCGTGGATACGCCGGATCAGGCCCTGAAATCCCTCGCGGATGGCCGGATCGACCATATTCTGACCGAGGACGGCCTCTATACCGCCAGCTAAACCTGATCTGGCCTGACCAGATATGGCCTGACCTGGCCGGTTTTCTTGACTTTTCAGCCCCGGCGACTAGTTTCCCGGCGAACACGGCGCGGGCGGTGCCCATTTCCGCCTAAAGCGAGGATTTCATGGCTAAATCTGCAATGATCAAGATCAAGTTGCTGTCCAGCGCGGACACCGGATTCTTCTACGTGACGAAGAAGAACTCGCGCACCAAGACCGAGAAGATGGTCATGAAGAAGTATGACCCGATCGCGAAGAAGCACGTCGATTTCAAAGAAACCAAGATCAAGTAATTCGATGCGCCGCCAGCTTCTGATTGCGCTGGCGTTGATGGTGGCTGCGGCCTTGTTGCCGCTGCCGTCCAAAGCGGCTGACACTCACCGCCTTGCCCTGCAAGTCAGCGATAACGACGCCGACAAGATGAATGCCGCGCTCAACGTCGCGGCAAACGTCTCGCAGTATTATTCGAGCAAGGGTCAGGAAATCGAAATCCAGGTCATCGCGTTCAACGCCGGCCTGAACATGCTGCGCGACGATACTTCGCCAGTGAAACCGCGCCTGAAGTCATTTGCCGAAAGCATGCCGAACGTCACGTTCATGGCCTGCCAGAACACGCTGGACAACATGACCAAGCGTGAAGGCAAGAAGCCGGACGTTGTTCCGAATGCAACCATGGTGCCGTCCGGCGCCGTCACGCTGATCGAACTTTCGGAAAAGGGCTGGACGATTATTCGTCCCTGATTTTCGCAAATCAAAACCACACATAAAAAAACGGCGAAGCAAGTGCTTCGCCGTTTTTCGTTTTGAGCCTCTGCAGCAATAAGGTGGCCGGCTGGAGATAGTGTTATGAGGAGGCCACTCCCACCATCCCCAAGCCGGCCGAACCCCACGGACCCAGGAGATGCGGCGGACCTGAGCACTCCGTAGGGTATTCAAACTTCCAGAAACCGGCGCTTGTGAAAAACCGCTCCGCATGCCGGTGCATCATTCACATTTCCATGAGTGAGAAAATGCGTTGCGAATGGCGCTTTTGAGTCGCACTCACCGTAACTGACACATGTTGGAAAGCAACGAAACGCGCCCGTATGTCCCCGGATTCCCGCTGTAAACCTAAATGGTTATGGTTTCCGGACGCGCATTAACCCACGCAGGTTAATGCGCGCGCACAGACGAATCAGTTGCGGGGAAAACGAATCAGTTACGCGGCGTCGGCGACGACGCGATTGCGCCCGTCACGCTTGGCGCGGTACAGCGCCTGGTCGGCGCGCTTGAGAATATCCGCCGAAGTGTCGGTCGTATTCGTCAGGCTGGCGATGCCGATGGAAATTGTCACCTCGATGGCCTGCTTGCCCTGACTGATCGGGAAAGACTCCGTTGCAATACCACGGCGCACACGCTCCGCAACCATCGCTGCGACCGCCATGTCGGTATCCGGCATCACCACGACGAATTCCTCGCCGCCGTAGCGGCAGGCGAGATCGATGCCGCGGATCGACTTCTTCAGCCGCGTTGAAAACTCGCGCAACACGTCATCGCCGGCGTCATGGCCGTAAGTGTCGTTGACCGACTTGAAGTAATCGATGTCGAGCACCAGCACGGTGAGCGGCTTGCCGCGTGCAGCCGCCTGTTCCACCAGCGTCGAGACATGGCTCTCCATGTAGCGACGATTGTGCAGGCCCGTCAGGCCGTCGGTGACGGCCATTTCAATCGACGCCTGCACGTTGTCGCGCAGCCGTTCGGAAAACCGCTTCTTGCGCACCTGGGTGCGCACCCGCGCCAGCATCTCGTTCTTGTCGATCGGGCGGATCAGGTAATCGTTAACGCCGATCTCGAGGCCGCGCACCAGCCGCGAAGCGTCCTCGGCCTCCGCGATGCACAGGATCGGCACGTTGCGCGTGCGCTCGATGGAGCGGGTCTGGCTGCACAGGCGCAGGCCGTCGAAGTTCTCCAGGCCGAGTGAAACGATGATGAGGTCGTAGTTGCTTTCCGCGACGCGGAACACCGCTTCCGACGGATCGGTCTCGACATCGACGGTGTGTTCGCTGGCCAGCACCGGCGCGATCCGCTCGTAGGAAGTCTTGCGGTCATCGACGAGCAGGATATGTGCACCCTTGCCGGTATCGGTCACGGCGTCGCGCGCCGGATTTTCGATGCCGATTTCCTTCGACGTCACCGCGCGCATGCGCAGTTCGTCGGTCATCATCTTGAGGCGCACCAGCGAGCGCACGCGCGCGATCAGCGCGACGTCAGACACCGGCTTGGTCAGAAAGTCGTCGGCCCCCGCTTCCAGTCCCTTGACGCGGTCGGATGCCTGATCGAGCGCCGTCACCATCACCACGGGCAGATGCTGGGTCGCCGGGTTGGACTTGAGGCGGCGGCAGACTTCAAAGCCGTCCATGTCGGGCATCATGACGTCGAGCAGCACGATGTCGCATTCGGCGCGTTCGCAGATTTCCAGCGCCTCGGCGCCGCAACTGGCCGTCACCACGCTGAAGTATTCAGCCGACAACCGCGCTTCGAGCAACCGGACATTCGCCGGAACGTCGTCAACGACCAGAATACGCGCGGTCATTGGACCACCTCACCATTTCCAAGAAAATGCCGGACCGTTTCGATAAACTTGCCTACCGAGATCGGCTTCGACAAATACGCTTCACAACCACCCTGACGAATACGCTCCTCGTCGCCCTTCATGGCGAACGCCGTCACGGCGACCACCGGAATGGAGCGCAGTTCGGGATCGTCCTTGAGCCATTTGGTGACTTCGAGACCGGAGACTTCCGGCAACTGGATATCCATCAGGATCAGATCGGGGCGATGCTTGCGCGCCAGATCGAGCGCCTCGATGCCATTGCGGGTGCCGACGGTGCCGTAGCCATGTGCTTCCAACAAATCGTGAAAGAGCTTCATGTTGAGCTCGTTGTCTTCAACGATCAGGACGGTCTTGCCCATTGTTCGGTATCTGTGTCCTGTCGAAAAAAGCCGCGCTCAAAATAACCGATGCGTGCCAGGCACCGGGCTTTCGGGCCGCACGCGCGCTAAAGTGTTTAAACAAGCTAAGAGAGATTCCTTTAAGAACTGCAAACACCTGCGCATGAACAAGCCCCTAAAATACAACCAAGAGGCGGCAGAAGCCTTGGCCGTTCAAGCCCTTGGCTTTCTCGCCGGGGACGATGAACGGCTTGAGCGATTCCTGTCCCTGTCAGGTATCGACCCCACCGAAGTCAGGGCCGCCGCTGGCCATCCCGGCTTCCTGGCAGGCGTCCTTGACCACATCATGTCCGACGAGGCCATGCTGGTCGCTTTCGCGGAACAAGTGGGCCTTGCGCCCGCGGAAATCGCGAAGGCACACTCGGCGCTGACCGGCGGCGGGGACTACCAGCGCAATACCTGACGCAAAGCGCCCTCGCCGCACGGTATTTGGAAACCTTAAGCCATGCCGGCGCTATGTCGCGATTGCCTGACTGACGCTGCGGAGGGCGCGGCACGCTGCCGCGCCTGTGGTTCGCCCCGGCTTGCCCGGCACGCCGAACTCAACACGCTTTCCATCGCCCACATCGACTGCGACGCCTTCTATGCCTCGGTCGAGAAACGCGACGATCCCTCGCTGCGCGACAAGCCGGTGATCATCGGCGGCGGCGTGCGCGGCGTGGTCTCGACGTGCTGCTACAACGCCCGCGTCTATGGCGTGCGCTCGGCGATGCCGATGTTCCAGGCCCGCAAGCTGTGCCCGCAGGCCACGATCATCAAGCCGAACATGGCGAAGTACGTCAAAGTCGGGCGCGAGCTGCGCGCGATGATGCTTGAGCTGACGCCGCTCGTCGAACCGCTTTCCATCGACGAAGCCTTCCTCGATCTCTCCGGCACCGACCGGCTGCACCGGATGCCGCCGGCGAAATCGCTAGCGAAATTCGCCAGGCGGGTCGAGGACGAGATCGGCATCACTGTTTCAGTGGGACTTTCGGCCAACAAGTTTCTGGCCAAGATCGCGTCCGATCTCGACAAGCCACGCGGCTATTCGGTCCTCGGCACAGCGGAAGCGCCGGCATTCCTCGCGCCGCGTCCGGTGACGTTCATCTGGGGCGTCGGCAAGGCGACCGGCGCAAGCCTTGAGCGCGCGGGCTTCCGCATCATCGCCGATTTGCAGCGCGCCGACGAAACCGACCTGATGCGCAAACTGGGCGTCGAAGGCCGCAGGCTGTGGCGGCTGTCGCGCGGCATCGACGACCGCAGCGTCAGCCCCGACCGAGAGGCCAAGAGCGTGTCAGCGGAAACCACATTCAACACCGACATTTCGGATTTTCGCGCGCTGGAGCGCATTCTCTGGGAGCTTTCGGAGCGCGTGTCTTCGCGGCTAAAGGCCAAGGAAATCGCGGGCCAGACGGTGAATCTCAAATTGAAGACGTCGGACTTCAAGACGCGCACGCGGGCGCAGACGCTCGATGCCCCGACCCAGCTTGCGGCACGGATATTTGAATCTTCGCGAGCGCTGCTGACACGCGAAACCGACGGCACCAAATTTCGCCTGCTCGGCGTCGGCGTCTCAAGCCTGGCCGATGGCGATACCGCCGATCCAGCGGATCGCGTCAATCAGCGTGCGCAGCGTATTGCATCGGTTGAACACGCCATGGACAGCGTGCGCAAGAAATTCGGCAATGCTGCGATGATCAAGGGTCTGGCGCTCGACGAAGACGAGTAAGCCTGAAAAACCTACTGACAGGGCTTGGCTTCGTGCAGGTCGAGCTGGCTCATTTCGCCGGACACGACGAAATCGCCGTAATCGAGCGACAACCCGCGCGAAATGCCGTTCTCGTAAAGCTCGAACCCGATGGCATAGATCGGGGTCTGCTCGCCGCCAGAGGATGACTTGTCGAAATAGCTGATCGTCACCGGCCAGCGCCTCAGCTTCGCCATGGTTCCGTTTTTTGCGGCGGCGTCATCGACCGGCTTGTCTCCCGGCGCAATTTCGCGGCCGATCACGGTCAGCGTATTGAAAACCTTTTCGCCGGTTTCGGAGCCGTCAAAGACCGGAAATTCCAGAATGGCCTTGCCGTCCATCGCCGCTTCGATGATGCGGCGCATGTGGTCGGCTGGAAACACCATCGCTGACTCAAGCGTGAAGGTCTTTTCCCTCGGCTTTGCCAGCTTGACGACAACGCCATCGTCCTTGCGCTCGGCGCGGCCATCGACAGCGTCCAGCGATTTCTGGTTGAGGAAATTCTCCGAATTGAAGCGAAAGGCTTTTGCAGCACCGTCTTCCCACGTCACTGCGCGCAGATCGCTCAGCGCGACCTTGCCCTCGCCGGAATTGAGTTCGGATACCTGGCGGAATTGCAGCGCATAGCCTTCGCAGATGTTGCCGCTGAAATCGTACAGGATGCGGCCGCGCACCGCCTCGATCTGCCGCTTGCCGGGCGAACGCGCGAGCTTGAGATCGTAGACCGCGCGATGGGGCGCCAGCGTGATCGTGGGTGCCGCACTGGCCGGAACATCGCCCGCGAATACAGCCGCTGCGGTCAGCGCGGCGGCATAGCCGGCCAGCAGCGAATTAGGGCGAAAAGTGGCTTTATTGGCGCGCAACATGGTGTGTTCCTGGAACCGCTGTTTGAACATAGGGACGGCAAACTGATCGTGCAACCGCAACGCTTGCGTAGCCACTTAAGTTCAGGGATGTAAGGATAACGGCGCAAATACCGCGCCACGGTTGCGCTATTGATTCGCGGGAGAATGCCCATGAGCGGCATGGTTGAAAAGAAGCTGGCGGACCTTGGCATCGCATTGCCAAAGGTGGCAGCGCCGATTGCCAATTACGTCGGCGCGGTGCGCAGCGGCAATCTTCTCTACGTGTCCGGCCAGCTTTGCTTTGGCCCGGACGGCAAACTCGTCGCGACCGGCAAACTCGGTGGCAGTGTGGCTGGCGGCGTAACAATCGAGGACGGCCAGAAAGCCGCACGCGCGTGCGCAATCAATCTGCTCGCCCAGATCAAGGCCGCCGTCGGAGATCTCGACAAGGGTTCGCGCGTGATAAGACTGGGTGGCTTCATCAGCTCAGTGCCGGAGTTTCTCGACGGGCCGAAGGTGATGAACGGCGCGTCGGATTTGATCGTGGAAGCCTTCGGCGACAAGGGCCGCCATGCACGCACCACCGTCGGCGTCACCGTGCTGCCGATGGATGCTGCGGTCGAGGTCGAGGGATTGTTCGAGATCGCGTAGACAATGCCAAACCTGTCATGGCTCACCACACGCCCCATCGCCCATCGTGGCCTGCACGATGAAGCGCATGGCATTGTCGAGAACACGCCAAGCGCGGCGCTGGCGGCGATTGCAGACAACTACAGCATCGAATGCGACTTGCAGATCACCGCCGACGGCGAGGCAATGGTGTTTCACGACGACGAACTGGAACGCCTGACGCAAGGCAGCGGGGCCCTCGCCGCGCGCACAGCAGCGGACCTCCAGCGCGTGGCGTTCAAGGGCACCATCGACCGCATGATGACGCTTGGCGAATACTGCGATCTGATCGCGGGCCGCGTGGTACTCGTGGCTGAACTGAAAAGCCGTTTCGACGGCGACCTCCGGGTGGCGCAGCGCGCGGTCGCTGTGCTGCGCAGTTACAGTGGCCCGTTCGCGCTGATGTCGTTCGATCCCGCGCTCGTCGCGGAAGTCCGCCGCCTTGCACCGGAGATGACGCGCGGCATCACGTCCGAGAGCCGCTACAATCACCCCTACTGGAAGTTTCTCACCGCCGCGCAGAAACGCAGTCTCGCATGGATGACCCATGCGCCATCATCGCGGCCGCAGTTCATCGCGCATTACGTCAACGATCTACCAGCGCATATCCCGCAGTTCGCCCGCACGCTGTTCGGCATCCCGGTCCTGACCTGGACGGTGCGCACCGACGCACAGAAGACCCGCGCAAAGCAGAGTGCCGACCAGATGATCTTCGAGGGCTTTCGGGCGTAGAATGCGCGCGGGGAGCCTCCCGAAGACTGCGAATATCCGCGAGTAGCGATGACCACACCAGCACTGCAGATCCAGGTCGTCGCCAACATTGCGGAAATCAGCCCCGCAGACTGGGACGCCTGCGCCAACCCCAAACTTCATCCAGATTCTGAAGATAGCGGCAGCAGAACTTTAGATATCCCCCACAATCCATTTGTTTCACACGCTTTTTTGTCTTCGCTGGAAGAGTCCGGGTCGGCCAGTGGCCGCACCGGCTGGGCCCCGCAACACCTCGCGGCGCAGGCTCCCGACGGCGGCATCGTCGGCGTTGCGCCTTGCTATCTGAAGTCGCACTCGCAGGGCGAATACGTGTTCGACCGCGGCTGGGCCGAGGCCTTCGAGCGCGCCGGCGGCGACTATTATCCCAAGCTCCAGGTCTCGGTGCCGTTCACGCCTGCGACCGGCCGCCGCTTGCTCGCCCTGCCCGGCACAAGCAGCGAGGACGTGCGGCTCGGACTGTTGCAGGGCCTGAACGAACTCTGCGCGATCCGCGAAGCCTCATCCTTGCACATGACCTTCATGCCGGAAGATGAATGGGCGCTAGCCGCACAACAGGGCTTCCTTCAGCGCACCGATCAACAGTTCCACTGGATCAATGGCGGCTATGAGACCTTCGACGACTTTCTCGGCGCGCTGGCCTCAAGGAAGCGCAAGCTCGTCAAGCGCGAACGCCGCGACGCGCTGGCCAACGGCATCGAGATCGAATGCCTCACCGGCAAGGCCATCACCGAGGCCGCATGGGACGCGTTCTTTGCGTTCTACATGGACACCGGCTCGCGCAAATGGGGCCGCCCGTACCTGACGCGCAGCTTCTATTCGCTGATCGGCGAGAAGATGCCGCAGGACATCCTGCTCATCATGGCCAAACGCGAAGGCCGCTACATCGCCGGCGCGATCAACTTCATCGGCTCGGACACGCTTTACGGCCGCCACTGGGGCGCCGTCGAGAACCACCCGTTCCTGCATTTCGAGGTCTGCTATTATCAGGCGATCCAGTTCGCCATCGAACATAAGCTCAAACGGGTCGAGGCCGGCGCGCAGGGCGAACACAAGCTGGCGCGCGGATATTTGCCGCAGACCACCTACTCGGCGCATTATATCGCCAATCCGGGCCTCCGCCGCGCCATCGCCGATTATCTCGTGCGCGAGCGGCAATATGTGGATGCCGCGGGCGAGGAACTCGGCGAACTCTCGCCGTTTCGCAAGAACCTCGGCGAGGAAGCCGAGCAGGACATTTGAGGAAAACATGGCCGCTTACGACCCGAACAACATCTTCGCCAAAATCCTGCGCGGCGAAGTTCCGTGCTTCAAGATCTATGAAGACGACCGCGCCTTCGCATTCCTCGACATCATGCCGCGCGCGCCGGGACATACGCTGGTGATCCCGAAGGCGCCTGCCCGGAATTTTCTGGACGTGCCGCCGGACGACCTCGCGCATGTCATCAAGGTCGCGCAGAAGATCGCGCAGGTGTCGATGAAGGTGTTTTCAGCCGACGGCATCACGCTTCAACAGTTCAATGAGGCAGCCGGCGGACAGGTGGTGTTCCACCTGCATTTTCATATTATTCCGCGCCACGACGGCGTCGCCATGAAGCCGCCCGCCAGCATCAAGGAAGACATGGCCGTGCTGGCCGATCAGGCGGCGAAGCTTGCGGCGGCGCTGAAGGCCTAACAGGATGTTGAAAAAACCGATCGGGGGCTCAGATTTCTACTGAAATCAGGGTGCTATTGGGAACTTCGACATCCAAAGGAACCGGCGCCCCCTGGGCCAAGATCTGCTCAAGAATCATAAAAAGACGGGAATGGATGTGGGTCAG
>CANJBX010000052.1 GCA_947472885.1 Hyphomicrobiaceae bacterium
AATGCGGAATCCGCCCTTCAAGATCGACGTATGAAAACAGCGACCCCGATCTCTCATCCATCCCGCGCATCGCTCACCTCCGTCCTGCGTTAACAAGACGGAATCACGCTAGCGGGCCCAAGGGAAGACCCTTTTTCAACATCCTGCTACCATCATTTCGGCTTTTCGCGTGCGCAGATTGTCGTATTGCTGAACCGCGATGTCTTCATGCAAAACATGGAGCGCCGCCCGCGGGTAGTCCTGTGAGAAACGTTCGAGGATTGCGGGAAGCAAACCGGCATCGACGACGATTGACGAGCTTATTCGAAGCTCGCCCGCGTCCGGTTGCTTGATGAACTCGATTTGCTGCAAGCCCTTGCGCATTTCGTCAAAGACGGCGATCCCGGATTTCAGCAGCGCGCGGCCGTAGTGTGTCGGCTCGGCTCCCGAAATGCTGCGATCGAAGAGTTTGACGCCGAGCGTCTTCTCCAGGTCCGAAACCGTTTTGGACACGACGGGATAGGAAACCGCGAGTTCCTCCGCCGCGCGGGTCATGCTGCCCGCCTCCGCGACCGCCAGTACAATGTGAAAGTCGCGCAACTTGACGCGCCGGCCGATGCGATCTGTCCACTTCATCGGATACCTAGCTGAATGGTTAGGGGTATCTTCGTATATTAGAACTAACTGGTTATAGCAGGTTCAGGCAAGGTCCCTCTCGTGAAATCGATGTGCGCAAGCCGCGCACAGCAACCTGAAGGGAGAATTGTCATGGCTACAGTTCAAGCATTGGCCGTCAGCATCGTCCTCGTGCATGGCGGTTTCGTCGACGGCGCCGGCTAGGAAGGCGTCTACAATGGTCTCAAGAAGGGTGGCTACGACGTCAGCGTCGTCCAGAACCCGACGACGTCTTTGGCCGACGACGTTGCCGCCACGCGGCAGGTCATCGCACAGGCCAAGGGCCCGGTCGTGCTGGTCGGCCATTCCTACGGCGGCGTGGTGATCACGGAAGCCGGAAATGACCCGAAGGTCGCGGGGCTCGTTTACATCGCGGCGTTTGCACCGGACAAAGCCGAGTCCGTTGACTCCCTCATCAAGAACCCGCCCCCCGGCGCGCCTGTGCCGCCGATCCTTCCGCCGCAGGATGGCTTCCTGTTCCTCGACAAGGCGAAGTTCCGCGCTTCCTTCGCCGCCGATGTCAACGAGGCCAAGGCCGCGTTCATGGCCGACGCAGGTGCCGTGGGGCGTCCGCGCGCTCACCGGCGCGGTCACCGAGGCGGCCTGGAAGTCCAAGCCGAGCTGGTACCTGGTCGCGACCGAAGACAAGATGATCCCGCCACCAGCCCAACGTCAGATGGCCACTCGCGCCGGGGCCACCGTCGCGGAATCTGCCGGCAGCCACGCGATCTATGTGTCGAAGCCGGAAGCCGTGGCAGCGTTCATCGAAAAGTCGGCGAAGAGCGTTAGCGCCAGCGCGTCGTCCAAGTGAACTAGTCAGGTGAATTGACGAAAACCGCCGCCGGCCTTTATCCGAAGGCCGGCGGCGTTCCTTTTTTGAAGAGCGCTTCGTTCGTGGTCACGGCTCCCTGCTCGCATCCCGCAGCTTGAACCGCTGGATTTTCCCTGTCGCCGTCTTCGGCAGGCTTTCGACCGCTTCGATCCAGCGCGGGTATTTCCACGCGCCGACGCGGGTCTGCACATGCTCCTTCAGCGCCGCCTCGATGCCGTTCTTGTCGATGCCAGCTTTCAAGACGATGAATGCCTTGGGCTTGGTGAGGCCATCTCTGTCGTCCTGCGCGATCACGGCGGCTTCCAGAATCGACGGGTGGCTGACGAGCGCAGACTCGACCTCGAACGGCGACACCCATTGCCCTGAGACCTTGAACATGTCGTCGGTGCGGCCGCAGTAGGTGTAACGGCCCGCCTTATCGCGCGTGTATTTGTCGCCGGTGCGCGTCCATGCGCCTTCGAACGTGGCCCGGCTTTTGTCGCGCTGGTTCCAGTAGCCATCCGCCGCCGACGGCGCGCGCACAAGGAGTTCGCCGATCTCGCCGTCCGCCACGTCGCGGCTCTGCTCATCAACCAGCCGCAGATCGTAGCCCGGAACGGGGACGCCCGACGTGCCGTAGACAACATCGCCCGGCGCATTGGACAGGAAGATGTGCAGCAATTCCGTCGAGCCGACGCCATCGAGAATATCGACGCCGAAACGCGCCTTCCAGCTCTTGCCGATGTGTTCGGGGAGCGCCTCGCCTGCCGATACGCACATGCGCAGCCGCTTCGAGCCTTCTTCCCTGGCGAGCGAAGCGTCACCCAGCATCGCGGCATAAAGCGTCGGCACGCCAAAGAACAACGTCGGCTGGTGTTTCTTCAGATAGTCGTACATCAGCGCCGGTGTCGGCCGTTCGGGATTGAGTACCGCCGTCGCGCCAACCGACATCGGAAACGTCAACGCATTGCCGAGGCCGTAGGCGAAAAACAGTTTCGCCGCCGACAGGCACACATCGTCCTCGCGAATGCCGAGGACGCCCTGCGCGTACAGCCTTGCCGTCGCCATTGGGCTGGTATGGATGTGGCGCGCGCCCTTGGGCGTGCCGGTCGAACCGGAAGAATAAAGCCAGAATGCGGGTTCGTCGGGGTGCGTCGTAACGCTTTGGAATTTGTCGGACTGATCAGCGCGCGATTTTGAGAAATCTGTGCGATTGCCGGACACCTCGCCGCTGACCACGACGACTTTCAGTTCCGGCAGTTTCGCCAGCACGGGCTCAAGCGCAGCGACCAGCGGTGCCGAAACAAACAGCGCCTTGGCGCGCGAGTCCGCCAGCATGAAAGCATACGTCTCGTTGGTCAGCGCCGTGTTGAGCGGGATCGGGATGACGCCCGCGAGCATCGCGCCCAGAAACGCAACCGGAAACTCGACAGTGTCGAGCATGATCATGATAACGCGGTCTTCGTGCCGCAGGCCAAGCGCGCGCATCAGGTTCGCCGTGCGCCGCGCTTCCGCATCGAGTTCGCCGTAGGTAATCGTCCGCGCCGGATCGATGAAGGCGGCCTTGCCGCCGCGCCCCGCCTTGAGATTGCTTTCCAGCAAATCGGCGGCGGCGTTGTAGCTATTCGAATTGGCCAAGGAAACGCCTCCTCTTCGCTCCGGCACGTCTTCGCGCACCTTCAGGAACAGCGGAGGTTACAGGCCAATATATTTGCGGACAAGCGCGTCGTCCGACAGCAGCGCCGCCGGCGTTCCGGCGAACGCGATCTCGCCGCGGAACATCACGGCCACGCCCGAGACGATGCGGGAAAGCCGCTTGAGATCGCGATCGACGATGATCGCGCTCATGCCGCTGGCGCAAATCTCCGACAACGTGCGCCAGATTTCGCGCGCGACCAGCGGCGCCAGCCCTTCCGTCGCCTCGTCGATCAACAGGATGCGTGGATTGGTCATCAATGCGCGGCCGATAGCGAGCATCTGCTGTTCGCCGCCGGAAAGCTGCTTGCCGCCATGATTGATGCGTTCGCCGAGGCGCGGAAACAGCGCCATGACGCGCTCGAACGTCCACGCGTTGCCAACCTCGCCGCCGCGCGCGCACATGATGAGGTTTTCGCGCACCGACAGGCTGCCGAAGATTTCGCGTCCCGCCGGAACATAGGCAATGCCGGCGCGTGAATTCATTTCGGTGGTCTGCGCCGCAATATCCTCTGCTGCAAACTGCATCGTGCCCCGGCGCACCGGCGTCAGCCCCATGATGCCGCGCAGCAGGGTCGTCTTGCCCATGCCGTTGCGGCCGGTCAGCGCCATGATCTCGCCGGCCTTGAGATCGAGCGACACGCTGCTCACCACCGGCACTTCGCCGTAGGCGGCCGAAAAGTCCTTGATATGGAGAAGCGCCGTCACGCTAATCCTCCCCGAAACCGAGATACGCCTGCTGCACCGCCGGCGTATTGCGCACGGCATCGGGCGTGCCACTGGCAATCGCCTTACCGTTGTCCAGCACCGTGATGCGGTCGGCGACGGAAAACACGGCGTCGATATCGTGCTCGATCAGCATGATCGCGCAATGCGACTTCAGGCTCTGGATCAGCGCAACGACGGCACTGCTTTCGTCGGGACCGAGTCCAGCCAGCGGTTCGTCGAGCAGTAGGATTTTCGGATCGAGCGCCAGCAC
Source organism: Hyphomicrobiaceae bacterium (assembly GCA_947472885.1). Classification (GTDB taxonomy): domain Bacteria; phylum Pseudomonadota; class Alphaproteobacteria; order Rhizobiales; family Xanthobacteraceae; genus CANJBX01. The sequence goes on from CANJBX010000052.1 coordinate 4,140, forward strand.
GGCGGCGATTTCCAGCCGCCGCTTTTCGCCATGGCTCATGAAGTCCGTCGTGATGCCGGCACGCTCGCTCAAGCCCACACGCGCAAGCGCTTCATAGGCTCCCCTGGTCGCTGCATCGTTCGAAGCGAGCGGCGACAACATGCCAAACGCCGAACTCACGCGATGCAGCATGGCAAGCCGCACCATGTCGAGCGCGGTAAAGCCCGCAATCACCGCGCTGCGCTGATAGGTCCGCCCGATGCCGAGCCGCGTGCGTTTATCGACCGGCAGATGCGTCACTTCCTGCCCCTGGAAGAACACCTGCCCCGTCGTCGGCGGAAGATCGCCGGCAATGGTGGAAAGGAATGTCGATTTCCCCGCACCATTGGGGCCGATCACCGCATGGATTTCCCGCGGGTGCAGGTCGAGGTTGACGTTATCGACGGCCAGCAATCCGCCGAAGCGCTTGCCGATGCCCGACGCACGCAGAACCGGCTCAACCATGATGCGCCTGCTTCGGTGCAAACAGGCCGGCGACAAACGGCACCAGGCCACGCGGCGCCGCAATGACGGCAACGACGATGATGAGACCCACACCGACGAGCCAATGCTCGGTCCAGCGCTGCAAAATCTCTTCCGCCAGCAGCAGCAGGATCGCGCCGATGGCGGGGCCGGAGGTCGTGTCCTTGCCACCGATCAGCACCATCACCAACGCGAAGGCCGAGGCATGCCATGCCAGCATCTGCGGCGCGACGAAGCCGTGTTGCGCGGCGGTGAGATAGCCCATCGCACCCGCCATGCCGCCGGAAATCACGAAAGCAATCAGCCGCACCACATAAGGAGAAAAGCCGAAGGCCCGCGTGCGCGCCTCGTTGTCGCGCGCGGCGAGCAGCACGCTGCCGAATGCGGAACGGCGCAGCCACCAGCACGCGCCGACGACAAGGAAGACCACGACATAAACCAGCATGTAGAAGCGCGGCGCCTTGTCAAACGACACGTCGGTCCAGAACAGGTGCAACTCGGGACGAAACTGCACATAGGAGCCATCGGATTTGCCGCCGATGCCGGTGTCGTTGAACAGGTGATAACCGAGCTGCCCGAAAGCAATCGTCATCAGGATGAAATACATGCCGCGCGAGCGGATCGACACCGCACCGACAACAAGGGCAAAAGCCGCAGCACCGAAGATCGCAATGGCAGCCGTCAACAGCATGTCCGCCGGGCCGGACTTCGGCGACATCATTGCCAGAATGTAGGCAGCGACACCGTAGAATGCGGCATGACCGACGCTGGTCAGACCCGCAGGTCCGACGACAAACCCCAACGCAACCGCAAGCCCGGCCTGAATCGTAATGGTGGTCGCGAGTTTGATCTCGTATCCCGACAGCACGAACGGCACGAACGCCGCGGCAACGGCGAGCAGCAAGAGGAACGCGCCGTCGAATTTCTCCAGCCGCGCGTTCATGTACCGCGACTCCGCACCAGACCCTGCGGCCGCACGATCAGCACGGCGATCATCGCCGCATAGACGAGGAACGCGGCATAGTTCGGGAAGAACTGCTTGCCGAAAGCGTCTACAAGCCCGAGCAGCAGCGAGCCGACCAGCGCGCCCGACAGCGAGCCGATGCCGCCCAGCACGATCACGACAAAGGACTGGATCAATACCTGATCGCCCATGCCGGGATAGACCGAGGCGAGCGGCGCGGCGATGACGCCCGCCAGCACCGTGCAGGCAATGCCGACCGCGGTAACGCCGAGATAGACAAACTTGACGTCGATGCCCATGGCGCGCGCCATGTCGCGATTTTCCGCACTGGCGCGCAGCATCATGCCGATGCGCGACTTCGCCATGATGAGGCCAATGGCAATGATGAATACAATGCCGACCGCGCAGACGAACAGGCGGTAGACCGGATAGGAAAGTGTATTGCTCAACGGGATCGAGGCCGCGAGGATTTTCGGCACTTCGACGCCATGCGGATCGTTGCCGAAAATCAGGCGCTGGCCTTCGTTGATCAGCAGGATCAGGCCAAAGCTCAGCAGCACCTGCGAGAGATGGTCCGCACCCTCAAGCCGCGACAGCAGGAATTTTTCGATCAGCGCACCGAGCGCCAGGCCGATGAGGATTCCGGCCGGCAACGTCAGCCAGAAGTTGCCGAACTGCTGCACGACGGCGAACGCGATATAGGCGCCCACCATGTAGAACGCGCCATGGGCAAGGTTGATTACGCCCATGATGCCGAGCAACAACGTCAGCCCCGACGCGACCAGATAGAGGATAAGCGCGTACTGGATCGCATTCAGCAGCTGGACGAAGAAGAAGAACGTGGACATTTCAAATCTAGTAGCAGGGTCTTTGCTCTCCGTCATGCCCGCGCTTGTCGCGGGCATCCCGATCAGGTGGGCAACGCCGCCTGCAACGTGCCTTCCTAAACGAGATGGCCGGGACAAGCCCGGCCATGACGACGTTGGTTTATCACAGAAGCCCCAGCATGAACTAAGACATCTTGCAGCCGGTGCCGGGGTCGGCAAGGTTCGCATGCGCGATTTTCACGAAAGTATTTTTTCCATTTTTCACTTCCCGCAGATAGATGTTCTGGATCGGGTTGTGCGAGGCGGAAAACGACAGCGGCCCACGCGGCGAGTCGATCTTGGCAGCGCCCATCGCCTTATACATGGCGTCGGCCGCTTTCATATCGCCCTTCACGGCTTCCAGGCCCACGCCCAGGAGCGCCGCCGAGTCATAACCCTGTACGGCGTAAACGTCGGCATCGGCGTTGAACTTCTTTTTGAACCCCTCGCGGAACTTCTTGTCGGTCGGATTGTCGAGATCGTCGGCATAATGCAGCGTGGTGAGCAGACCTTCCGCCGCTTCACCCTGCGCCTGCAAGGTGCCGTCGGTGAGGAATCCGGGGCCGTAGAGCGGCACGGATTTCTTGAGGCCCGCCGCGGCGTAGTCCTTGACGAACTTCACCGCGCCGCCGCCTGCGAAGAAGGCAAACACGGCATCGGGCTTTTTCTCGGCGATCTGCGTCAGGAACGACTGGAACTCGACTTCCGGGAACGGCACATAGAGTTCGCCGATCACGCTGCCGCCGACAGCGCCGAAGCCTTCCTTGAAAGCGCGGACGTCTTCCTCGCCCGCCGCATATTTCCAGGTGATCGTCATCGCGGTCTTGTGGCCCTTCTCCGCCATCACCTTGCCGACCGGGAAGCACGGCTGCCAGTTCGAGAACGACGTGCGGAAAATATTAGGCGCGCAGGCCGAGCGCGTGGCGTCATCCGCACCGGCGTTCGGAATAATCATCAGCTTGCCGCTCTCGCGCGCGATCTTGACCATTGCCATCTGCACACCGGAGTGGACCGTACCGACGACGACATCGACCTTGTCGCGATCGACGAGCTTGTTCATGTTGTCGGTCGCCTTCGACGGCTCCGCCTGATCGTCCACCATGACGTATTCGAGCGAACGGCCGCCGAGCTTGCCGCCCTTCTCCTCGACATACTGGCGGAACGCGCCATCGATGTTCTTGGCGAGCGAAGCATAGGTTCCCGTGTAGGGCAGCATGAAGCCGATACGCAGCGGCGCAGCCTGCGCAATCGCCGGGGTCGGGAAAGCACGCACGAGCAGTCCGGTTGCGGCAGCGCCGCCGACGGCCTTGAGCGCAGAGCGGCGTGTGATCAGAAGATCAGTCTTACGCATGGCGAGTTCTCCCTGGTTTTGGTGGCCCGGCTGGTGGGTATTCCGGGCGTCCGGCAGCGCATTGCCCACTGAGTTTACTAGTGGGACTAATTTTTATACATAACCGCATCCCTCGGCAACAATTCACGGGTGGGACGCGTTACATTGAAGTGCCCATCGCATACCGGAAGCGAACGACGCAATGCACAATAAAACGCATGAATTCATGACCGAGGACCATGAATGCCCACGGCCCGACGGCAGCACCATGCTGATCCGCGTCGCACGGCCGCAGGGCGAAGGCCCGTTCCCGGCGGTGGTCGATATTCATGGCGGCGGCTGGGTGACGGGCGATCGCAAGCAAAATGCGCTGATGGACGATACGTTCGCCGCCAACGGCATCGTCGCCGCAGCGCCGGAATTTCGCATGCCGCCGGACGGCAAGTATCCGGTTTCGATTGCCGACGTGCATCTCGCCGTGCGCTGGCTGAAGGCCAATGCGGCATCATTCGGCAGCAAGCCGGAACTGGTCGGCGGCGTTGGCGCGTCGAGCGGCGGACACCAGTTGCTGACCATGATGCTCAAGCCGCAAGACCCGCGCTATGGCGCGTTAGTCCTTTCACAGTCGCCCGCGATGGATGCATCGCTTGCCTATGTTATCGCGTGCTGGCCGGTCGCCGATCCGCTGCGGCGCTTGAAGATGGCGCAGGAGCGCGGCAACAAGAACCTGCTTGATGCTCACGCCAAATATTGGGCGAGCGAAGCCGAAATGGCGGAAGGCAATCCACAGTTGATGCTAGAGCGCGGCGAACACGGCAAGCTGCCGCCGCTACTGGTGCTGCAGGGCACCAACGATGACAACCTGCCACCCGACATGGCCAGCAATCTGGTCTCGGCCTGGCGCAAGGCCGGCGGCGAAGCAACGCTCAATGTGTTCGAGGGTCAGGTGCACGCCTTCATCAACCGCGATCCGAAGTCGGCGGAAACAGCGCAGGCGCTTGAGGCGATGGTGAATTTCATTCACGCCAAGGCGAAGTAAACGGATCAAGCCTTCGAAATCAGCACCAGCACTTCCGCCACCATCGCCGGTTTGCTGCCGCCCTCGACCTCGATCACGCAATCGAACGTCAGCCGCGTGCCGGTATCGACCTCGGCGTAATCCTTCAGCGTCTCGGTCAGACGCACGCGCGAACCGCACGGCACCGGCGCGGTGAAGCGCACCTTGTTGGACCCGTAGTTAAAGCCCTTGCCGCTGTGCTCGACGCGATAGACCGTCTTGGACAGTTTCGGGATCAGCGACAATGTCAGGTAGCCGTGGGCGATCGTCTTGCCGCCGGGCATTTCCAGCATCGCGCGGGCAACATCGACATGAATCCAGTTATGATCCTCCGTCGCATTGGCGAAAGCGTCGATCATCGCCTGCGTAATTTCCATCCACTCGCTGGTGCCGAGTTTCTGCCCAACGTATTTTTTCAATTCCGCCGGATTTGCAACCGTCAACATCGCGCCAGTCTCCACATCATCCGCTGGACTTGAGGCCAGCGCAGCCGTCAATATCATGCCGAACGAACAATAACACCGGGAGTGGAGCGTGCAGCGGCCATTTGAAGGTATTCGCGTCATCGACGCCACGCACGTTCTCGCCGGGCCGTTCGCTGCCTACCAGCTTGCGCTGCTGGGTGCGGACGTCATCAAGGTCGAACACCCGGAAGAAAGCGACCAGAGCCGCGAGACCGGCTCGGATCGCGCGCTCAACAAGAAACGCATGGGTACGAGTTTTCTCACCCAGGGTTCGAACAAGCGCGCACTCTCGCTCGACATCAAAACGCCGCAAGGCCAGGAAGTTTTCAAAAAACTGATCGCGACCGCTGATGTACTGGTTGAAAATTATCGTCCCGGCGCGCTCGATGAACTTGGACTGGGTTACGACGCGCTCTCGAAAATCAATCCGCGGCTGATCTATGCGTCGATGTCGGCGTTCGGCAGCCAAGGCCCGCGCAAACATCACACCGCCTATGACTACGTCATCCAAGCGACCTCCGGCATCATGGCGATGACCGGCACGCCGGAAGTCAATCCGGTCAAGTTCGGCTCGCCCGCCATCGACTACGCCACTGGCACCACCGGGGCATTCGCCCTTGCCGCCGCCCTATTCCAGCGCGAACGCACCGGCAAGGGCCAGCGCATCGACATGGCCATGCTCGATGTGGCGATGATCCTGATGGGTACGCATATCACGGGACATCTGCGCTCGGGCACGCATCCAAAGCCTGTCGGCAACGACAACGAATATGCGACGAGCGGGTGCTACGCGACGAAGGACGGTCTGGTGATGCTCGGCGCCAGCAACATGCGGCAATACAGGCGAATCTGGAATCTGCTCGGCAGGCCGGAAATGATCAAGCAGGACCGCGATGAACGCGAACATGCGCGCACGAATGAGGTCGCTGTGCTGACGGAGATACTGAAGACGCGCACGGCGGATGAATGGGAAGCATTCTTCCAGTCACATCATGTCCCCGCCGCGCGCGTGCGCACCATGGGCGAAGCATTGCGCGATCCGCATCTCGATCATCGCGGCATCAAACACACGCATCAAGGTTCGGAACACATCGCGGGTGAATTGAGCGTGCCGGTCGCGGCGTTCCAGTTCGCCGACGGCGGCCCGCGCGTGGATACGCCGCCGCCGATGGTGGGGCAGCATAATGAGGAGATATTGACCGAGTTGGGTTACGGCAAAAGCGCGATTGAGAAGCTGAAGGCAGAGAAGGTGATTTAGCGCGAACCCGGCGAAACGCGGACGGTAGGCTCCTTCTCCCCGCAAAGCCCGTCGAAGACGGGCGTGAACGCCCTTTCGCTGGGGAGAAGGTTGGGATGAGGGGCATTTCACCTGATCCTCTGGGTCCCCCTCACCCGGCGCTACGCGCCGACCTCTCCCCGCAAGCGGGGAGAGGTGAAGAGCGCGCCTCAGGGCAGAATTACGCCGCCTTCTTCCACAGCCGCTTCGACGCAATCGCCGCACCATCGACCAGCGACTTGAGTTTCTTCCATGCAATCCCGGCATCGACCTTGGAGAAACCGGCAAACGTGCCAAAACCGCAATCGGTCGAGGCAATGACACGCTCGCGGCCAACCATATCCGCCAGCCGCTCGATGCGTTGCGCCACCAGTTCCGGATGCTCGACATAGTTGGTCGAAGAATCCAGCATGCCCGGCAACAGCACCACATCGTCCGGCAGCCTGGCTTCGCCCCATGCTTTCCATTCGTGTTCGTGGCGCGGATTGGCGTTCTCGAACGATATGCCCTTCGCCTTGGCATTGCGGATTACCGGCATGATCTTGTCGAGCGCGATGTCGTGGTCGTGCGGGCCTTCGTAATTGCCCCAGCACACATGGATGCGCACCATTTCCGCCGGCACGTTCTTGAGCGCATCGTTGAGCACTTCGACATTGAAATGCGCGCGCTTGACGAACTCTTCTTCGCTTAGATCCTGATAGCCGGTGTGGCGCGACATCGCGAAGTCCGGGCAGTCGACCTGCACGACGAAACCGGCCTTGGTGATCGCCTCGTATTCCGGCGCTAGTGCCTTGGCGAGCGCCTCGATGTATTTCTCGTAGGTCGGGTAATACTTGTTGTGCAGGAACGACGCCACGATGCCGGGCGATGCCGCATTGATGAAGCCTTCGGTCACACGCGCCGCCGACAGCGCGGCGCGGAAATTCTCGATGTCCTTGGTCAGCAGCGACGTGTCCTTGGGCTCGATCGGGCCGATGCAGCACATGCGCTTGAAGGTTGGCGGGCCATTGAACGCCGCCATGCGTTTGCGAAATTCAGGATAGTCGATCAGGTCGAGGTGCGGCTTGACCTGGAATTCGTCGCCGAAGCCGGTGTAACGATCCTTGATATAGGTCGAGTAACCGATCTTGCTGGTCTCGCCGTCACTGACCACATCAAAGCCGATATCCGCCTGCTGCTTCACGACATTAGCGACTGCCTGTTTCATCACGCGGTCGAATTCGGAAATGTCGTAGGACTCACCCTTCTCTTTCTTGATCAGCAGGGACACGGCGTCGTCGGGGCGCGGCAGGCTGCCGACATGGCTGGTGAGAATGCGGTCGCGGCTCATCTTCATGGTGGTTTCTCCCAACGCTAGCCCGGCGCTTGTTGCACCGGCTGATTTTTGAGCGTCCGGCTTTCGCCATCGGCAGGCCTTCATAGCATATCCGCAGTATAGCAAAGCTGCGAGATTGGCTCTCGCGCATGGCAAGCCTTCGGGCGATACTGCCGTCCCAAGGAAAAGCTGCCCCAAAGAACCGCCTCAAGAAGCTGCCCATCGGGAGAACGACGCCAATGTCAAAGACCTACAGCCGGGACCGCACCGGCGCCGGGATGTTTCAGTTCGATCCCGGCTGGCTGGCGAAACACGACGAGGAAGTGCTCGACCCCACCCTGCCCATCATCGATCCGCACCACCACCTCTGGGATCGCGATAACTCGTATCTGTTCAACAACCTGCTCGACGACACCGGCATCGACGGGCCTGACCGCCACAACATCCGCGCCACCGTCTATATCCAGTGCCGTTCGATGTACCGCGCCGGCGTCGCCGAAGCGCTGGCCCCGGTCGGCGAGACCGAATTCGTCAACGGCATCGCCGCCCAGAGCGCCACCGGGCATTACGGCGAGATGCGCGCCTGCGCCGGCATCGTCAGCCATGCGGATTTCCGGCTTGGCGCGAAAGTTCGCGAGGTACTGGAAGCGCATATCGCAGCAAGCGACCGCTTCCGCGGCATTCGCTTCTCGACGCCGTGGGACAATGACGTAAAGCTCACGCCAGAGCACCCGCTCCGCTACATCATGGCCGACAAGACCTGGCGCGAAGGCTACGCCGAACTCGGCAAACTCAATCTCGTCTATGACGCGTTGCTGTTTCACACCCAGCTCGGCGAACTCGCCGATCTCGCGGGAGCGTTTCCCGGCACGCCCATCGTACTCAACCACGTCGGTTGCCCGATCGGCATGGGGCCTTATGCGAGCAAGCGGCAGGAGATTTTCGCCGACTGGAAGAAGGGCATCGCCGCGCTCGCCGAACACAACAATGTCGTGGTCAAACTCGGCGGCCTCGGCATGCATGTGTTTGGCTTCGATCTCGACAAGCGACCGAAGCCGCCGTCATCGGAAGAACTTGCAACACTCTGGAAGCCTTATATCGACACCTGCATCGATGCCTTTGGCATCGAGCGCTGCATGTTCGAAAGCAATTTCCCGGTCGATAAGCTCGCGGGTAGCTACAAGACCTACTGGAACGCTTTCAAGCGGCTCGCGGCGGGCTGCTCGCCGGATGAGAAAGCATCGCTGTTCCACGACACTGCAGCGCGGGTCTACCGCCTCGGCAGGCACTAGATAGGGAAAAGAACATGAAGGATTTTGCGGGCAAGGTTGCTATCGTCACTGGCGCGGCGTCGGGCATCGGGCTGGGTCTGGCGCGCACCTGTGTGCGGGCTGGCATGTCGGTCGCCATGTGCGATATCCGTACCGACAAGCTGGAACATGCCGTGGCGCAGGTGCGTCCGCTCGGCCAGGGCCGCGTCATCACCGTCACCGCCGATGTGTCGAAGGCCGAGTCCGTCGAGGCGGCGGCAAAGAAGATCGAAAGCGAGTTCGGCAAGATCCATCTGGTATTCAACAATGCCGGCGTCGTCATCCGCGGACAGTTGATGGAGAAGATCGACGACAAGACCTGGGACTGGCTCCTCGGCGCCAACCTCTATGGCGTCATCCATGGCATCCAGTCGTTCGTGCCGCGCATCCGCGCCCATGGCGAAGGCGGCCATATCGTCAACACCGCCTCGATGGCCGGTCTTCAGGTCGGCGACCGTGGCACCGGGGCCTATGCGGCGTCGAAGTTCGCGGTGGTCGCCCTGTCCGAAGCCCTGTCCCGCGACCTCAAGGACACCAATATCGGTGTTTCGGTCCTGACCCCGGCTGCCGTCGCCACCGAGATTTACACGTCTTCCGCCACCTATCGCGAAAACACCGGCGTCGGCGGGCCTAACCCGTTTGCCGATACCCCGGCTGAAATCGCCGCCGGCATGGCCCCGGACGAACTCGGCCGCCGCGTCCTCGACGGCATCAGCGCCGGGCAGTTTTATCTGATTACCCACCCCGATACGCGGGGCTGGATTGAAGCCCGTCATGCGCGCATCATGGCGGCCTACGATTTTGCCGACCGCTGGGAAGCCGGGCACACGCAATAGTCCCGGCCACAAGCGGCCCCGCTAAAATGCAGAGGTGGAGCGCGGAACGGTGTAAACCCGAGGCTCACCCTTGCAGCAGTTTTTGAAATGGCGCACTTGTCTGCGCCACAACGCAGTGTGACCGCGCAAGACGCTGTCGGGAGGAAACCATGGACGCCAAGACCCCGCCGAAAATGCTCCGCAACGATCTCGATCGTTATCGCCTGCGTGCCTTCCTCGAAAGCCTCGGCAGCGATCAGCTTGAAATCCGCAAGGAAGCTGTCGATCTCGCCGACGTCGCGGACATCCTTCACGGCAATCCGAAAGCCGTCTGGTTCCAGAATGTCAACGGCTCGAACCTCAGCGTCGTCGGCAATGTCGTCGGGAGCCGCGCCCGCATGGCGCATGCGCTCGGCGTCGCCCCGGACAAGATCCTCGAGGAAATCCAGCGCCGCCTCGAACTGCGCCCCGAACTGATCGAACTCGACCAGAGCGAAGCGCCGGTTCAAGAGGTCGTGCTGACCGGCAAGGACGCCGACCTCACCAAGCTGCCGGCGCATCTTCAGCATGGCCTCGACGGCGCGCCCTACATTTCCGCTTCCATCGACTACGCCATCGACCCGCGCAATGGCGTGACCAACTCCGGCATGCGCCGCATCATGTTGCGCGGCGCGGACAACGCCGGCATCGACCTCAATGCACCGAGCGACCTGCGCGCGATCTATCAAGCCGCTGTCGCCCGCGGCGAGAAGCTGCCGGTGAGCTTCGTCGTCGGCGCGCATCCGATCGATACGCTGTCGGCCACCATGAAGGTTCCGGTCGATGAACTCGGCCTCGTCGCCTCGCTGCGTGGCGGCACCATGCCGGTCGTGAAGTGCCGCACCAACGACATCAAGGTGCCCGCCGACGCCGAACTGGTGATCGAAGGCTACCTCGACGAAAAGGGCTATTCCGAGAAGGAAGGCCCCTACGGCGAATACCTCGGCTATTACGGCCTTGTGAAGCAGAACCCGATCTTCCACGTCACCGCGATCACGCACCGCACGGACGCCGTATTCCAGACTGCCACCATTTCCGGCGCGCACATGGACATGACCGACACCTCGAACCTCGAGGCGCTCCGCATGGAGTTGAACGTCTGGCAGGCGCTCAAGACCGTCATCCGCGAGCCGGTCGCGGTCTATGCGCCAGTGTCCGCCGGCGGCTCGATGAGCGTGCGTTTCACACTGCGCCAGCGTTTCGCCGGCGAAGCGCGTTCGGCGCTCTACACCGTGCTGGGCAGCGTCGGCGTCAAGCACGCCTTCGCGCTCGACCCGGACATCGACATCTATAACGACAAGATGTTCGAATGGGCCTTCGGCACACGCTACCAGCCGGACCAGGACATCATCGTCATTACCGGCGTACGCTCCTCGCCGCTCGATCCGTCCCTGCACGGCAAGATGTCCGGCGCCAAGGCCGGCTACGACCTGACCTGGCCGATGCAGCACGCCCAACGCTGGGACCTCGCGACACCGAAACCGCCGACCTATGCCGGCAAGAAATTCCCGAGCATCAAGGCTGCACTGGAAGACGGCCCCAAGTGGTTCGAGGAACTGATGGCCGCAACCGGCAGCCGCGACGGCCGCGAGATCGTGCGCGAGATCGACACCTTCCGCGGCAAGGGTCTCGAGCGCGACGAGCAGGGCAAATACTTCATCAAGAAGTAATGCCGCTGAGGGAAGGCCAATGAAATACGAACTCTACTACTGGCCTTCCAGTCAGGGGCGCGGCGAGTTCGTTCGCCTCGCGCTCGAAGAAGCCGGTGCGGATTACATCGACATCGCGCGCCGCAGTGCGGCCGGCCGCGAAGCCGTGGCCAGGATGCTGGCGGCCCGGCGCAGCGCAACACCGCCCTTCGCACCACCGATCCTGAAGGCTGGCAATGTCGTCGTCAGTCACGCCGCCAATATCCTTCAGTTCCTTGGGCCACGCCTCAGGCTCGCGCCGAAGGCCGAGGCGGGCCGGCTGTGGGTCCACGGACTGCAACTGACGATGACGGACTTCGTCAAGGAAGTGCACGACACCCATCATCCGATCGCGACCAGCCGCTACTACGAAGAACAGAAAAAAGAAGCCAAGCTCTATACGAGGGAATTTCTGAAGATCCGCGCGCCGAAATACCTCGGTTATTTCGAGGATGTGCTGCGCCGGAACGGCGGCAAGCATCTGGCCGGCCGCTCACTCACCTATGTGGATTTGTCGCTTTTCCAGATCGTCACCGGCATGCGCTACGCATTTCCGAAGACGATGAAGAAGCTCGAGAAGGATATTCCCCTGTCGGTAAAGCTGCGCGACGCCGTCGCCGCCCGGCCCAACATCAAGGCCTATCTCGCCTCCCCGCGCCGGATCGATTTCAACGAGAACGGGATTTTCCGGAACTATCCGGAGCTGGAGAAATAAATTCAGCGCCGGTGCACACCGCCGGTCCAGCCCTGGGCGCTAAGATACTTCTCACCCACCTCGACGCCTTCGGCTTCCAGCGGCGTCGCCATCGTCGTGTTCCAGCGCGCCAGAAATCCCGCCATCGCCACGGCGCTGACGATCTCGACGATCTGTTCCTCGCTCCAGTATTTGCGCAACTCCGCAAACATGGCGTCGGTTACAGCATTGGGAACGGCGCCCGCCGCGACGGCTATATCCAGCGCCGCCTTCTCCGCCGGCGTATAGAGCGCACTCGTCTTGTAATCCTTTGCTGCCAGCAGCTTCTGCTCATCGACGCCAAAGTGCAGCGCGCCGCTGGCTGTATGCGCCATGCTGTATTCGTCCTGCGCGGTGCGGCTCGCCAGATGCGCCAGAATGCGCTTGAAGCCCCGGTCCACCTTGCTTTCCGGATCCCAGATCGCGCCCTGCATGGCGACGAAGGCGCGCACCAATTTGGGTTTGCGCTGCATCGTCAGCACGCTGTTCGGCACGAAGCCAAGCGACCTGAAGAAGGAGTCGAACTGCTCCTTCAATTCCGGCGAATGCTCCGGCGGCAACGGATCGAGGCGCATTGAGTTCCCGCCTCAGCGCAGATGAACGTAAAGCACCAGCAGTCCGCCGGTAATCGCGATGTTCGTCATGAAGCCGTTGAACATCATGTTCCACTTCATCGGATCCGGCGCCTGCCAGAACCGCAGCAGCAGGAGGCTCGCCAGCACCGTGAAGGCGATCAGGCCAAGCACGCCGTAAGCCGGGTAGTAGTTGAACAGCAGTAACGCGCAGCTCGCAAACTGCAACGTGATGCCGACCCAGAACGTCAGCGCTGGAAACGGCGCCTTGAAAACCGTCAGGCGATGAATGTGGTCCTGCACGCGCTCCGGTTTCGTCGCATTGAGAAAGCCCATGGTCAGGAAGAAGAATACGATCAGCAGCCGACCGCCACTTTCGAAAATCGACGCGTCGTTGGCATAGAGCCCGGTCATGGCATTTCCCCTTTACTTTTATGATCCCCACTCGCCGTCATGGCCGGGCTTGGCCCGGCCATCCTGACAAGGAAGGCACTTTGTCCGCCGTTCGGTCGGGCGGAGCAACCAGATCAGTTCGCCTTGGCCGCGGCCTGGCCGGCATGGACCTTGGATTTGGCCCAGTAGTCCCCGCTCGACTTGGTATCCTTGAGCTTCTTCATGTCCTCATAGCCCGGCGCCATCGACGCATCCGTGCCGGCCAGCACTTCGTGATGCTCGATGTTGAGGAGACGCAGCCAGCTCTGCTGGCCAAGCGTGAGACCGATCATACAGCCGATCTCGACCAGTTCGGCTTCGCTGAAGTGCTTGTGCAGGCGATCCCAGAACGCGTCATCGGTGTTGAGATGCCATGTGATGGCTTCAGCGTAGGACAGCACGGCCTTCTGTTTGTCGTTGAATTTCGTTGAGGCTTCAAAATTCAGCAGGTCCATGACGTGATCCTCGATCACCGCGCCGCTGGTGGTCGCCTTCACCGAACGCTGGTTGCCGCAGTATTCGCACTGCACCGAGCGCGAGACATACAGGCGGCAAAGCTCCTTCAGCGCATGATCCGAAATGCCGTTGCGGAACAGGTCGCGCCACGAATTGGCAAAGAACCAGAATGCCGCCGGGACATGCGCGCGCACTGCGGTCGATTCCGGGCGCGGCGTGCCTTCGCGCTGGCAGCGTTCCATTTCCTTGCGCATTTCCGCGTCCATCTTTTCGAGCGGAACGTAGCTGATGCGTTGCTTGGCCATTTTAGCTCCTTGTGTTTCTCTTTTGTGCAAACGGCAGATTGCCAGTCCAATCGGGTTATGTCGAAAGCAAAACCTATTCTGCCGCCTGTATCGTGACGCCCTCACGCCTTCCGGTGTCCTGGGCTTTGGCATAATCGGCGGTGGCCTTGTATTCCGTCATCTCATCGCAGACGGCCTCAAGGCCGCAGACCTTGCGGGCAAACGAGGCGAACTGTCCGGTGCCGGTAAATTCGGCGCGCTTCATGGTCAAGGACAACAACGTACCGAGCGGCGTGCCGTTGAAGTTCTCGAACATGAAAAGGCGCCCACCCCAGTCCGTCAGGTAAAGATCGCGGATTACGCGGGCGATCTTGATGCGGTCATAGGGCTCACCGACCGCGCCCTTGTTGAGTTTCTCGAACCACGGCCGCATTTGCGGATTCTGCCATTGTTGTTCCGTCGGAAACATGATGGCGCTACGGCCACACAGGTCGATCAGTTCATCGACCATCGGGCCGAGGTTCTGCAGGAAATAAACGCGGCCCCAGTTGAACAACTGGATGTCCGGTTTGTAGAGACCTCCCGGCGTGTAGAAGCCCTGGTCTTCCGACGCGATAACATGAGCATAGGTCGTCTGCTGGAACGCCACGATGCGCGCCAGCCGCACCTGCACCGCGTCGATCTTCGCCGTGCCGAGATGCTCCGTCATCAGGATTGCAAGGCCCGCCAGCAATTCGGCGCGCACGGCCTGACGCACCAGCGCGTAATAATGTCCCCAGTCGAACACGCGCTGCGGATAAAGCTTGGCGTGTTCTGGATTGCCGATGTGGAAGATGTATTTCCACGGAATCGTCACGTTCTCGAAAATTACAGTCGAGTCGAGTTCATCGCCTTGCGACGACAGCGGATGTTCGACGGGATCGTCATTGATCACGCTCTCACGACAGACAATCGTGATGCCCTTCAGGTTCGCCGGGCAGACGCCGTAAATAATCTGGTCGCCCTTGGCGCCGGGGCGGAAGAATACGCCCATGTGCAGGAAGTCGCCGAAAGCTGACGCAGTACCGATGGCCTTTACACCATTGACGACAATGCCTTCATCGTTGCTTGCAATGATGCGCAGTGCCGGCGAGTTCGCATGGGCGTTCGGGTCAGCACGGTCAGCCTGCGGATCGACAAAATGCGGCGCGACAACGAGATCGTTGTCCATCGCGTATTGCCAGAAATTGCGGATGTTATCGGCCAGCCCGCGGCCTTCGGCGCCAATCGACGCCCTCTCCCACGGCTCCGGATCGTCGATATAGGTCACCAGCATGTAATTCTGGGAGTCCGGCGTGCGCGGCATCGAGGCCGCGACAAACTCCTTCATGATGAACTCGTGATACTTGCGCTTCTTCACCAGCGCTTCCTTGCTGCGATGAATGAACCACATCATCGAGCGGCGCTCGCCCTTGTCATCGACAAACGTCAACGTGTCCTGCAGATCCTTGCGGTGATGCAGATCGAAAAATTCCGCGGTGCGCTGCGCGTAGTCGCGCGTCAGCGGGTGCGTTGCAACATTATCAATCCTGGTATTGCCGACCCAGACGACGCGGCCATCGTTCAGCGCTTCGAGATATTGCTTGCCGGTGCGCAGCATTGCATCCTCCACTGGTCGGAACGTCGCGGCTGTTTCGCCGTTTTGATTTCGACAACCCTAGCCTTTGTGCCACCGCTAAACTATAAGTCGAACGATATGACTACTATTCCTCGCAATTATAACGATCTGGACCTCAACCATTTGCTGGTACTCGATGTGCTGTTGCGCGAGCACTCGCTGACGCGCGCCGCGCAGACGCTGAATGTCACGCAGCCTGCATTGAGCAAGACGCTGGCGCGTCTGCGCCACTACTTCGACGATCCATTGTTCGTGCGCGTGGCGCTCAAGATGGAGCCGACGCCCAAGGCAATGGAATTGCAGGCGCCGGTTTCCGAAATTCTCGAACGTATGCGCGCGCTGCGCTCGGAGCATGTCCCGTTCGATCCGAAGACATCCGACCGCACATTCAATTTCTGCGTCGTCGATGCCGGTGTCATCAAGCTGCTGCCGTCGCTGGTGAAGCAACTGATCGCGGAAGCGCCGCATGTGCGCGTGCGTCTGGTCCAGCTTGACGCCGAGCATCTTGAGTCGTGGCTGGTTTCCGGCAAGGTGGATTTCGCGATGGGCTCGTTTCCCTCGCTGACCAAGGCGATCCGCCGCCAGCCGCTATGGACCGAGACTTACGTCAGTGTCGTTCGCAAGGGCCATCCGCGCATCAAGCGCGAGCCGACATTGGAGCAATTCGCCGCCGAGAAGCATGTCCTTGTTTCCACCCTTGGCACGGGCCACGCGCATCAACTGGCCGAACGCGCTATCGAAGCCGTAGTACCGCCGGAAAACATCGTTTGCCGCGTTCCGATGTTCATTGGCGCTGCCGTATTGGCTAAACATACGGATACGATTGCCACACTGCCACTTTCGATTGCCACGGTGCTGGGCGACGACCTCGATCTCGACATAGTGACGCCGCCGCTGAAACTGCCGAAGATTGAAATCTACCAATACTGGCACGAGCTGCTGCACCGCGAGCCCGGCACCAAATGGATTCGCGGCGTGTTCCAGAATATGTTTAAGGAAAAGGCTTCAAAATAAAACGGCGCTTGCAATGACAGTCCTGACCGAACAGCAACTCCTCCTGCGCGATACCGCGCGAAAGCTGATGCAACGCATCGCTACGCCCGAATATATCCGCAAGCTCGACCGCGAGCGGCTTTATCCCTACGAGCTGTACGATGCGTGGATCGAGGCCGGGATGCTGGCGCTGCCGTTCCCCGAAGCGTACGGCGGGCTGGGTTGTGACATCACGGATCTGGCGATTGTCGCGGAAGAACTATCGGTTCCGAGTTCGGACGTTATCATGGCGTTTGGCGGCAGCATGTTTTGCGGCCTCAATGTCGCGCGGCAAGGCACCGAAGAACAAAAACGCCGTTTTCTGCCAAAGCTTCTGTCCGGCGAACTCCGCATGACCATCTCGATGTCAGAACCGGACGCCGGTTCCGACATCGGTGCGATGCTGACCACCGCGCGGCGCGATGGCGACCACTACATCATCTCCGGCCAGAAAATCTGGGCGACCGGCGCGGGTGCAAAAGACAACTTCATCAATGTCTATGTGAAGACCGACCCCAAGGCGAACTACCGTCAAGGCATGTCGCTGTTCCTCGTCGATAACAGCTCACCCGGCCTTGAAGTACGCAAACTCGACATGCTGGGCCGCCGGTCGGTCGGCACCTATGAACTCACCTTCAATGACGTGCGCGTGCCGGCGGAGAACCTCGTCGGCGGCGAGAACAACGGCTGGAAATGCGTGCTGGCCGGATTGCAGGCCGAGCGCGCGGTCGCCGCCGCCTGCGATTGCGGCGCGGCGCGCGGCGTGTTCGAGATGGCGCTCGCCTATGCCAAGGAGCGCAAGCAATTCACCCGGCAGATCGGCACGTTTCAGGCCGTCGCGCACATGCTGGCGGATATGCAGACCGAAATCGAAGCCGCATGGTCGCTCACATTGCGCGCCGCCGCAATGGTATCCGCCGGACAGGATGCGCTGCGCGAGATCACCATGGCCAAGCTCGCCGCATCGGAAGCCTACGTGAAAGCCGCCAACACCGGCATGCAGATCATGGGCGGCTTTGGCTACAGCATGGAATTCGACATGCAGCGCCACTACCGCGACGCCCGCGCCGCGACGATTGCAGCCGGTACATCACAGATCCAGCGCAACCTGATTGCGGGACTGATGGGTCTGAAGGTTTAGCTGACATTCCGGGACGCCGCTTAGCGGCGAGCCCGGAATCCAGAATGACAGAAAGCTACGGCCAGATCACCTTCGCCGGATCCGGCGAGCCCTTGATCAATTCCTGCCGTTTCATGATCACAACCCAATCGGCAATACCCTGCGCCGGCAACGCCACATGCAAATCCGGCGTCGGGATTTTCGCCAGCACCTCAACCGGCAGCTTGAGATATTTCGCCGTATGGGCGCGCATCCTGTCGGGGTTGGCCGCCATGAACGCCACGCCCTCAGTAAAGGCTTCGCGGAAACCCTTGACCACATCGGGGTTGGCCGTGGCGTAGGCGCGTGTCATTGCGAACGTCGCCACCGGCAAGCCCGGCGGGAAATCATGGACGAAAGCCGACGACGCCGTTCCGATGCCCGACCCGACCATGCGGCTGACGAACGGCTCGACGGTGATTACTGCATCGACCGTGCCGCCCTTCATCACGTCGGCCATTTGCGGGAATGGAATTTCGACAAAGCTCACCTTCTTCGGATCGACGCCATTCTTGTTCAGCCATTCGACAAACAGCACATGCAGGAACGCGCCGATGGTCGAGACACCGATCTTCTTGCCGGCGTAATCCGCAGGCCTGGCCGCCGTGACGCCGGCACGCGTCACTACCGCGAACTGGTCGATACCCGGCTTGGT
Source organism: Hyphomicrobiaceae bacterium (assembly GCA_947472885.1). Lineage (GTDB taxonomy): Bacteria > Pseudomonadota > Alphaproteobacteria > Rhizobiales > Xanthobacteraceae > CANJBX01. The sequence goes on from CANJBX010000052.1 coordinate 22,745, forward strand.
AAAGTTGTCGCCGGAAATCAGCACCAGATCGAGGCCGGCATCGACGGCCTGCAGGAACGTCGGCACCGTTGGGTTGGAAATCTGCAGCGAATTCGACGACAGGCCGGCGATCATCACTGAGCCGTTGCCGGCCTGCATTTCGACCTCCAGGCCGCGCTTGGCGAAGAAGCCTTCCTCGATGGCGGAAAATATGGGTGCGATGTCGATACTCGGCGTGTAGCCGATCTTGATCTGCGCGGCGAAAGCTGTGTTGCCGCCTGACAGCGCCACCGTAAAGGCAAGCGCGCGCGCGAACGCTCTCATCGTCTCCTCCATTTTTCCCGGCGGCTGTTTTCAGCTCGCCGTTAGAACAGCAAACAGTTCAGGGCCGCACCGGCTATGGCAGCGCGCCCGCGTGGGTCATGCCACCGTCGATGGTGACGATGGTGCCCGACGTGTAGCCCGACAGGTCCGACACCAGAAACACCGCCGTGGCCGCGACTTCATCGACCGTCGCAGGACGCCCGAATGGCATTTTGGAGAAACTATCGCGCCATTTGCTCTCGTCGCCCGCGGTCGCCGCACGCTGGCGCGCGAGATATTCCACGCGCTCGGTTTCGACCGGCCCCGGATTGATGCCGAGAACGCGCACACCGAAATTCGGCGTCGTGCCGCCCATGGCGCGCGTGAACGCCATCAGCGAGGCGTTACCCGCCGAGCCCGCGATATATCCGTAGGTCAGCTTTTCGCCGCCTGCACCGATGATGTTGAGGATGACGCCCTTCTGCCGCGCCTTCATGCGCGAGATGTAAAGCCGCGTCATGCCGATGTAGCCGAAGATCTTGAGATCCCAGCCCGCGCGCCATGCCGCCTCATCGACCTGCTCGATGGTGCCGCCTGGCACTGCGCCGGCGTTATTGACCAGAATATCGACATCGGGAAACGCCGCAAAAACCTTCTCGCGCGCCTTGGCGTCCGAGAGGTCGGCTGCTATCGTCTGCACATTGACCTGCGACGACTTGCGAATGGCGTCGGCTTCCCTGGTCAGCAGGTCGCCCGAACGCGAAACCATGACGACATTGACGCCCTCTTTCGCCAGCCATTGCGCCACGCCAAGGCCAATGCCCTTGGAAGCACCCGTCACGAGCGCCGTGCGCCCAGTCAATTTCAGATCCATGAATTCCTCTGATTTTATTTCTTGTCTTCGCGGCGATAATTCTGCAGCCCCGGCCGGTAGGATTTCTCGTCGAGGAACTGATCCATGCCGTGCTTGCGGCCCTGCTCGGGGTCGGTCGAATAAGTCTGCTGCGCCTTGGCGTAGAGATAATCCTCCGACACATCCCATGACATATCCTTGACGCGGCGATAGGCAAGCTTCACCGCGCTTAGCACATGCGGATTTTTCGCCATCAGCACCCTGGCGATTTCCGTTACGCGGGTGCGCAGTTGCGCACGCGGCACGGATTCATACACCAGCCGCGTCTCCGCCGCCTTCTTGCCGCTGAACTGCTCGCCGGTGAGAAGATAATATTGCGCGTCAGCCTGGGTCATCTTCTCAGCCACCGCACGCGTCACGTTGCCGGCAGGAATGATGCCCCAGTTGATCTCGGACAGGCCGAACATCGCTTCGTCCGCCGCGACGGCAAGATCGCACGAGACCAGCGGCGTGAACGCGCCGCCGAAACACCAGCCGTTGACCATGGCAATCGTGGGTTTTGGAAAGAACATCAGCCGCCGCCACTGCCAGCCCATTGACTCGCGCTGCACGCGCATGACGCCGACCGGCGTCGCCTTGTCGACTTCGCGGAAATATTCCTTGATATCCATGCCGGCGGAGAAAGAGTCACCTGCGCCGGTCAACACCAGCACCTTGCAGCGGTCATCGACTTCAAGCGTGTCGAGTACACTCATCATCTCGCGATTGAGCGCCGGGCTCATGGCGTTGCGCTTGTCGGGCCGGTTGAGCGTCACCCACGCGATGCCGTCCTCGAATTCGACCTTGACGTTTTCCCACGTCGGCAGGGTTGGCTCGGACATTTTTTCTTATCTCCCGATGAAGGACGTGGCCGCCCGCTTACTGGGCAATTTCGAGCGGCTGGAAACCGGACTTTTTCACGATCTCCGCCCATTCCTTCATCTCACGCAGATGCTGCGCGGTGAAATCGTCGGCGGTGCGATTTGCCGTGGCAAGGCCGATGGCCCGCAGCTTGTCGGTGACTTCCGCCGAGGCCACCGCCTTGTTGATCTCGAGGTTGAGGCGATCGACGAGCGGTTTCGGCGTCTGCCCCTGCACAAAGGCCGTATACCAGAACTCGACCTTGTATTCCGGCAGGCCGGATTCCACCGTGGTCGGCACATCCGGCAATTCCGCCAGCCGCTTGTCGGCGGCAACCACGATGCCCTTCACCCGGCCAGCCTTGATATGCGGAAACACCGAGGTGCCATCCATGATGACGATGTCGGTCTCGCCGGCGCTGGTTGCCGCGATCGCATCCGAGGCGCCGCGGTACTGCACGATAGGCAGTTCAATGCCAGCCTGGAGCCGGAACATTTCCAGCAGCATGGTGCCGGAGCCGAGCGCGAACGAGCCGCCCTTCATCTTCTTGGGGTTCGCCTTCGCGTAAGCAATCAGCTCCTTGAGATTGGTCGCCGGCACATTTGGCCCGATGGCCAGCACGACCGGCACTGCGCCGATCTGCGCCACCGGACGAATGTCCTTGATCGGGTCGTACGGCAACCCCTTGTAGATCGACGGGTTCATCGACATACCGAGCGCCTGCGTCATCAGCGTATATCCATCAGGCTTCGAGGTCGCGAGCGCGACCGCGCCGATGAAGCCAGCACCGCCGGTCTTGTTCTCGACGATGATCTGCTGGCCGATGTTTTCAGACATCTTGCCGGCAACGATGCGCGTCACGGCGTCAAGCCCGCCGCCCGCAGGAAACGGGACGATCCAGCGGATCTGGCGATCCGGGAAATCCGCGCGTGCAACTCCCGGAACGGAAGCCGCCAGCATTGTGCAAAACCCGAGCAGGCCTTGGGCGAGCAGCAGATTTCGGCGCGAAATATTCAGCATGGGAGCGTTTCCTCTCTCACAGTCGCGTTGGCTTTCGTTCCATCATTGGGCAGAATAAGAACGGCACGCAAGGGGCTTGGCACATAGCTAAATGCAATCCGGCCAGCCGCTTTTTACCGGGGTCAAAGTCGATATGCCGAAAACACTGGTGGTGGGCGCGCTCGGCGTGGTTGGACGCGCCAATGTCGAGTATCTGAGCAGCCTTCAGGGCTGGGAAGTCGTCGCATTGTCGCGCCGCGCGCCGGACTTCAAGAGCCGCGCGCAATTCGTCGCGGCCGACCTGATGGACGTTGCCGCCTGCCGCGCCGCGCTGAAAGGCCACAGCGACATTACCCATGTGGTGTTCGCGGCGCTGCATGAGCAGGCTTCGCTGGTCGCGGGCTGGACCGAAGCGGACCATATTCGCATCAATCTTGAAATGCTCAAAAATACACTCGACGTGGTCGAGGAGATTTCGCCCGGCTTCAAGCATCTCGCCCTGATGCACGGCGGCAAGGCCTATGGCGTGCATCTTGGGCCGCCGCCGCTGGTACCCTCGCGCGAGAGCGACCCGCGCACCATGCCGCCGAATTTCTACTACGATCAGGAAGACTTCCTGCGCGCTCGCCAGCGCGGCAGGCAATGGAACTTTACAATCTTCCGGCCACCCGCCGTTGTCGGCTTTGCCGTCGGCAGCCCGATGAACACGATTCTGACGGTTGGCGTTTACGCGGCGGTCAGCCGCGAACTGGGGCTAGCGCTGCGTTTTCCCGGCGGGCTGGGGCATCTGAAGGACGCCTGCGACGCACAGCTATTGGCCAAGGCCGTGAATTGGGCAGGCACCAGTTCTGCTGCGGCAAACGAGATTTTCAATGTCAGCAATGGCGACTGCTTCATGTGGGAACAGGTGTTCCCCACCATCGCAAAGGTTTTCGCGATGGAATACGCCGCGCCGCATGCGATGTCGCTTGGCCGCGTAATGGCAGACAAAGGCCCGGTGTGGGACCGCATTGTCGAGAAGCATCAGCTGCAACCCTACAAGATGGCGCAGCTGGTGCCGTCGTTCGAATACGCCGACTTCACGTTCCGGCACAGGCAGACGCCCTACGAATCCGTGCAAAGCACGATCAAGATTCGGCAGGCGGGATTTGCTGACTGTGTGGATACGCAGGAGATGTTTGCGCGCCAGCTGCGCGGATTGCAACAGCAAAGAATCTTGCCCGCCTAGGCCCTCGGGCGAGGCCGCAGCAATGGCCCGTGCTAGGCCACCCGCATCTTTCCGTCGTTCTGCTGCAGGAGCAACGGCAACAACTCCGCGGCGGGCTTGGGACGGCTGAACAGGTAACCCTGCATTTCCGTGCAGCCGAGCTTGCGGATGAGATCCAGCTGCTCCTGCGTTTCCACACCCTCGGCTGTCGTCGTCATGTTCAGGCTGCTTGCCAGTCCGGTGACGGCCCGAACGATCACGGCAGACCCGTCGTTATGCGAGAGGTCCTTGATGAAGGACTGGTCGATCTTGATCTTGTCGAATGGGAAACTGCGCAGGTAGCTCAGCGAAGAGTAGCCGGTGCCAAAGTCATCCATCGCGATGTGTACGCCGATGTCACGCAACTGATGCAGCGTGGCAAGCGTCGTATCGCTGTCCTGCACCAGCACCGCTTCCGTAATTTCGAGTTCCAGCCGGCGCGCCGCCAGCCCCGATTTGGCCAGCGCATTGACCACCGTCAATGCCAGCGCCGCACTCCTGAACTGCACGGGCGAGACATTGACCGCGACCTTGATGCCATTCGGCCAGGTCGCCGCCTCGGCGCAGGCCGTCATGACCACCCATTCACCAATGGAAGTGATAAGTCCGGTTTCCTCGGCAATCGGAATGAATTCCCCGGGCGAGATCATGCCGCGCACGGGATGACGCCAGCGCAGCAATGCTTCACACCCGCTGATGGTGTCATGTGCGAGATTAACCAACGGCTGGTAGTGCAGTTCAAGCTCGCCGTTACCCAGCGCCTTGCGCAGGTCGATCTCAAGCGCGCGCCGCGCCTTGGCGTGCGCGTCCATCGCCGCCTCGAAGAAGCGATACGTTCCACGGCCGTCGGCCTTGGCGCGATAGAGCGCCATGTCTGCGTTCTTCAGAAGCTGATCCAGCTCGGTTGCGTCGTCAGGCGAGATCGAAATGCCGATGCTGACGTCGGTAAGGACCTGCTGGCCGTCGATCTCGCATGGCACGGCAAGTGCCTCACGAATGCGCTGGGCAAGCTGGCCGGCGTCCGCCGGGCATTGAATGGCTGTCTGGATGATCGCGAACTCATCGCCGCCCAGCCGCGCAACAATATCCGTCTTCCCGACACAACCGCGCAGCCGGTTCGCCACTGTCTTCAGCAACTCGTCGCCAACCAGATGGCCTAGCGTGTCGTTGACGCTCTTGAAGTCATCGAGATCCAGGTAAAGCATGGCCAGGTAGTCTTCCCGCGCCAGCGCCTCATTCAGCCGCTCGGCGAGCAGCACGCGGTTGGGCAAGTCCGTCAGGAGCTATCGCCTAAAGTTGGTGACGGCCTGATCTTTTAGGCGGCGGTTTCGTCCTGAAGGTCGCTCGCCTTGGCGATGACCTCCAACCCGTTAGTGAACTTTACCCCCAGGATAAGTTTTGGCAAGAGCGCGTGGCCATCAAGGCGA
>CANJBX010000053.1 GCA_947472885.1 Hyphomicrobiaceae bacterium
CTGGGATAGCGAAGTTTGCTTCGGTCATAGCGCCCGCGATTTTCCTTCGTCCACATCGGCGATCTCCAAAAGAATCGGACCGCCTCTCTTGAATCATAAACGATTCAAGAGATTCAAGTTTTCTCCGGACAGGCTCTGAGCCCCCGATCGGTTTTTTCAACATCCTGTTAAACAGAAGGTGGTGATGTCAGAAGCGAAGTTGGCCCCGGACCTGACATGGACCCGGCCAATGCCACGGAGGCCCGATGAATTCGGTAATCCCGCCATCGACCGGCACCTCGCAAATCCGCCTGTCCGAGTTGCTCGGCGCGCTCAGTCATGCGCTCGACATGGTGGAAGGTCAGCCGGCCGGACATAATGCAGAATTTAGCCGTAACGCTCTTGCTGATGTTTTTGAGCGCATGGCAGCTACGCCGAACGCCGACCTTGATAAATTCGTGCGCCGCAATGTTGCGATGATCGTGGCCACCCTGCGCGGGGATCCAAATCTTGAAACGATGGCCCGCGCCGATCTGGCGTTCTCGGCTTCGGCAAATGGCGAATGATTGAGGGCTGGCAGTGCGCGATTTAATCAATTTTTGCCGCGACTATTGGCGGCTAATGAACGGCAGCTTGAGAGGCTACAGCATGAACGACATGTGCGTGCGCAGCTGCTGGATTGGCATTCACATCGGCAGGGAAATCGGCCTCGATGACGGACAGATCTGGGAGTTGTATTACACGCTGCTGCTGAAAGACCTCGGCTGCAGCAGCAATGCCGCCCGTATCTGCCGGTTGTTCCTGACCGACGATCTCACCTTCAAGCATGACGTCAAGACGATCGACGGCAGTCTTCCGCAGGCGCTGCGGTTTGTACTTTCGCATACGGGACTCAAGGCCGGACTCACCGAGCGGTTTCGCACCCTGGTCAATGTCTTCCTGAAAAGCGGACAGATCGGACAGGAATTGGTGGAAACACGCTGCCAGCGCGGTGCGGAGATCGCCCGCAAGATGCGGTTCTCCGAAGCCGTTGCGCAGGGTATCCAGAACCTCGACGAGCATTGGGACGGCAGCGGCCAGCCGCTGGCGTTGCGCGGCGAAGCCATCCCGATCTATGCACGGATCGCACTCATGGCGCAGGTCGTCGATGTATTCCAGATCGCGAATGGCATCGATGCCGCCAGGCGCGAGATCAAGAGCCGCAGCGGGAGCTGGTTCGACCCGCAACTCGTGGAAGCTTTCGCACGGGTTTCGGAAAGCGCCGAATTTTGGGAGACGCTGCAGTCGGATCGCCTGCAGGAAGCGATCTTCGCGCTGGAACCGGCGCAACGTAGTACGATTGTCGATGAAGATTATCTCGACGACATCGCCGCCGCCTTCGCGCAGGTCGTGGACTCCAAGAGTCCCTATACCAGCGGCCACAGCGAGCGTGTCACGATTTTCACCGACCTGATTGCCGAGCAGATGGGCCTTTCGGCGGAACGCCGCCGCTGGCTTAAACGCGCAGCTCTGTTGCATGACATCGGAAAGCTGGGCGTCAGCAATTCCATTCTCGACAAACCCGGAAAGCTCGATGAGGCAGAGTGGGTCGCGATGAAGATGCACGCCGCCCATACCGAAACGATCCTGTCACGCATCGCCGCATTCGACGACATGGCGGCGATAGCCGGAGCCCATCATGAACGGCTTGACGGCTTGGGCTATCCGCACGGCTTGAAGGGTGAGCAGATCGCGATGGAAACGCGGATCATCACCACCGCCGATATTTTCGATGCGCTGACCGCCGACCGGCCCTATCGCGCCGCGATGCCCGTCACGAAGGCGATTGCGATCATGACCGAGATGATCGGAACCCAGATCGATCCCGACTGCCTCACCGCGCTGCAAAAAGCGATCGAACACGTCGATGCAGCGCTGGCGGCATAACCGCTTTATGCGTTAGGCCGCCGCACCCTTCTTGCGCGTATTGCAGGCGCTCCAGTACTGCGGCCACTTCATGCCCTTCTCGACCTTGCCGGCAGCCTTGGCGGCTTTCCATTCGGCGCCGCATTCCTTCTGGCGTGCGGCGGAAGCGGCACGGCCTTCGGACGGCTTGGCTTTCTTTTCTGGTTTCGCATCCGCCTTCTCGGCTTTTTTCGCCTTGGCGGTTTTCTTTACATCGCCAGCGCCAGCTTCCTTGGCGAGATCGCTGGATTTCGCGCCGTCGGATTTGGCTGAATCAGATCCGCCCATGCAGGTTTTGGAAAACGCGCGGTAGGTCTTGCCTTCCGTCTGCTTCGCCGCCTTCATGGTCTTCCACTGCGCGGCGCATTCCTTCATCGTCGCGGCCTGCGCAGGCATGGCGAAAAGAGATAGCGAGAATAGACCGGCGGCAAATGTTGCAGCGATTGCGAAACCCGAAGCTGTGCTCTTCATCGCGATCTCCCTGTTAGCCGATACGTTTCACACCCTTGGCGTAACTCTGCCACCGCTTCACGTAAATGTCCGCACCGAATGCGATCATCGCGGCGGCCTTGTCGTCGAGCGGACGCACCACCCGCGCCGGTGCACCGACGATCAGCGAATTGTCGGGGAACTCCTTGCCTTCGGGAACCAGTGCGCCCGCGCCGACCAGCGAATTCCTGCCGATCTTCGAGCCGTTGAGCAGGATCGCGCCCATGCCGATCAGGCTGTGATCGCCGATCTGGCAGCCATGAAGAATGACGTTATGGCCGATAACGCATTCGCGTCCGATGGTGAGCGGAAAGCCGGGATCGGTGTGACAGGTCGCGTTGTCCTGGATCTGCGAGCGTTCGCCGATCTCGATCCATTCGTTATCGCCGCGCAGCACCGCGCCCCACCAGACGCTGGCGTCGTGCTTCAGCCGCACGCGGCCGATGACGGTCGCGGTTTCCGCGATCCACCAATGCCCGTCTTCGGGGAATTCAGGTTTGATGCCGTCGATTTCGTAGATTGCCATGCTTGCTCCGCGCGATAGCCAACTTTGCCATGGCGGAGTGCGATTGGCGAGCGGACCTAGCGGATGACGCCCTGCAGCGCGTTGAACCCGAGTACCACAACAGTGCCGGACATCAGGCTCCAGAAGCCCGCGATGATCGTCGCCATCATGACGATCTCGACGCGCTGTTTGCCGGCGCGTCCGCCGCGAACGATGGTGCGGGTGATGATAAAGGGCGCGGCAAAGATCAGGAACGGAACCGCCGCGAAGGCCGTAGCGCCCGGTCCCTGCTGCAGCATGCGAAAGCTCGCCGGCTGTGCCGCCACGAGCTGATAGCCGGTGGACATCAGTCCCGCGACCGAAAACCCGATGGCCAATGCCAGAAATGATTGCAGTGCCTCAACCGACATGACGCCTCGTTAAATTCAGCTCCCAGTCCCCGGTCTGGTGTGCCGAATCGCCGGTGGCGGCGCCACGGCATACTTAAAGAAAGGTTAACGTCCGCTGGCGCGCTGAAAAAAGTCTCGTGTTTACAGCCGTTTGCGGGGCGTCCTAGGTAAGGTTACGGGGGCTTTTGCGACGGGACGACAAATCATGCGCGCAAGCGCCGAAATGCCTGCCGGAATGTCAGGTCACAGGCCGCGAAAGGCCACCGGCGGATTGCTGACGGCGTCAGCCATCACGATGATGGCCGCTGCCGTGCTGGCGCTTGGCTACGTCATCTACGTGCTATGGCCGCGCTGGCCCGACGCCCCCATCGCCATCGACGCACCGGCCATCCCCATCGTGATCGGCGATGCGACGTTCCGCGTGCCGCCCGGCGCCATTCGCCAGAAGATGCAGCGCCGTCCCGGCACCCAGGACCGTATCAACCTGATGTACGTGTGGCCGGCACTGACGCCGGCGGCGACGCTCCCGAAAGTCGCCACCGAGTCTTCCAGCACGCCGATCGAACGGCTGTTCGTCGATATCGCCCTCAACACGACCACGATGGCGCCGGAAGAACGGCTGAAGACCATCTATCCGCGCTACACCGAGCCAACGCAGGTCACAGGGCCCGGCGGACTGACGATGCAATCGTTCCGCGCCGACACGCCCTATCGCGGCGAGGACCTGTTGTTTGACGCCAGCGCGCCGGACCGTTTTCTCGTGCGCTGCACGCGTGACAGCAAGCTGGTGCGCGGCACCTGCATCTATGAGCGGTTTTTTGGAACGGCGGACATGACGGTGCGGTTCGAACGCGCGTGGCTCGCCGACTGGCGCGGCGTGCTGGGGGGTATCGAACGCCTGATCGAGCAGTTGCAGCCGTCCGGCTAGGCCGGACGGACACGCCAGCGCGAATTACGCGTCGGGGTCAGCGAGATCGGTTTCCAGAATGGCCATCTGGAAATTGTAGGACTTGTCATCGTCCTCATCGTCGACGAACAGCACGCCGATGAACTCCTCGCCGATATAGACCTCGGCAGAGTCGTCCTTCTTGGGCCGCGGCACGATGCGGATTTTCGCGTTGCCGAACAGCCGGCGCATGTAACCTTCGATTTTACGGATCTCGATAACTTCCACGTCAAATCCCCCTGTGCGCCTGCGCGAACCTATACGCAGCAGGCTTTATTGCTGTCAAAGCTCTAAATCAGGCTACAGCCCGACATCGTAGAGCATCTGGTCCATGTTGCGCGACGGCTCGGCGCAGCCGGCAACGCCGACGACGCGCGCGGGCACACCGGCGACCGTGACATTGTTCTGCACCGGCTTGACGACGACGGAGCCCGCCGCGATCCGCACGCAGTTGCCGATGTGGATGTTGCCGAGAATTTTCGCGCCGGCGCCAATCATGACGCCGTTGCCGATCTTGGGATGACGGTCGCCGACTTCCTTACCGGAGCCGCCGAGCGTGACGCCGTGCAGGATCGACACGTCGTTGCCGATCACCGCAGTTTCACCGACGACGAGGCCCGTGGCGTGGTCGAGGAAAATGCCAAGGCCGATGCGCGCGGCCGGATGAATGTCGCACTGGAACACCGCCGACGAACGGCTCTGCAGATAGAACGCAAAATCCTTGCGGCCCTTGACCCACAGCCAGTGCGCCAGGCGATAGGTCTGGATGGCGTGGAAGCCTTTGTAATAAAGCACCGGCTCGATGTAGCGCTGGGTTGCCGGATCGCGGTCGAAGATCGCGGCGATGTCGGCGCGGAAGGTTTCGCCAAGCGCCGGCATCTCGTCGATGGCGCCTTCGAATGCCTGACGGATCAGATCGCCGGACACCTGCGGGCTGTCCAGGCGGTCGGCGATGCGCTGCACGATGGCGGTTTCGAGCGTCTCGTTCTGCAGCACCGTCGAATAGATGAACGACGCGATTTCGGGCTCGCGCTGTACGATCTCCTCCGCCTCGCGGCGGATGCGTGTCCAGACCGGATCGACCTTATCGAGTGCCGGCTTTATCTGCTGCTGGGCCATGGTCCCTGCAACTCCTGATGAATTCGGGGCGACTTCTTAGCACAAGTTTGAATACCAAAAGCACTGCCGCTGGAAGCCCTTGTGGGCGTGAACGCTTAATATCCCAAATCGTTCAAGAATTTGAGAATAGCCGCCGAAAAGTGGTCATTTTGGTCGCCTGCGACCATGTGGCGGGCGCCTGCCACATCTACATAGGCGGCGTGGGGCACCAGTTCCATGAATTCCCTGGCGTGGCTTTCCTGGACCAGCTCGGAGGAGCCGCCCCGGACCAGCAAAACCGGGTTCCTGAGGGCCCTGGCGGCCGCAATCATGACCGCCTCGCGGTCCTTGCGATCCTCGGAATCGACCCCGCGGGTGTCGAGGAACCGGGGATCCCAGTGCCAGCGCCAGCGGCCATCCTCATGCAGGCGCAGGTTCTTCTTCAGGCCCTCGTTGGATTTCGGCCGTGGCCGGTGCGGCAGATACTCGGCCACCGCGTCGGCGGCCTCCTCGACCGTCGCAAACCCGTCGCGCGCATGCAGCCGCATGAAGCCCTGCACCTTGGCAACACCCGTCATATCGACGCGCGGCGTAATATCGACCAGCACCAGTGCCGAGAACAACGGCGGCTCGGCCTGCTTCGCTGCTTCGCCTTCCGCCGTCAGCGATGCGATGCCGCCGAGCGATGCGCCGGCAACAGCCGGACGCACGCCATGGCGGCGCGCCAGCTTGCTGGAGAGTTCACGCGCGTCGGCGGCAAAATCGTCAAACCGATAATTGCCGCTCGGCACCCACTCGCTTTCGCCATGGCCGCGCTGATCGACGGCATAGGCCGTCATGCCGTCCCGCGCGATGGCAGCCGCCGTGTTGCGCCACGCGTGGCGCGTCTGGCCGCCGCCATGCAGCAGCAACACGATATGGCCCTTGTCGCCATAGACATCGCCGGCGAGCTTGTTGCCCTCCGCGCCGATGAGCGTTTCCTGACGCGGCACCAGGTGTTTCGTCATGGCCGCTCCTGCAGGAATTTCGCGACGCCGGATTTGTAGACCTTGTCGCCGACGGCGATCATGTGATCGCGATCCGGGATTGCCAGCACCTGCGAACCCGGAATGAGCGCCGAGAGTTCCTGCGGCGAGCCGGCAATCGTGTCCTTGGTCCCGACGGCGATCAGCACCGGAATTTTGATCGTCGCGACTTCAGCGCGCGTCAGCGCAGGTCCGCCACCGCGCAGGCACGCCGCCAGCGCAAGGCGATCCGATTTTGTCTGATCGGCAAAGCGGCGGAACATGATGCCTTGCACATCGGTGATCTCGCCCGGCTCGTCGGTCTCGAGCGCCTGCGCAATCGGTTCCGGCAATCCACCGCCGGTGACAAGCCGCACGCCGATGCCGCCGAGGATCGCGGAGCGCATACGGTCCTGATGCGCAATCGCGAGATTGGTCGTGATGCGCGCACCCATCGAATAGCCCATGACGTCGGCGCGTTCGATCCTGAGATGATCCATCAGCGCGCGGACATCTTCCGCCATGTCGGCGCGGTCGTATTGTTCCGGCTTGTAGAGTTTTGCAGACTCGCCATGACCGCGATTGTCGAGCGCGATCACACGCCGTCCGGCGCGCGTCAGCGTCTCGACCCAGCCAGGATTGACCCAGTTCACTTCCTTGGTGGAACCGAAGCCGTGGACCAGCACAATCGGCTCACCGCTGCCTTGCGTATCAAGGTAGGAAATCTCGACAGGGCCGTGATGGAATGAAGGCATACGGGGAATATTTCATTCGATAAAAGGTGCCGTAGTTATACGTTGAGGCGCTGCATTGCCAAGCGGGTTTCGCGCTCCATACGCCTGCGTTTTCGCCAATGCACGTATCTCAGGGTCGTATGCTCGGTGGTCTTCTTGACGCCGGAACACAGGCTCCATAGCAGCATCACGATAAAGAACGTCCACGATACGAGATTGAATATCCCGAACGTGAAGGCAATCGCCGTGCGGCCAGCGAGCTTGAGGATCGCACGCGTCTTGCCGCCGGCCTTCTCCGCAAGCCGCGCCAGCCGCGACACGTCGCGCGAATTTTCCGCAAGCCGCATGCCGTCCAGCGCCGCCTGCGTTCCGGCTTTCGCCTGGACAGTGCCGATGTTTCCCATCACGCGCAGCAGGCCGCCGGCCTTTTCCGTCTTCACCGCTTCACGCGCGGCGCGGATCGCGACCGCAGGCTCGGTGATCGACGCCGATGCAAAGGCGCGGCGCAGCCCCGCCACATCGACGACGTCGCGCACCGCGTGCGTCAGCGACGATGCGAGCCGCGCGCCCATGCGCCCGGTCTTGCGCGCCGCCTTCACCAGCGAGACGCCGACCCGCGCCGGCGTACCGATGCCGAGCGAAGCGAATGTGCCCGCGGTAATCGCCAACCCCACGCACGACAGTCCGAGAATGAGTTGATCGGCCTCCTCGCCGTTGACGAGCTTGGCGCCTTCGCGCGCGGCGTCGCGCAAGTCGCCGATGACGAACAGATCGCCAACCGCGGTGCCGGCGAGTGCCGCCGCATCGTCCGGTTCGCCGGTGAAAAGTCCGCGCGCAAAACTCTGGGCATTCCGGCCGGCCCTCGCCATGGTGGTGTTGGCTTCGGTCAACCGCGCCGTCAGCGCCGGATCGATCCGGATTTTACGGTCGGCGGCGAGTTCGGCAAAGCTGTTGGCAAGATCGACGTCCGAGCCGTCCAGCGCCGCGCGGATTTCACGGTCGGCGACAACCGGATTCAGCAGCTTATCGACCTGATGATCGACAACCGCCATCTGGTCATCCTGCATGGTGAGAAGCCAGCCCGACTCGAAGCCGGTCGGCGCAACGGTGGCGAACACGATCGCCAACACCGACGTGATGGCGACGGTGCGGTGGAGCGCAGGGCTGGACGGGCGGGGATGCATCCTGGATGTGGCCGCGTTTGCCGCTATTGGAATACCGCGATCAGGGGGGCACTGGCGACGGCGGAATGCCGTCATTTCCATGTTGAAATAAGCGCTGATGGCCGACGCGTGTTCCAATTTTAGCATACCCGCCCTAGGAATCGCTGCATCGGACAGTTAAAGTTCCCTCACTTCGTTTACAATACAATTGGCTTGAACAGGATCGATGCTCATGGCGGATCACGTCGTCCCACATTTCCACAATGACCCCGGTGTCCCGGTTATCGAAATCGGCGCGCGCGAGTTCATGTGCGTCGGGGCCAATCCGCCGTTCGACCATCCGCATGTGTTCCTCGACATGGGTGCCGCCGACACCGAGATCATCTGCCCCTATTGCTCGACGCTGTACCGCCTCGACGCCACGCTCGATCCGCACAACGCGCGGCCGGCCGAATGCGCCTTGCGCGAGGCGGCCGCTTAAGCCGCGGCGCTTGCCGTGGCCACGTCGCGCACCATTATCATTGCAGGCGCCGGCATCGGCGGATTGACCGCGGCGCTGGCGCTCGCCCGGCGCGGCTTCCGCGCGGTCGTGCTCGACCAGGCCGAGCGGCTGGAAGAAACCGGCGCCGGCATCCAGCTCTCCCCCAACGCCACACGTATCCTCGGTCAGCTCGGCGTCACCGACCGGCTGCGTCCGCTGGCGACGGCGCCAACCGCGATCCGCGTGCAGCGCGCGCATAACGGTTCGCAGATCGTGCGCATTCCGCTTTCGGATTGCGAGGAAACCTACGGCTCGCCCTACTGGGTCATGCATCGCGGCGACCTGCAGGCAGCGCTGATCGCGGCCTGCCGCGAACAGCCCGACATCAGCCTCGAACTTGGCGCGCGCGTCGAAACCTTCGCGACCCATTCCAACGGTGTCACCGTCAAGGCCATGCGCGGGCAATCCGCTGTGGATGCACAGGGCGTCGGCCTCGTCGGCGCGGATGGCATCTGGTCGATGGTGCGCACCGGCATCGAGGGCGTCACGCCGCCAAAGTTCACCAAGCGCGTTGCGTGGCGCGCGCTGGTGCCGGCCGACATGGCGCCGCCGCAGATGCGCGAACCCGAGATCACGCTGTGGCTTGGCCGCAAGGGCCACATCGCGCACTATCCGGTGCAGTCCGGCCGCGCGATCAATGTCGTCGCCATCGCTGCCGACACCTGGACCGACACCGGCTGGAGCACCGACAGCGCACCGTCCGAAGTGATGGCGAAGTTTCCCGCCGGCAAATGGTCGCGGCATGTGCGCGATCTGCTGGGCATTCCCGACCGCTGGCTGAAATGGGCGCTGGCGGAACGGCCGCAGCCCAGGCGCTGGAGCCAGGACCAGATCACACTCCTGGGCGATGCAGCCCATCCGATGCTGCCGTTCCTCGCGCAGGGCGCGGCCATGGCCATCGAGGACGCCTTCGTGCTGGCAAACCGGCTGTCGGAAAATCCCGACAACCTGCCGCAGGCCATGCGTGTCTACGAAAACGACCGCCGGGCGCGCACCGCCAAGGTGCAGCGCGCCGCCCGCAGCAACGGCAAGATCTATCAATACAGCGGGCTCGATGGCGCAGCCCGCGACTTTGTGATGGCGACGCTGGGCGGCACCCGTATCCGCAATCGCTACGACTGGATATACAACTGGCGCGTGGACGCAGCGGAATTTACACCCGGGATGTAGCGATGGCGCTTTTTGCGACGACGACCGCCGGCAGCTTGCCGAAACCCGCATGGCTCGCCGAACAGAACAAGCTGTGGCCGGCATGGAAGATGAGCGGCGACGCCCTCGCCAAGGCCAAGCTCGACGCCACCGCCGCCGCCATCAAGCTGCAGGAAGACGCTGGCATCGACATCGTCACCGACGGCGAGCAATCGCGCCAGCATTTCGTCCACGGCTTTCTCGAACACGTCGAAGGCATCGACTTCGCGCGCAAGGTCGAGATGGGCATCCGCAACGACCGCTACAAGGCAATGGTGCCGACTGTCACCGGCGCGCTCAGGCTGCGCGGGCGCGTTCATGGCGCCGAGGCAAAACACGCGCGCGCGGGCACACAGCGCAAGATCAAGTTCACCCTGCCCGGTCCCATGACGATCATCGACACGATTGCCGACGCCCACTATGGCGACCGCGTGAAGATGGCGTTTGCATTCGCCAGGCTGCTCAACGCAGAAGCCCGCGCGCTGCAGGCCGACGGCGTCGATGTGATCCAGTTCGACGAGCCGGCCTTCAATGTCTACATGAATGATGTGAGCGATTGGGGTATTGAGGCGCTGCATACTGCTATCGATGGACTGACCTGCACCACCGCCGTCCACATCTGTTACGGCTATGGCATCAAGGCCAACAACGACTGGAAGGCCACGCTCGGCGATGCCTGGCGGCAATACGAGACGACATTCCCGGCGCTGGCGGCGAGCAAGCTCGATCAGGTGTCGGTCGAGTGCCGGAATTCGCGGGTGCCGATTGAATTGCTGGCGCTCCTGAAGGGCAAGGATATCCAGATCGGCGCGATTGACGTCGCAACCGACGACATCGAAAGCGCCGAAGACGTCGCCGCCGTAATCGAAGCCGCGATGAAAGTCGTGCCGAAAGAGCGGCTGGTGATCTCGACCAACTGCGGCATGGCGCCGATGCACGAAGACATCGCAACGGCAAAGCTGAAGGCGCTGGCTGCAGGTGCCGCGCTGGCGCGTAAACGCTTCAGCTAGTCTGAAAACTTACGCGACCGGCACTCAAGCAACCGACTTGGCTTCTTCCTCAGAAGCCACCGGCCTTCCGACGATCCCGGCATAGGTGTCAATTGTCATCGGGCGGCCCATCAGATAGCCCTGCACTTCGTCGCAATGTTCACGCGCGAGGAACGCAAGTTGTTCCTTGGTTTCGACGCCTTCCGCCAGCACCGGCAGATGCAGGCCCTGCGCAAGACCGACGACGCTGCGCACGATGGCGGCCGACTGCGCGTTGCTATCGACGTTGCTGATGAACGAGCGGTCGATCTTGATCTTGTCGAAGGGGAACGCCTGCAGATACGACAGCGAGGAATAGCCGGTGCCGAAATCGTCCATCGCGATCCGCACGCCGAGCGCCTTGAGGCGCCGCAGGATGGATACGCCGCGCTCAAAGTCCTCAACCAGCACGCCTTCGGTGATTTCCAGTTCAAGCCGGCCAGGCGACAAGCCGGTCTCCAGCAGCACCGAATGAACGAGCCCGACCAGATCGCCATGGCGGAACTGGATCGGCGAAAGATTGACCGCAAGACTGAGCGGATTCGGCCATGACGCAGCTTCGCGGCAGGCCTCGCGCAGCGTCCACTCGCCGATCACCATGATGATGCCCGTCTCTTCCGCAAGCGGAATGAACACGCCCGGCGGAACGTTGCCGCGGCCCGGATTGTTCCAGCGGCACAGCGCCTCAAACCCGACGACCTCACCGCTGACGCGCGACTGCGGCTGGTAATGCAGGCTCAGTTCTCCGCGTGACACCGCCATGCGCAGTTCCGTCTGCAGCGCGCGGCGTTCGCGCAGGCGCGCATCCATTTCAGCCTCGAAACATTGCGTCTTGCCGCGGCCCTCCGCCTTGGCGCGATACAGCGCAGCGTCGGCATTGCCGATCAACGTGTTCTCGTCCTCGCCGTCGGTCGGGAACGCCGCAATGCCGATGCTCAGGCCTGTGCGCAGCTGATGGCCCATGACATCCATGTCGCCATCCAGCGTCGCATGCAGGCGCCCAGCCAGCGCAAGCGCCATTTCCGGCTGCGTGCCAATGGCAGTCACGAACGTGAATTCGTCGCCGCCGAAGCGCGCAAGGAACGCTCCTTGCGCAACCGACTGGAACCGGCGCGCCACTTCGCGCAGCAATCCGTCACCAATCGAATGGCCGAAGACGTCGTTGATTTCCTTGAAGCGGTCGAGATCGAGACACAGCACGGCAAATTTTTCGCCGCGCTCGCGCGCCTGCGTGAGAATCGTCTGGATATGCTCCGAGAAGGCGACACGGTTTGGCAGGTCGGTAAGGCCATCGTGCAACGCCATGTGACGAATCTGTGCTTCCGCACGCCGGCGCTCGGTGACATCTTCGGACACGCTGAGCAAGTATTGCGGCTCGCCGTCCTCACCCTGAATGGTCAGCTTCGTCGTATCGAGGATACGTGTTCCATTACGCGCCGCTTCAACGGTGTGTTCGTGGTCGAGCGGCTTGCCGCGCAATGCAATCGCTTCCTTGTCGCGCGCCTGGAAGTAGTCGGCCTGCTCCTTCGAATACAGGTCGTGCACGCTCTTGCCGGCCATCTGTTCTTTTGAATAGCCAAACAGCTTGCTGGCCGCACGATTGACGAGAATGTAGGTGTGCTGGCGGATGTCCTTGACGCTCAGGATCGACGGAATGTTCTCGATCACGGCATCGAGGAACGTGCGCATCTGGCCGAGTTCGGCGTTGACCGCTTCGCGTTCGTTCATCTGGCGGAAGTGCTGATACGAGAAGACGAAGCCCGCGAGGCCCAGCGCAAAGAACAGCGCCAGCGCAAGCCCGCCGCTTTGCAGCCTGAGCGTATTCAGGAACGGCCCGATCGGCACGTCGATGGCGAAGGCGCCCATCAGGTCATGGAGCTTCCAGTTCGCATTCGGCTGGAGCTTGTTGTGGCAATCGACGCAGCTTTGTTCCTGCGCATAAGACGGATAGATCGTGCGGAACGTGAGCTGTCCGTTGATCGGCAGCAATTCGCCCTGCGGCTGCGGGTTCTCGACACCGACAAAATCCTCGATGGCTTTCGCCATGCGCGCATCGGACGGCCCGGTCTTGATCTCAAGACCCTTGCGGCCAACCCATTGCAGGAGGAAGTCGGAATCCGTGCCGCGCTTCTTATTGAACGCATCGATGGCATGCGCGCGGAATGTCGCCGGCACCGGCGCATCGGCGCCAAACTTCGAACGCAGCGCCGAATAGTCGGAAACGAAAGCATCGACCAGACGCAGCGCGATGAATTTTTCTTCGCCCTTGTGCGCCTTGAACCAGTTGAGGCTGAAATAATAAAAGCCCAGCCCTACGGCTGCCGACAACACGGCGCACATGAACAGGTGAATGAGAAAGCCGCGGCCGGAACGTGAGCGCAGGAAACGCCGGCCAACCGAAGCACTATTCATTGCCGAACCCGTGGGACGACACACCGCACCCCAAAGGTTCGCACAAAGCACTTAAATAAGAGTTAGCCGCGGGCTTGCCGGGCATTGCGAAATTGCACGTAAAAACAATGACAAAGCCAGTATTTAGCCACCAGCGAATGGACTTTTTATGCGCTGGATAAGGGCGCGCGCCAGCGCGTGCTGTTTGACAAACCTGACCATCCGGCACCCGTTGTCGGCGGGCGGCAGCCCGCCGCATAACCGCGCCAAAAAACGCGATCCGCTGCATCGCTCCTGCGCGCCGGGCTCGCTTTTCATACCCTGGCCACGCTGGTAGCGTGCCGCCGCCTCTTCCGGGATGGTTTCTCAAGACCGTCCCCGTCAAAATCTGGAAACGCCCATGACCAAGGTCGCCTGTGTTACGCCGTACTTCGACTTCTTCCCCGAACTCAAGGAAGAACTGTCCGCGAAATATCCGGGCACGAAGTTCCGCACCGACCGCAAGCCGATGACCGAGGACGCGCTGATCGACTTCCTCAAGGGCTACGACGCCGCGCTGATCGGCCTTGACCGTTTCACCGACCGCGTCTGCGCTTCGCTCCCGGACCTCAAGGTCATCTCGCTGTGTTCGGCCGGCGTCGATCACATCGATCCGGTGATCCTCAAGAAGTACGGCAAGAAAATGTATTGGGCGGCCGGCATCAACAAATATTCGGTGTCGGAGCTTGCCGTCAGCTTCATGGTGTTCACGCTGCGCAAGGTTCATTTCTTCTCGCAGATCCTGCGCCGCGGCGAATGGAAAGGCCCCATCGGTTTCGCCAGCGACCTGCGCGGCTGCACCGTCGGCATCCATGGTTGCGGCTACATCGGCAAGGAAGTCGTCAAGCTGCTGCAGCCCTATGGCGTGAAAATCCTCGTGACCGATCGCGTTGACGTGAGCGACTTCGCCAGGCAATTCGACAATGTGAAGCAAGTCCCGCTCGACGAAATGCTCGCCAACTCGGACGTCGTGACGATTCACCTGTCGCGCAACTCGACAACCATCGGACTCTATAACGCCGCAACCCTCGACAAGATGAAGCCCGGCGCCGTGCTGATCAATTGCGCGCGCGGCAGCATGGTCGATGAACATGCGTTGAAGGAGCGCCTTGAAAGTGGGCGCATCTCCGGCGCGGCGTTCGACGTCTACCATATCGAACCCGCCAACGGGAATCCGCTGCTCGATGTGCCGAACTTCTACGGCTCGCCGCACATCGGCGCGACGACACGCGACTCGTGGGGCGCGATGCTGCGCTCCGGCATCAAGGGCATCGAACATGCCTATGTGCAGGAACCCGGCGTCTATCCTTACGACTGAGCGGGATCTTTCACGCCGAACAGCCGGCGTACACGTAATGCGAAGCGCGTCATGCGCGCTTCGATGATGGCGTCGGTCGCGGCGCGCCACCAGCCACGATAGATCGCGCCATACATCGCCCAGACGATCAGCGCGGTTGCCAGAAACGCGAACAGCGCATCGCTGAGAAAATGCCCGCCGGCAGCGATACGCACGACAGCGATCACCGCGGTAAACACCAGCGCACCTGCGACAGCCGCCGCGCGCAACGGCCCCGGCGGCGCCAGCACGGCCGGCGCAAGCGTCCACGCCGCCGCCGACACTTCGCCCGAGAAGAACGAACAGTTGTTCCGGCAGATGCCGCCCGGATTGTACCACTGCATGAACGGCGCAGGCCCCGCGAACTCGGTGACATGCACGGGGCGCGGGCGCGCCCAGTTTTCCTTGAAGATCACATTCGCCGCAACGCCGGGCGCCAGCGCAAATGTCAGCGCGAGATACAGCATCGCGCGTCCACCGATCAGCAGCGGGCGTTCAGGCTTCCAGAACTTGTAAAGCACCGCCACGCCGAGCAGCACGGCGAACAGGATATCGACGAGGCGGTTAAGGTCGCGCAGCAGCACGATGACGGTGTCCGTCGCCATGGGAAACTTGCGCGTCGCGGCGTCGTAGAACCTGCCGGATACCTCAATGTCGAGGCCAGGTGCGAGCGCGAACAGCGCCACGACGGCCACCGTGCCGAGCGCGATCAGCAACGGGATAAATCGGAATAACTGTCTGCTTGCCATGGGTTAGCTGGATAAATCCGGATTGGGACTTTTAGGTGGATTGCGGCCTGGGGCAGCGAACCCGATTCATTGCTGGCTAATCGCTCGAAACGACCCCACATGTAGGATTGGCAGATTCGCCACCCCTCAGAAAGCAAGCAAATGACAGTGCGGGCCAAACCGCCACACCACGATTCTTTGCCAGCCGATCCCCTGCCAGAACTTCTTTCCCAGCGCAAACGGCCTGAACCCGGCCGCTACCGTCTGGAAGTGGACCGCCAGATGAAGGGGTCCTTTCAAATATTCGAAACCGCACAAACGGCGGGTCTGGCAATCAAGACCGCTCACCCGATTGTGCGCGTGACGGTCTACGACGTTCTCGAAGGCATCAACACGGTCATCGAAACTCCCGCTGCCTAGCGGCCCGCTTTTGCTTGCTGTCTCCGCTTTTCATATCCCGATCCGCAATCATGCTGGCGAGGGTATATCTGGACCAATGACATGAAAGATCTTCTCGCGCGGCTCGTTGGCGAATCCGAAGCAAAGCAGCTCGGCATTCAAGGCGGCTGGTACGGCACCAAGATGAGCGGCACGTTCGTGACCGGCCCTTTGGCGAGCGAAGAAGCCTGCATGAAGGCTATCCATCTCATTCCGGAACCGGCGAAGGTGATCGACCCGGAAGCCGAGGAAAAGCTGGCAGTCGCAGCGGCGGCAAAATCCATTCACGCCATCGCCAATGCGCAGGCCCGCTCGGCCTATCAGATCGGCCGCAAGGTACGCGTATAGTGCATAAGGCCAGTTCCGGTGACCACACGCACGCGCCATAACGCCACCGTCTTCCAGAACGCCTTCATGCTTGAAGGCGTCGGGCGCCTGCTGCCGGCCGGCACTTACGATGTCGTCACCGACGAAGAACTGATCGAAGGCCTGTCCTTCCCTGCCTACCGGCGCGTCGCAACGATGATCGAAGTGCCAACTTATTCATTGCGCAGCACCTCCAGCGAAATGCTGACCATCAATCCGGAACAGCTTGCCAGGGCGCAGGAACGCGATGCGCTGATGACCCTGGTTAACATGCCCGACCCGCCGGAAAAAAAACCATGACGTGGGGCTTCTTTCAACGCAGCGATTCCCGGCCCGCGTCGATGGGCGGCCTGAGTTTTCCCAACCGCAGCCGCAGCTACGACGCGACACGCCGCGCCGTGCGCTTCTGGGGTTATTTCCGTTCGATGGAGAATTCGTTTTTCGTCAGCACCGAAGCCCTGACGCGCCTGCAGCCGGGCATCTCCCCCGACGAAAGCGGATTTCTCGGCGCCTTCGACAACAACCGCGACAGGATCTACGCGGTGGCGGCCCGCGTTTATGCCGAAGGCCGCAGGGGTTCGTACGACCTGACGGTCACTGATTTCTGAACGGCGCAACGCTCCCGCAGCGACGTGTCTTCCTGACGTCATTCATACGCGCTCCCGTATATTTCTTTCTTATACGCGAGCTCGTATTTTATTGATTTATACGCAAAAGCGTATATTGACTAAATATACGCGATCGCGTATTATAGATCCATGAATACAATCGCACGCACCACCAAACAACTTGGAACCAGCGTCCGCCGGTACAGGCGTCAGAAACAACTGACCCAAAGCAGATTGGCAGACCTGATGCACGCACGTCAGGCTACCGTATCAAAATTAGAGGCCGGAGAGCCGGCTACACAACTCCGGGTTCTGATGGACGCGCTGACCGCTCTTGATCTGGAGTTGGTCATCCGCCCCCGCACTAAAATCTCCGTTAAAGAGATTGAGGACCTGTTCTGATGTCGCGCCCTCGTACAAGGGCGCCGTTGAACGTCTATCTCAACGGACGACTGGTTGGTCGATTACAACGCGAGAGCAGCGGTGCAATCGATTTCCAATATGACATCGACTGGTTGAACTGGGAAAACGCGATTCCTGTGTCGATTTCCCTCCCACTACGGGAAGATCGGTATATCGGCGACCCGGTTTTCGCTGTCTTCGAAAACCTTCTTCCCGACAACGATGCGATACGTAAACGGGTAGCGGAGCGATCTCATGCAGACGGGGCTGATGCGTATAGTCTGTTAACAGCTATCGGCCGTGATTGCGTCGGCGCACTCCAGTTCATTCCAGAAGGAGTTGAACCGGGGAAAGCTGGCGATATTGACGCGCGCCCGGTGAACGCTTCCGAAATTGCCCGAATTGTCAGAGATCTCGCGCGCAACCCGCTTGGCATCGGCGACGACAAGGAGTTTAGGATTTCATTGGCGGGCGCACAGGAAAAAACTGCGCTGCTTTACTGGAAGGACAAATGGTACGTCCCGCACGGCACGACGGCAACGACCCACATCATCAAGCCACAAATCGGAAAACTACCGAACGGCGTTGATCTGACGAACAGCGTCGAGAACGAATACCTGTGCCTGGAGCTCGCTGCCGCCACCGGCCTCCCCGTCGCTGCTTCAAAGATCATTGATTTTGACGGTACGCGGGTTTTAGCGATTGAGCGCTTTGACCGAACGTGGACACGCGACAGCCGCCTTTTGAGATTGCCACAGGAAGACTGCTGCCAGGCACTTTCAATTCCCCCGACACGCAAATACGAATCGGACGGAGGGCCAGGGGTTCGTGATGTCTCAGAGCTTCTAAAAGGCAGCGACGCGCCCGAAGAGGATCAAAAGACTTTCTTCAAGGCGCAGGTTGTCTTCTGGTTGCTGGGAGCAACGGATGGACACGCCAAAAACTTCAGCTTGCGCCTTGCACCCGGCGGGCGTTTCCGCCTGACACCGCTCTACGACATCATATCGACGCAGCCGAACTTAGACGCCGGGCAAATCGATCAAAACCGGGCCAAGATGGCAATGGCCGTCGGCAAGAAACGCAATTATGTCGTGCATACGATTGTGGGACGACACTTCGTACAAACCGGAAGTTTGTGCGGCTTGCCGGACAGGATGGTGGAGGAAACTATGGAAGAGCTGATTGCGGGCGCCGAAAATAGTTTCTTGAAAGTTCTGTCCGCACTTCCAAATGACTTTCCACAACAGATGGCCAGTTCCATTGTTGACGCCGCCCGGCACCGATTGGATTTGCTGAAAACACCCAAATAACCAGCATCAGTAGCTGTTCCCGGCACCGCCCGGATTCGTTACTTGGTGCGGGCGGCCGGACTCGAACCGGCACAGGATTTCTCCCGAGGGATTTTAAGTCCCTTGCGTCTACCGATTCCGCCACGCCCGCGCATCGGCAAAAGGTTGTCCCGTCAAAACGCCACGGATGCAAGCCCGCCGAATGGCCGGCTGCGCGTCCTGCGCGTTATTCCCCACCCTTGCGGATCGGCGGACGGAACGCGAGGCCGGTATCCCATGGAAAGAAGATCCAGGTGTCCTGCGACACTTCCGTGATGAACGTATCGACCAGCGGACGCCCCTTGGGCTTGGCGAACACCGTGGCGAAATGCGCCCTGGGCAGCAGTTCGCGCACGACACGCGCGGTCGAGCCGGTGTCCACAAGGTCATCGACGATCAGCACGCCCTCGCCCGCACCGCCGCCGATGTTGATGATGTTGTCGGCGACCGACTTGAGGACTTTGACTTCACTCTGGGTCTGATGGTTGTAGCTTGCGACACACACCGACTCGATCAGCCGGATGTCGAGTTCGCGCGCGACAATCGCCGCCGGCACCAGCCCGCCGCGTGTTACGGCGACAATCGCCTTGAACGGACCGGCCGACGACAGACGCCACGCCAGCGCGCGCGCATCGCGGTGAAACTCGTCCCACGACACCGGAAAATGCTTTTCGCCGCCGGATGACGTTTCCTCGTTGGCCGATACCATGAACTTATCCCCCTCAACACGGCCTGCTTTAGCGCGCAGCCTTGACGACAACCAGCATATCTTCAACGGCCTTTTTCACCGCGGCTAGCCGTTGCGCGTCACGCGCACGCACCACGATGTTGGTGTTCGGTCCCTGCCCGTCGAAATACGGATAGCTGCCAAGGATCACATCTGTATTGGCCCTGGCGATCTCGCCGAGCGGCGTGCCGATCTCGCTTTCGCGGGCGTCGGCCTTGATCGTCTCGGACAGCATCTTGGTGCCGGTCTTGAGCGTCGGCGCGACGGCATCGAGCATGGCCTGCATGATCGATGGCACGCCGGCCATCACCATGACATTGCCGAGCTTGAAGCCTGGTGCGGCTGAAACCTTGTTTTCGATGAGGTCGGCGCCGGCGGGAATGCGCGCCATGCGCAGCCGGGCCTCGTTCAATTCCATCTGTGGCGCGCGTTCCTTGAAAATCGCGACCGCACGGGGATCGATGTCGATGCTGACGCCGAATGCCTTGGCGACGCTGTCGGCGGTGATGTCGTCATGAGTCGGGCCGATGCCGCCGGTCGTGAACACATAGTCGTAGCGCTTGCGCAGCGCGTTCAGCCCCGCGACGATTTCGTCCTCCTCGTCGGGGACGACACGGACCTCCTTGAGGTCTATACCGATAGCCGTGAGATATTCGGCGATGAAGCCAATGTTCTTGTCTTTGGTCCGGCCCGACAGGATCTCGTCACCGATGACGAGAACAGCGGCGGTGACAATCGGGGTTCCGTCGCTGGCGGTGCTCATTTCACGCTCCTTGCAATCTCCTGCTCGTCTAGCCCGCCCGGCAGGCCCGCTCAAGCAACCGAACCAGGCCTGTGGTCAAAGCCACGGCGATAGCCAGCTGCCGCCTAAATTAGCGGCAAAAAATCCCAAAAGCGGGGTAATTTGCGGAGTCTGCACAGCCAATCGTTGGCCCAGCCCTTGCAAGTATCATTTTACGGCCAGGGATCGTTCTTCCAGGTCGCGCATTGATACGCCGCCAGCCAGGGGGTGGGTTTCGAATGTCAGTTGCGTTTGACGAGATGACGCTGCCGGACGGGTCGGTTCGCCCGGCCTATTCCGGATTGAAAGAATGGCTCGGCAGCCTGCCGCCGGACATTCTGGACCTGCGCCGCCGCGAGGCCGAGGTCATTTTCCGCCGCACCGGCATCACCTTCGCCGTCTATGGCGAGGCTGACGCCGCCGAACGGCTGATCCCGTTCGACGTGCTGCCGCGCATCATTTCAAAGATGGAATGGGAAACGCTCAGGCGCGGCCTTGAGCAGCGCGTGCGCACCATCAACGCCTATATCAAGGACATCTACGGCCGCCGCGATATCCTGCGCGCCGGAATCGTGCCGGAAGACCTGATCTTCCAGAACCCGGTATTCCGGCCCGAGATGAACGGCCAGAAAGTGCCGCACGATATCTATGTCCACGTCGCCGGCATCGACGTGGTGCGCGTGGATGCCGATACGTTCTACGTGCTGGAGGACAATGCCCGCACACCGTCCGGCGTGTCCTACATGCTGGAAAACCGCGAAATCATGATGCGGCTTTTCCCTGAACTGTTCTCGCGCCATCGCGTTGCGCCGGTCGAACACTACGCCGACGAATTGCTGGCGACGCTCAAGTCCGTCGCACCGCTGACGTCATCGGCCGATCCGGTGGTCGTGCTGCTGTCGCCCGGCATCTACAACTCGGCCTATTACGAGCATTCGTTCCTCGCCGACAAGCTCGGCATCGAACTCGTCGAAGGCCGCGACCTCTTGATCAAGGGCGAGGTGGTCTACATGCGCACGACCGAAGGGTTGAAGCGCGTCGATGTCATCTATCGCCGCATCGACGACGACTTCCTCGACCCACTGGCGTTCCGCCCGGATTCTGCGCTCGGCGTGCCGGGCCTGATGGCGGCCTATCAGGCCGGCAACGTCACGCTGTCGAATGCGGTCGGCACCGGCATCGCCGACGACAAGGCGGTCTACAGCTATATGCCGGAGATCACGAAATTCTATCTCGGCGAAGAACCGATCCTGAAAAACGTGCCGACGTGGCGCTGCCGCGAGCCGGAACATCTGAAATACGTCCTCGATCACCTCGACGAACTGGTGGTGAAGGAAGTCCACGGCTCCGGCGGTTACGGCATGCCGATCGGGCCGCGCGCCGACAAGGCCACCATCGCGACGTTCCGCGCCAAGGTGAAATCCAATCCCAGGAACTTCATCGCACAGCCGACGCTCGCGCTGTCGACCTGTCCAACCTGCGTCGATGAAGGCATCGCGCCGCGCCATGTCGATCTGCGGCCGTTCGTGCTGACCGGCAGCGACAAGATCCGCATCGTGCCCGGCGGCCTGACGCGCGTTGCACTTCAAAAGGGCTCGCTGGTTGTGAATTCGAGCCAGGGCGGCGGCACCAAGGATACGTGGGTGCTGGACACATGACACAGAGTAAATCCGATGCTGTCGCGCACCGCTGACAATCTCTACTGGCTCGCCCGCTACGTCGAACGCGCGGAATACCTCGCGCGTATCCTCGAAGCGACGCAGCGCCTCACCGCGCTGCCGCTCGCCTATGTCGGCACGTCAAACGAATGGGCCTCCGCGGTCGCCACCGCCGGCTGCGCGTCGGCGTTCTTCGCGCGCTTCGACGAGGCCAACGAGGAAAACGTCACGCACTTCCTAGCCTTCTCCGCCGACAACCCCTCCTCGATCCGCAGCTGTTTCGAGTCGGCGCGCACCAACGCACGCGCGGTGCGCACCGCGCTCACCGTCGAGATGTGGGACGCCATCAACGGCGCATGGCTCGAACTCAAGCGCTACGGCAATGGGCCGGCCTCGCGCGAGGAAATGATGCGCTTCCTGCGCTGGGTGCAGGAAACCTCGATGCTGTTCGACGGCTCGGCCTACCGCACCATGCTGCGCAACGACGCCTACTGGTTCTCGCGGCTCGGCGTCTTCGTCGAGCGCGCCGACAACACCGCGCGCATTCTGGACGTGAAATTCCACCTGCTGCTGCCAGAGGAAGAACACGTCGGCGGCCCGCTCGATTATTTCCAGTGGTCGGCGATCCTCCGTTCGGTGTCGGCGCTGACGGCCTATCACTGGGTCTACCGCGACAGCCTCAAGCCATGGCTGGTTGCCGACCTGCTGATTCTCAACAAGCAGATGCCGCGCTCGCTCTCGAGTTGCTATTCCAACCTCGTGAGCTTCCTCGACGACATCGCAAGCGCCTATGGCCGCCAGGGCCCGACCCAGCGCCACGCCCGCAACGTCCACACCCGGCTCGAAAACAGCAAGATCGACGGCCTGTTCCAGTCCGGCCTGCACGAGTTCATCACCGGATTTCTGGCCGACAACAACCACCTCAACACGATGGTGAATGAGCAGTATCTCAACTGAAGCACGGGTTTACATCCGCACCGCAATCGCGATGATACCCAGTGCGGCGGATTTGAAGTTCCTGTAGTAGTGCCTCACCCTCGTTCAGGAACTTCAAATCCAAAAGCCGCACTGGAAACATAGATTTGCCAGTGTCCCTTAGATTCCGAAGTTCGCAAAAGAGGCTCCGCAAGTTCATGCGAACTTCGGAATCGGGACACTAGTATGCACATCCGGATTTCCCACGAGACCAGGTATATTTACGACACGCCCCCCAAAGGCGTGATCCAGACCCTGCGCCTGACGCCGCGCAATCACGACGGTCAATACGTCACCCACTGGCGCATCGGCGTCTCGGCCGACTGCCGGCTCGACCGGCAGGAAGATGCCTTCGGCAATATCTCGCACGCGTTCACTGCGGACGGGCCGTTCGACGAACTTGTCGTCACCGTCGAGGGCGACGTCGAGACGCGCGACACCGGCGGCCTGGTGCGCGACGCCATCGAGCGGTTTCCACCGGCGCTGTTCCTGCGCGAAACCCCGCTGACCACCGCCGACGAAGCGATCCGCACGTTGGCGCAGGCGGCGCGCGCGCAAGCGCCCGACAACGACCTGAAAGTGTTGCACGCGCTGTTGAACAGCCTGAACGAGACCATGACGTTCGACAACAACCCGACCCAGACCTCGACCACCGCGGCCGAATCCTTCGCGCTCAAACGCGGCGTGTGTCAGGACCTCACCCATATTTTTGTCGCTGCCGCACGCAGCATCAATATTCCGGCGCGCTACATCGGCGGCTATTACCAGCGCAACGACCTGATCGATCAGGACGCTGGACACGCGTGGGCGGAAGCCTATGTGCCGGACCTCGGCTGGGTCGCATTTGACCCTACCCACGGCGTTTGCCCGACCGAATCGCACATCCGGGTCGCAGCGGCACTCGACTACCTCGGTGCCGCGCCGGTACGCGGCACCCGCTATGGCGGCGGCGGCGAGGCGCTCGGCGTCACGATCCGCATCGAACAGGCGGCGATGCAGTCGCAGAACTGACTTTACACGGTATGGATCGCGTTGCCGGACCCCGGTTCGCCTGTCTATAAGACTACACTGATTTTTGAGGCGATACGCTTCCGGGGCTTGGCCATCAATGACCTATTGTTGTGGAATTCTGGTGCGCGATGGCCTCGTCATGGTGGCCGATACCCGCACCAATGCCGGGCTGGATAACGTCGCCACCTTCCGCAAGCTGCACGTCTTCGAGAAGAAGGGCGAGCGGATCATGGCGATTTCCTCGGCCGGCAATCTGTCGCTGACCCAGTCGGTGCTGAGTACGCTGAACGAAGGTTTCGAGACCGAAGACGGCGACCGCGAGACGCTGCTGAACGCGCCGACCATGTTCCAGGCCGCGCAGCGCATCGGCCGCGCCATCCGTCATCTGCATGAGATCGAAGGCCGGGTGCTGGAAGCCTCCGACGTCAGCTTCGATCTTTCGTTCCTGTTCGGCGGCCAGATCAAGGGCGGGCCGATGCGCCTGTTCATGATCTACTCGGCGGGCAATTTCATCGAGTGTACGGTCGATACCCCTTATCTGCAGATCGGCGAACACAAATACGGCAAGCCGGTACTCGACCGCGCCATCACCCACGACATCAATCTCTACGACGCGCTCAAGATCAGCCTCGTGTCGGTCGACTCGACCATGCGCTCGAACCTTTCCGTCGGCATGCCGCTCGACATTCTGATCGTTCACCGGGACGGCTACGAGGCGGAACTCAAGTACCGCATCGAGCCGGGCGAACCTTATTTCCACGATCTGAGGGAACGCTGGTCGGCGGCGCTGCGTGCGGCGCATAACAACATTCCACGGCCGCCCTACGCGACCAAAACTTGAACGACACAAACTAAAAAGCAAAAGCGCGAAGCGCAACAAAGGGAGGTCATTGTGGCCGCTACACCGAAGATCGCACTGGTGACAGGCGCTGGCACCGGCGTCGGACGCGGCGCCGCATTGGCGCTGAGCAAGGCCGGTTACACCGTCGTGCTGGCGGGACGCCGCATCGACAAGCTCGAGGAAGTCGCGAAGGAAGCCGCAGCCACCGGCAAAACGCTGTGCGTCTCGACCGATCTCGCCGACCCCGCCTCCATCACGGCGCTGTTCGCGAAAACAAGGACGACCTTCGGCCGCCTCGACGTGCTGTTCAACAACGCGGGCGTCGGCGCACCGGCGGTGCCTCTGGAAGACCTGCCGTTCGACAAGTGGAAGGCAGCCGTCGATACCAACGTCACCGGCACGTTCCTGTGCATCCAGGAAGCGTTCCGCATCATGAAGGTCCAGAATCCGCGAGGCGGACGCATCATCAACAACGGCTCGCTGGCCGCGCATACGCCACGCCCGATGACGATTGCCTATACCGCGACCAAGCACGCGATCACCGGCCTGACCAAGTCCGCGTCGCTTGACGGGCGTCCCTATGACATCGCCTGCGGACAGATCGACATCGGCAATGCCGTATCGCCTCTGACCGAGCGCATGGTGGTTGGAGACGGCGTCCTGCAACCCAATGGCAGCAAGATGATCGAACCGCGCATGGAAGCCGAAGACGTCGGCAACGCCGTCGTCTACATGGCGAACCTGCCGCTGTCGGCAAACGTGTTGTTCATGACGGTGATGGCGACCAAGATGCCATTCACCGGACGCGGATAAGAGGACAACGATGAAGCTGTTTCGCCCCGTTGCGCTTTGCGCCGCAGTCCTGCTGGCATTGTCCGCGACGAATGCCGGTGCGCAGGATTATCCCGTCCGCCCGATCAAGATCCTGATCGGCCTGCCGGCGGGCGGCGGCGCCGACGTGATCGTGCGTTACTTCGCCGATCAGCTGAAGAATTCGCTCGGCCAGACCGTTGTCGTCGAGAACAAGCCGGGCGCCGGCGGCAACATTGCAACCCAGGCGGTCGCATCGGCCGAAGCCGACGGCTACACGCTGCTGTTCTCGACCAGTAATCCCTTGACCGGGAATTTCTACCTCTACAAGAACCTGCCCTTCACCATCCACGACTTCGCGCCGGTGACGACGCTCGGCCAGGGATCGTTCGCGCTCGCGGTCGGCGGCAAGTCGAACATCAACACGCTGCCGGAGCTCACGGCGATGCTGAAGGAGAAGGCCGGCAAGGCTGCCTACGGCACGCCGACCTCGATCTCGCTTGCTTCCGCCGAGGTCTACATGGCCGCCGTCGGCGCGACCGCGCGGCTCGTGCGCTACAAGTCATCGACGCAGGCGCTCAACGAGCTCAAGGCCGGGGAGATCGACTACTTCTTCCTCGATTCAACCGGCGCCATCGGCCCGGTAAAACGCGGCGACATTCGCCTGCTTGCCGTCACGACGACGACGCGCACCACCGCCCTGCCCGATGTGCCGACCATGCAGGAAGCCGGCATCAAGGATTTTGACCTGAGTTCGTGGTTCGGAATCTTTGCACCGGCCAGGACGCCGAAGGCGATCCGCGACAAGCTGCAAAAAGCGTTCGACCACATCGTGCGCCGCAAGGAAACCTCGGACTTCCTGACCAACATCGGCATCGAGGCATTGCCCGGTTCGCCGGAGAAGCTGATGGAACTGGTGCGCGGCCAGACCGAAACCTACCGCAAGCTGTCGGAATCCGGGAAGCTCGACGCAGCGGAGTAAGCCGCGGTCTCATGGGTGCAGGAATTTGAACATGATCTGCAGTTGCGGAACACGCATCGCATCGTGACTCGATCATTACTTGCTGGGGGGAAATGAAGCCACAAGACGTTGGCCCTGGTGCACTTCGACGGTTTTGCCGTCCACCAACTGCTTTGCTTTTCCGATTATCTCTGCGTCGTTGGCGGATTTGACAACTGCGGAAGCCGCTACGCTATGACCATCTTTTTCAACCAGCGAAACCTGGTAGTTGGTGTCAGTCGGGGCTGCTGCTGCGCCTGACTTCGCCGCTTCGACCATCACCATCCAGGCCTGAGCCAGCTTGAGCCAGTGCGCTTTTAGAAGGGGGTCGGATGCCCGCGCAGCGTGGCGATGGCAGTTCTCCACTTCTTGGATAAGTTCTGAGATTGCGGGCATTTGAAGTATCCTGATTTGGGAGCAAAGAGCCCGGCTGCCCAACCGGGCTCTTCGGATCACGTTGCGGGCGTGACCCCAGCGAAGACCGAATTCCGGTGACTGCGGCCCTCGCTACTCATTGGCGCCGGGACGTCATCGGTGCCAAACGTTGCCACCGCGTACTCGTACAGACGAATAGAACTACGCTCGCCGGCGGTCGCGGCTTCGATGATCCGCTTTGCAATGATGTCGCGCACTAGCACTGTTCCGTCCCCGTAAAACGACAAGCAGGCATGGTCGAAAGCCATGCCCATTGCCATTGTCGCATCGGGGTCGAAGCAGTCCTGATGTGAACTATCAGTCATACAGCCTCCCCAAATGTGAGTGGGAGCACAGCACTGTCTCTCTGTTACCGAGACAAGAAACATATTCGGCAATGCTCAAGGGTGGCCCTTTGAATTACAACTTACTGGTCAATACAGACCACATTGCAACTTGAGACAATTTGCCGCTCCCAAAAAACATGACAGCACTGCTGGCGCATTCCCTGGCTTACAATTGAGCTGTTTTGCTCAGTTTCATATGGCGATTTATTGCAGCCTTGCTGCACCTCCAATTCGACATCGCTTCTGCCCTTGCATATTGGGCCAGCGGCCCTCGGCAGCGAGGTAATGCACCCCCTCGCACAAGGTTATCAATGTCAGAAGTAATAGAAAAAACCGAGGAGCAGAAACACGCAGAAGCCGAAGTCGAAGGCTTTCGACAAGAACATGGCCCATTCGTTGTGGCTGCCGAAACGACACGTATGGCAATGGTGTTTACTGATGCCAAGGTACCTGAAAATCCGATCATTTTTGCGAATGACAGCTTCTTGTTGCTGACGGGCTACGAACGCGACGAAGTACTCGGCCAGAACTTTAACTTCCTGATGGCGCGGAGCGCGGATCGGCTGGCACTGACGCAAATCGAAGCGGCGTTTGCGGGGACCGCTGAAGGCGGCGGCGAAATCAGCTACCGCCGTAAGGATGGCAGCGTTTTTTGCGCCGCCGTTTATATCAGCCCGGTCATGGATGAGCGTGGCGATGTCATAGAGCATTTCGCTTCATTCGTAGATCTTACAAAGCAGAAGCAGCAGCAATCCCACTCAGTGATGATGATCGATGAATTGAATCACCGCGGAGCTATGGTCAAAAGTTGGTGACGGGGTAGATCAGGAAGGCGGCATATCGTGGGGGTAGTTGAAGCCTCCACTTCTCCACCGAAGGAGTAATATGCCGTGTCGAATTCTAACGTCGTCAAACTGGTTCAGCCAGGCACCTTCA
>CANJBX010000054.1 GCA_947472885.1 Hyphomicrobiaceae bacterium
ACCTCCGTGCCCGGCATCTTCGCCGCCGGCGACGTCACCGACGACGTCTACCGCCAGGCCGTCACCGCCGCCGGCATGGGATGCATGGCCGCACTCGAGGCAGAACGTTACCTCGCCGCTCATCATGAGCAGCAGGCAGCAGCAGAATAGAACGGCAATGCAGCCGAAAGAACGATGATCATGGCCGCACGATCGACGATGGACTGGGACAAGCTCAAGGTCTTCCACGCAGCAGCGGAGGCCGGCAGCTTCACCCATGCAGGCGAACAACTCGGACTGTCGCAGTCCGCGGTGTCGCGTCAGGTAAGCGCGCTTGAACAGGAGCTTTCGGTCTCGCTGTTCCACCGCCACGCGCGCGGCCTGATTCTCACCGAACAGGGCGAGTTACTTTATCGCACCGCGCACGAAGTGTTCATGAAGCTGGAGGCCGTGCGCACCAAGCTGACCGACAGCCGCGAACGCCCGAACGGAGATCTGCGCGTGACGACGACACCGGGCCTGGGCGTGCACTGGCTGACGCCGCGCCTCGGGGAGTTTCTCGAACTCTATCCCGACATTCACATCAAGCTGCTCGTCACCGAGGAAGAACTCGATCTCTCCATGCGTGAAGCCGATGTCGGCATCCGCATGCGCCAGCCGGCGCAGCCCGACGTGATCCAGCGCAAGCTGTTCTCGGTGCATTTCCACGCTTTCGCGTCGCCCGACTATCTCAAGCGCTTCTCGACGCCGAAGTCGCTCGCCGACCTCGACAACCATCGCATCCTGCTGCTCGACGGCGGCCCGGTGCCTCCGTACCTCCAGCAGAACCGCAACTGGCTCGCGGAAGTCGCGCGCAACGGCAAGCCGCCGCGTGCGCCGTTATTTATCATCAATAATATTCTTGGATTGATGAAGGCGTGCCAGTACGGCATGGGCATCGCGCTGCTTCCCGATTATCTCGTGGAAGACGCCGGCCTCGTGCAATTGTTCGGCGAAGGCGACTCCATCGCGCTCGACAGCTACTTCGTCTACCCGGAAGAGCTTAAATCGGTTGCCCGCGTGCAGGTGTTCCGCGACTTCCTCGTCGCCAATGCACAGCGCTGGACGTTCTGATCGGTTTGACGCGCGCTATTGCTGCATCCCCAAATCGTGCGGCGGATTACGATCCGCGCATGTGACATGGCTGACATACGGCATGTTGCCTTGTTCCAGCCGCTGCGGTTTGCATATTGGAGGTGGACGCGCTCGGTGGCCGGTTGCACTCCTCCCAAAATCGCAACCTGCCGCATTGGCAGTCCCCTCTAGAAGGTGATCGTCGGCAGGCCGTCGACGAAAACTACGCCGGGCCTCACGGTCCGGCGTTTTCTTTTTCAGCCATATATCTCGTGATTTTTAACGGGCCGCCTCGTCCTTCGAGACGCATCGCTTTGCGATGCTCCTCAGGATGAGGCGGATTGAGAGTCGCATTCTTAGAGTGAGGCTCAGACCTCTCTCCACCTCATCCTGAGGAGCGATGCGCAGCATCGCGTCTCGAAGGACGAGGTGGCCAACGTCACCAGCCGATCACGCCCAGAGACGTTCCTTCTCGAGCCCCTTGTACATCTCCGCGACCTGCTCGCCGTAGCCGTTGAACATCAACGTCGGACGGCGGTCGCCAGTGCCGAGCACTTCCTCGCTCGCCTGCGACCAGCGCGGATGCGGCACCTGCGGATTGACGTTGGCCCAGAAGCCGTACTCCGACGACTGGATCGCTTCCCACAATCCCTTCGGCTGCTTATCGACGAACGAGAAGCGCACGATCGACTTGATCGACTTGAAGCCATACTTCCACGGCACCGCGAGCCGCAGCGGCGCGCCCATCTGCTTGGCTACAGGCTTGCCGTAAGCGCCGGTGACGAGAAACGCGAGTTCGTTGGTCGCTTCCGCCATCGTCAGGCCCTCAACGTAGGGCCACGGATACAGCGGGCTGCCCTGCCCCGGCGCCATCTTCGGATCGTTGAAGGTTTCCATCTTCAGATATTTCGCGCCGGACAGCGGCTTGCAGAACTTCACGAATTCCGCGAGCGGGAATCCCGACCACGGCACCGCCATGCCCCAGGCCTCGACGCAGCGATGGCGATAGAGCCGCTCTTCAAGCGGCATCTGCTTCAGCAGGTCGTCGATGGCAATCTGCTGCGGCTTCTCGACCATGCCGTCGATCTTGACCATCCACGGGCGTACGCGCAGTTGCTGCGCCTCGCGCGCCAGCGACTTCGACGTCGAGTATTCGTAGAAGTTATTGTAGTTGAGGTTGACCTTCTCCGGCGTCATGTCGCGGTCGAGCACATACTTCGGATTGTTCTTCGCTGGGTAGAGGCTCTCGCTCGGATCGGGAATGTCAGCGACGCGCTGCGCCATCGCACCGGCGGGCAGGCCGGCAAGCGCGATGCCCGTGCCGGCCGCAGCCAGGAACGCGCGGCGGTTGAAGAACAGGTGCTCGGGCGTGGCGCAGCTCTCGGGAATTTCCCAGCCACGGCGGCGAATGACGTTCATCGGAGGCTCCACTGGCGGGTTGATTCTTGAGACTTAGTTGAGCCCAGAACTACGTGCGGCGCCAATCACCGGCAAGTCACGACTATGCGAACGCCGCGCGAACCTGGAAAAGCCGGCGGGCGGTATCGTTGCAGGGTTCCGGTGCGGCCTGAAAACGTGCGGCCAGCGCTCCGAAACCCCGCAACGCCCCCGTTCCCGTGCGTTCAGGCAGCAACCGACCTGTGCGCAGCGACGATTTGTTCCGCCGGCTTGCCGCTGAGTTCCGCCATGTGGTCAAACCGCGTGGTGAAGCTCCCGACTCCCGCCGTGGCGGAACGAACCTCGACAATCAGGTCGCCGATTTCCGCCTCCGGGATCATGGCGCGCACGACATCCCAGCCCGACCAGTCCGCGCGGGTATCGAAGCCGAGGATTTGTCCGCGCCGCCCGGACAGGATTGCGTTGATCTTCGCGGTCGCATCCGAAGGGCAGACGATCTCGACCGTGTGGATCGGCTCCAGCAGTACCGGCGTACAGTTCGGCAATGCCTCAACGATGCCGACGCGGCCGGCGATGCGAAACGCCATGTCGGATGAATCGACGGAGTGAAACGAGCCGTCGGTGAGCTTCACCGCGACATCGACCACCGGGAATCCCAGCGGGCCATGCCGCAGGCCATCGCGCACGCCTTCCTCCACCGCCGGAATGTAGTTGCCGGGCACCACGCCGCCCTTGATTTCGTCCTTGAAAATGAAGCCGGCTCCGCGTGGCAGCGGCTTGATGTCCAGCAGCACGTCGCCGAACTGGCCGTGGCCGCCGGATTGTTTCTTGTGGCGCCCACGCTGCACCACCGGCTTGCGGATCGACTCGCGATAGCCGACACGCGGCTTGTGCTTGTCGATGGCAATGCCGAAGCGGTCGGCGAGTCTTTCGGTCAGGACACGCAGGTGCATCTCGCCCTGTCCCCACACGATCACTTCGTGGGTTTCGGCATTGTGCTGCACGACCAGCGCGGGATCTTCGTCGGCGAGCTTCGCCAGCGCGAGGCCGAGCTTGACGTCGTCCTTGCGTTCCCGCGCGCCGATAGCGATGGACAGCACCGGCACCGGAGCTTTCAGCGTCACCAGCGCCGCATGCGGCTGCTTGCCGGACGACAGCGTTACGCCGGTCGCCGCATATTCGAGCTTGCCGAGCGCGACGGTGTCGCCCTTCTGCGCAGGCCCGCGCTTCTCCATCGTCTGGCCAACGAGCCTGAACACGCCGGAGACACGCCCCGCCTCCACATCCGGCGCATTGAGCGTCACGCCGTCGCCAACTTCGCCGGACAGCACGCGCACCAGCGAAGTCTTCCCACCATGGGTCGTATGCGCGGTCTTGAGAACCAATGCGAGCGCATCGCCATTGGTCTTTGCACCGAGGCGTCTGGCGGTTTCCTCCACACCCGTTGCTTCATGGCGCAAAGCTTTCAACAGGCGCAGCACGCCATTGGTGCGGCTGGCCGCGCCCATCAACACTGGACAAACGAGACCGTCGCGCAGTTCCTTGGCGAGATCGTCGAACACCTTGTCGTCCGGCGGCGGAATATCGTCGAGCAGCTGCTCCATCAGCTCATCGTCGTGGTCCGCAAGCGTCTCCAGCATGGAGAAGCGTGCTTCCTTTTCCTGCAACGCTGCGGCGCCCTCGAGCGGCACGACTTCAGACGCGGCATTCTCACGATAGATATGGGCGCGCTCACGCGCGAGATCGACGAACCCCGTGACGATGTCACCGTTCCACAGCGGGATCTGCCGCAGCAGCAAGGGCACGCGCGAGGCAGGCTGCAAGACTTTCAGCACATCGCGGATCCGCGTGTCGGCCTT
This sequence comes from Hyphomicrobiaceae bacterium, assembly GCA_947472885.1. GTDB lineage: Bacteria > Pseudomonadota > Alphaproteobacteria > Rhizobiales > Xanthobacteraceae > CANJBX01. The sequence goes on from CANJBX010000054.1 coordinate 4,350, forward strand.
ATCGATCTTGTTGAGAAACAGAAAGCGCGGGATTTTCAGGTCTTCGAGTTCGCGCAGGATCAGTTGAAGCTGCGGGACTTTCTTCTCGTCCACCTCGCACACGACCACGGCCGCGTCGCAGGCCGGCAGTACCGCCCGCATGTCGTGAACGAACTCGACCGAACCGGGGCAGTCGATGAATGTGTAGGACTCGTCCATGAACGTCGTCGATGCAACCGACAGTTCGACGCTCATCTTGTGCTGGCGGGCCTCCTTGCTGGAATCGCCAACGCTCGTTCCGCTATCGGCACTGCCCATGCGCGCGATAGCGCCGGTGCGTGCGAGGATCGCTTCAAGCAATGTTGTCTTGCCACTCTGGAACGGTCCGACGAGCGCGATGCATCGTGGACCGACCGGACTGCTTCCCCTTGCGCGTGTTCCTTCTTTTGGCATCTCCGTCTCCTGTGAACGAAGTAAGCCAGGGCATGCATGGTGCCGCACGATAATGCCGGAAGGCATCACGGCCCCGACGCAAGCATCGTTTCAAAGGTCGGGGGCACTTGGCAAGGGCGTTAAAACGGCGCGGCAGTCACGCTTCGTAAGCGCGCTGCGAGAAATCGACACAATTTGCGAGAACCCACGCACCGCACAAAGACAACGGCGCAAAACAAAACGGGCGCCTTGCGGCGCCCGTCAGGTTCATGAATCCAGCTATTTAAGAAGTCAGCCAAATTACATCTTCTTGTTGCGCTTCATCTTGCGGCCGCCCGACAAGGCGCGGAGTTCAAGACCCGCCACGCCGACGACGACGTTGGCGCCACGCGAGCCGGTCAGGCTGAGCGGCTGCAACGCGACGGAGTTGTTGGAACCACCGAACAGCACGTTGGCCGTGCCGCCGACGACAATGGCCGCACCGGCAGCAACGCCACCGTAATTGCCGGCGATTTCGCCGGGGCCGATCTTCTGGGTCGGCGCGAACACTGCCCAGGCAAGCGCGTTGGCAGTCGTGACGCCGATGTCGATGCCGGCGCGGCTAATCCGGGCAGAGTAACGCTCGGGACGGCCACGCTCCGGCTTGAAGACGCAGCCCATTTCCGTGATCGAACCGACGATGAAGCTGGTCTGGCCGGGGCCTTCGCAGTTCAGAATGCCGACGCGGACCTGGCCATTTTGGGCAGCTGCCGGAATGGCCGAAAGTGCAACGAGGCCCGCAGCAAGAAGCGCGCCCTTGGTGAAGCTAAGTGTCATGTCTCTCTCCCTCTCAGATTAAACAGATTGGATGGATCGCTCGCTAAAGCAGCGCGATAAAACAGGCATTAACGCACGAAACGCAGATCGAGTTCGGCAACGCCGATAGCGAAGTTAAGTCCCGCTTGTCCTTACACCGATACCGGCTGCAAAGCAACCGTGCGGTTCGAACCGCCGACCAGCACATTGGCGCCAAGGCCGACGGCAATCGTCGCCTCGGCCGAAGCGCCGACATAGGTGCCGGTCAAGGCGGCCGCCGGACGCGAGGTTGGCGCATAGACCAGCCAGACCATGACGCCACCCGCGGTTGCGCCGATATCGATGCCGACCTTGGTGATCGTGCCGGAATAGCTCTCAATCGGTCCAGGCTGCGACGGCGCGAACGTACAATTGACCGAACGGCGCGAACCGATGATGACACCGAAGCCCGCGGACACATCGCAGGTCAAAGATCCTGCCGCCACACGGTCCTGTGGCTGGGCGGTCGAAGTGCCGGGGGATAACCCGAGAAGCGCCACGGCGAATGCCGCCGCAGCGAGTCGATGATGAACACGCAACATTCCAGAGGCCCCCTGATCGAAACAATAACTATCAGTCGTCACGCCCACTGTTTTGCGGACGTGCCGCCGACAATCTTGCGGGGCGACTGGAATCAATCGCCGCCGCATCCACCGCGCCTAAATATTAGACGACAAGCAGGCGGTATCCTAGGGGGGCGCGGCAGTCTGCTGTGACAAGTACCAACAAAAATTGCCGTAAATTCGCCGCATGTCCTGCGATCAGCTGCGCAAACCTGCCTGCTGGACCAGCGGATAGGTCGTGCGCTGGAATTCCTCCATCCCCTCCACGTAGCGCGGCCAGGACAGCAAAATGCCATCGAAACCCGCATTCGAGAGTGTCTGGAGTCCCTCAACGACCTGCTCCTTGGTGCCGATAATGGGATAGCCCGCCCAGCCGGCAATGAAATGCTCCTTGAGTTTCGTCAGCACCGGCGCCGGAATGGACTGGGAGTTAATGCCCATCACCGACACCAGATTCTCCACACCCGGCCAGTCGCCCTTCTCGAACACGCAATACTGATAATAGTCGCGCGCTTCCTTTTCGGTGTCGCCCTGGAAGACGTAGGCGTTGGTCCAGACCTGAATGCTGCGCCGGTGTTCGTCCCAAGCGTATTTGCGGTGCGCGTCAACCCTCACCCGCATGCTCTCAAGATCATGCGCTTCAAGATTGGTGAAGCCGATGTCCGCGAACTTCGCCGAGAATTCACGGCCGCGCGCGGAGGCGCCCGCGCACATCACCACCGGATGCGGTTTCTGGATCGGCTTCGGTCGGACGATGGCCTTCCTGAGATGATAGAATTCGCCGTCGTGGTCGAACTCCTCGTCTTCGGTCCATAGACGCTGGATGATCCCGATCCATTCGGCGGCCATGTCGTAACGCCGGTCATGATCGAGCAGCGGCGCGCCGAACATTTCGATTTCCGGCGCGAACCAGCCGGTGACGACATTCAACGTGAAACGTCCGCCGCTGATATGGTCGATGGTCATCGCCTGCTTGGCGGCCATCATCGGATGCACGGTCGGAACATGCGAGGTGGCGAAGACGGACGAATAGCGCGTCAGCGCGCTGATGCCCGCCGCCCAAGCGTAGCACTCGAAGCCTTCTCCGTTGAAATTGGTATTGCCGCCAAAACCCTTCCAGCGGCCGACCGGAACAATGGCCTCGAACTCCATGGCATCCGCCATCCTGGCGAGCTTCGAGGAGCTTTCCCAATCACACTGCAGCATGCCCTCCGCTTCGGACATGGTGCATCCGCCGCTGAGGTTGGTGCAGAAGGTGCCGAGCTTGAGCTTACGATCATTGAACAGCGGGCTGGTGCTGCGCCGCTGTTCTTCCAGCTTGCGTTGGAAATTCATGCCGCCTCCCTCGCTTGGGGAGACGATGCCCGAATTCAGGCTTGCCGCCTCCGGTTGAAGGCAGCTTACCTGCTCTGAAAAAAATCCAGCAAGAGAAATCCGGGAGCTGCGATACCTTAACGCAGATTCCCGCAGAACCGCTGGATACGGCGGCCGGCTTCCTCAAGCTGCGGGGTCGCCGTGGCGTAGGAAATGCGGAATGCCGGGCCAAGCCCGAACGCCGCCCCATGCACCACTGCAACGCCTTCGGATTCCAGCAACTCGACTGCGAAGTCCTCGTCGTTGCCGATGACCTTGCCCGACGGCGACTTCTTGCCGATCGCGCCCGCGCAGGACGGATAGACATAGAACGCGCCTTCCGGGGTCGGGCAACGCAAGCCCTGCGCCTGGTTCAACATGCCGACGATGAGATCGCGGCGTTCCTTGAACACGGCGTTGTTCTTCGCGATGAAGTCCTGCGGTCCGTCCAGCGCCTCGACGGCAGCCCATTGCGCGATGGCGTTGGGATTGGTGGTCGATTGCGATTGCAGCTTCGCCATGGCCTTGATGAGGAATTCCGGCGCCCCGGCATAGCCGATGCGCCAGCCGGTCATGCAATAGGCTTTCGACACGCCGTTGAGCGTGAGCGTGCGCTCGTAGAGGCCCGGCTCGACCTGCGCCAGCGAGTAAAACTTGAAATCGTCATAGACGAGATGCTCGTACATATCGTCGGTAAGCACCCAGACGTGCGGATGCTTCATCATCACGTCGGTAAGCGCCTTGAGTTCGGCGCGCGTATAGGCCGCGCCGGTCGGGTTCGACGGCGAGTTGAAGATCAACCACTTGGTATTCTTGGTGATCGCCTTGTCGAGCTGTTCCGGCTTCACCTTGAAGTTGCTCTCAAGGCCCGCCTCGACAATCACCGGCTTCGCGCCCGCGAGCAGCACGATGTCGGCATAGCTCACCCAGTACGGCGCAGGCACGATCACCTCGTCGCCGGGGTTAAGCGTGCACATCAGCGCGTTGAACAGCACCTGCTTGCCGCCGGTGCCGACGATGATCTGGCTCGGCTTGTAGTCGAGTTCGTTCTCGCGCTTGAACTTGCGCGAGATCGCGGCCTTCAGCTCCGGCATGCCATCGACAGCCGTATACTTCGTCTTGCCCGCCTTGATCGCCTTGATCGCGGCTTCCTTGATGTTGTCCGGCGTATCGAAATCCGGCTCGCCGGCGGCAAGGCCAATGACATCGCGGCCCGCCTCTTTGAGCGCGCGCGCTTTATCCGTCATCGCAATGGTTGCGGATGGCTGGATGCGCGAAAGCGACTCGGCGAGGAACGGCATCTCGTGGGTCTCCTTGATGCTTGGAAATCTAGGGCTGTCTGTCCTAAATCGCTGCACCGCAGCAAGCAAGTCTGAATGCTTCCAGGGGACAAAAAAGACCCGGAAGAACGATGCATCCGGGCATTGCTGCCTTGCGGGAATTTCCTTTCGCCACGCCGCCTGCTTGCGAACTATTCAAATTTTAGCGGTCGCATCGTGGACTCAATTGTCTGTTGTGGTCGTCCCAGTGCGCCGCTAGGGTTTTTCAAGCCCTGCGGCGTGCTGCCAGCCATTTGGGGGAACTCGGAAACGCGCATGTTCACGCTCTATTCGATGCAGCGATCCGGCAACTGCTATAAGGTCCGCTTGGCCCTCGCCCAGCTGCAAATTCCGCACGAACTGGTTGAAGTCGACATTCTGCAGGGCCAAAGCCGCACCCCCGAATTCCTGGCAAAAAACCCGGACGGCCATGTGCCGCTCCTCGAGGCCGCGCCCGGCCGCTACCTCGCCGAATCGAACGCGATTCTCTGGTACATCGCCGGCGGCACACCGCTCGCCCCGGAAGACCGGATCGAGCGTGCCGAGGCGCTGCAATGGATGTTCTTCGAGCAGCATTCGCTCGAACCCAACCTCGGCGCGGCATGGTTCTGGCTGACGCTGGTGAAGGGCGGCCGCGAACTACAGTTGCACGCCGTCGAGGACTGGACCGAGCAGGGCTATCGCGCGCTGCGCGTCATGGACAAACATCTCGAGAGCCACCGCTTCTTCGCGGCCGACCGCTACACCATCGCGGACATCGCACTCTATGCCTATACCCATGTCGCGCATGAATGCGGCTTCGATCTCACCGGCTTCACGCACATCCGCCAGTGGTTGCAGCGCATCGCGCGGCAAGCCGATCACATCACGATGGATCACGTAACCGACAGTATGGCGATTGCGGAATAACCGTCAGCGTGACGCGCCGCGCAGCTTTGCCTTGGCATTCTGCAGCCGCGTCCTGGCATTCTGGTCGGACGGATCGATGGACGCCGCCATCTCGTAATCGGCAACCGCCCTGCGGACATCGTTAGTTTCGATGTAGGCGTCGCCGCGATAGAAATAGCCGTAGAAATACTTTGGATTGAGTTGCAGCGACTTGTTCAGGTCGGCAAACGCCAGATCGTATTTCTTCTGCCGCATGTACTCGATGGCGCGGCCCGTGTAGGCGACCGCGCTGTCCGGCGTCATTTTCAGAATCGTGGTGTGATCGGCGAGCGCCTTGTCGAAATCGCCGAGGTCGGCATAGACATGGGCGCGCAGCGTGTAGGCAAAGTTGAATTCCGGATCGAGCTTGATCGCGGTGTTCACGTCGGCGAGCGCGTTGTTGTATTGCTTGGTCAGGCGATACTTCAGCCCGCGTTCGTAATAGACGCGCGCAAGCTCCTTGCCCTCGAGCTTGGTGTTACCGATGACCCGCGTGCAGACATCGATTTCGCGCTGGGTGAATCTCGCCGCGTAACAGGTGTCGAGGTCGTCGTCAGCCAGTGCCGTGCGCGGCACGGCGCTGACAAAACCTGCGAGCAAAACACCAGTCAGCAGGAAGCGCAGCATGGGTTCCTCCTGTAACGCCCGATGCCGTATTATACCGCAAAATTAACCTTTCGTTAACTATCTGCCGCGGAATTGCCGCGTCTTCTCAATCGCGCCGCCGCAGTCCGAACCCAACCCCGCCGGTATTTGGGGCGATATTGATAGCCGTCGTGATTCGCCAAGTTCTGTTTCCCAGCCCTGTTTTTCAGCCCTGTTTTTTAAGCCCCTTGGCGATCTTTGGAGGAAGCCGTGCAGTACCTTGAAGTTTTCGGCCAACCGCATGTGACGGCAGGCTTCGCGCCCCGCCGTCGCGGCAACCGGGCAGTCCTGCGTCGCACCGGCCTGATGCATCAGGCCTTTGCCGCCATCGGTCTGATCGTTTCGCTGGCCGTCGCCGCCACCGCGGTATCAATCGGCATTGCCCGCGCGCAGGCGCCTGTCAGCATCGCTGCGATGCGCTGACGGAAACGGCGCTCCTTCCGGGTACCCTTACCGGCGCCGTTCTGGTAATGGTTTGCAATGTTCTCGCTGTTTGAACGGCTGCTGAAGCCGACGCTTGCGTCCAAGCGCCAGGAGCCGCCCGCCAGTCTCGTCGCGTTCTACTGGTACTTCGCCAAACAGGCGAAGGGACTGTTCATCGGGCTGTTCGCGGCTGGCCTCGCCGTCGCGCTGCTCGACATGATGATCCCGGTCTTCATGGGCCGCGTCGTCACGCTGGTGACGGCGAGCGATCCGCAATCGCTGTTCGCCAGTTCGTGGCACATTCTGCTCGGCATGGCCGTCGTGCTGCTGCTGGTGCGGCCGCTCGCGATGCTGGCGCAGAACCTGGTGATGAACCAGGCCATCGCCGCGAACCTGTCGAACCGCATTCGCTGGCAGAACCACTGGCACGTCGTGCGCCAGTCATGGAATTTCTTTCAGAACGATTTTGCCGGCCGCATCTCGACGCGCGTGATGCAAACTGGCCCGGCAATCCGCGAGAGCCTCGTCGCGACCATCACCAGCGTCTGGTACATCGTGGTCTATGGCACCAGCGCCGTGCTGCTGCTCGCCTCCGCCGACCGGCGCCTGGCTATTCCCGTGCTGTGCTGGTTTGCAGGCTATATCATGCTGCTGCGCGTGTTTGTGCCGCGCATGCGCGACAGTTCCAAGATCATGAGCGAGACGCGTTCCAAGCTCACCGGGCGGATCGTCGATAGCTACACCAACATCCTGACCGTAAAGCTGTTTGCGCGCGCGCGCGACGAAGACGCCTATGTGCGTGAAGCCATCGACGAACACACCGGAAAATTCTATCGCTCGCTCCGGCTCAACACCGGGTTCAGCTTTTGCCTTGCGCTGCTCAATGCCGCCCTGACGGTATCGAACGGCGGACTGGTCATTTATCTCTGGACCATCGGCGAAGTGCAGGTCGGCATGATCGCGACCGCGCTGCCGCTCGCCTGGCAGATCGTCGCCATGTCCGGCTGGGTCGGCTACCAGATCACCAATATCTTCGAGAATATCGGCGTGGTGCAGGAAGGCATGATGACCATCGCACAGCCGATTGCACTGGCCGACAAGCCCGGTGCAAAGGAACTCAGCGCCACGCGCGGCGAAATCCGCTTCGACAACGTGAGCTTCGGCTATGGCCGCGACGCAATCATCGGCGAGGACGGACTCCGCACCAATGCCGTCATCGACGAGTTGAACCTGACCATCGCGCCGGGCGAGAAGATCGGCCTGATCGGGCGCTCGGGCGCGGGCAAATCCACGCTGGTCAACCTGCTGCTGCGGTTTTTCGATGTGGAATCCGGCCGCATCCTGATCGACGGCCAGGACATCGCGGACGTTACGCAGGAATCCCTGCGCGCGCAGATTTCCATGGTGACGCAGGACACCTCACTGCTGCACCGCTCGATCCGCGAAAACATCCGCTACGGCAGGCCGGATGCGCCGGAAGCGGACATCGTCAAGGCGGCGCAGCTCGCACACGCCGAAGAATTCATCCACACGCTGGAAGACTGGCGCGAGCGCACCGGCTACGACGCCCATGTCGGCGAACGCGGCGTGAAGCTGTCCGGCGGCCAGCGCCAGCGCATCGCGATTGCGCGCGTGATCCTGAAGGATGCACCGATCCTCGTGCTCGACGAGGCAACCTCTGCGCTCGACAGCGAGGTCGAGGCCGCGATCCAGCAAAGCCTCGACACGCTGATGGCTGACAAGACCGTCATCGCCATCGCCCATCGCCTTTCGACCATCGCCCGCATGGACCGGCTGGTGGTGATGGACCGGGGCCGCATCGTCGAGCAAGGCACCCACGCCGAACTGCTCAAGCACGGCGGCGTCTACGCCGCGCTGTGGAAGCGCCAGTCCGGCGGGTTCATCGATGCCGGCGACAGCGCGCAGGCCGCGGAATAAAAACCGTCAGGCTTTCAACGGACCCGCGAAAATGAAATACGCGCCGACGGCGATGAACACAAAGCCAATGGCGTAGTTCCAAGTGAACGGCTCTTTCAGATAAAGAACCGAGAACACCGCGAACACCACAAGCGTGATGATTTCCTGGATGGTCTTGAGCTGCGCCGTCGCATAGACCGCGCTGCCCCAACGGTTTGCCGGCACGGCCAGACAATATTCCACCAGTGCAATCGCCCAGCTTGCCAGAATAACCCCGGCGAGCGGCACTTCCTTGAAACGCAGGTGCCCGTACCACGCGACCGTCATGAACAGGTTGGAACCGATCAGCAAAAGAATGGGTGTCAGATAGGGCGATGCAAGAAATGAAGGCATGGGCTGCTCCAGAAATATACACGGGCGTTCGTCGCGCGTTGGCGACCCTAACTTGTCATTGGGCTGAAGGGAGAACGTGACAGGCCCGCGAGGCCCCGCGTGTTTACGAAAACAGCCTTGTCACAACTTAGCGGGACCACCCTTCACAATGACCGGAACGAAACCAAGTTCCCTGCGACGCCGTATCTCGAATCCGGTATGTTACTACACACAATAAAGGGGTTTCCGATGCGTGAATACGCACTCGCCGTACCGCGGCTGCTGTTGTCGACCACGATCTGTCTCACCTTCACGGATTCGATCCGGTCCGCGCGCGCGCAACAGCCGGCCCAGCAAGCACCCGCACAGCAACCCGTGCAACAGGCGCCGACCGTCGCCGCGCCCAAGGCCTACACGCCGGTAGCCGTGAAGCCGGCGGAGCCGGTCGGCGATCCGAGCTTTGATGCATTCCGCAAGCAACTCGCCGACATAGCCAAGCGCAAGAACCGCGCCGCACTGAAAAAGCTGGTGGTTGCAAAAGGCTTCTTCTGGGACGGCGAAAGCGGCGACAGGCTCAACAAGAAGCTTTCAAGCTTCGACAATTTCGCCAGCGCCGTCGCGCTCAACGACAAGGACGGGCTGGGCTGGGAAATTCTCGCGTCGGCCGCTGCCGAAACAACCGCCGAAGCGGACGAAGACCGCAATGGCGTGATCTGCGGACCCGCAAGCCCGCAAATCAACGAGCAGGCCTTCGTGGCCCTGATCAAGGAAACCGGCACCGACGCCGACGAATGGGGATATCCCGCCAGCGAGAAACTCGAAGTGCGTGGCGCACCGCAGACCAGCGCCGCGGTTGTGGAAACCATCGGCATGAACCTCATCCGCGTGTATCCGGACGAAGCCGCCACTGCTGCATCGCAGGACATGCTGCGCATCGTGCTGCCTTCGGGCAAGCTCGGCTATGTGCCGTCGATGTCGGTATTGCCAATCGTCACCGATCAGTTATGCTACATTAAGGAAGCCGGCGGCTGGAAGATTGCAGGATACGCTGGCGGATCGTGACGCCGGCCTATCTGATGAGCGATACAAAGACTTCTGCCTGGCGGGATGTTCCCGCGCTTCATCCTTTCATGGGGCACGATGCAGCCTCGCTGCTGGCCGCACGCGCGCGTCAGCGCGGCAATCATCCGATGCTGATCTGGGCGCCGTTCGACGGTCCTGCGCAAACCTGGTCCTACGCAAAATTCGCCGACGACGTGGCGCGGCTCGCGGGCGGCTTGCACAAGCGCGGCATCCGGCCCGGCGACCGCGTGCTGGTGCATCTGGAAAACTCGCCGGAGACGTTGCTCGCACGTTTCGCCTGCATGTGGCTTGGCGCAACCGCCGTGCTGAGTAACGCGCACTGGATGGGACCGGAGATCGGCCCGGTCGCCGAGACGCTGCATATACGCGCCGCCATCACGCAGCCGAAACTTTATGCGCGTGTCGCGGATCATTGCCCGAAGCTTGCGTGGATCGCCACCACCGAAACCGACAGCGGTGAACCTCCAGCCGACGCAACGCGGCCCGCGAAATCCGAAGCCTTTGCCGCGCTCTATGGCGATCCTCTGCCACAGCGCGCGCCCGACCCGACGGCGCCCGCCGTGATCCTGTTCACCACCGGCTCGACAGCGCGGCCCAAGGCCGTGCTGTGGACGCACGCGAATATCCTGTGGGGCGGCAAGGTCGGCGCACTGCAGCAGGGATTGCATTCCGACGATACCTATCAGGTACACCTGCCATTGTTTCATGTGGTCGGCTTTGCGTGGTCGCTGATCCCGGCGCTGTGGGCCGGTGCGACCATCGTGCTGCAGCCGCGGTTTTCCGGCAGCCGGTTCTGGCCGACGGCGCTGGCCCATCGCGCGACGGTGTCGTCGCACGCCGGCACCGACAGCTTCCTGCGCAACACGCCGGTGCCGGAACACAATTTCAGGCAATGGCTATTCGCCTGGAAGGACACCGCCCGTAACGGCTACTTCGGCGTCGAGGGACCGTGCGGCTGGGGCATGACCGAAATGGTGATCCCCGCCATTCATAGCGACCACTCGCTCGACCAGCGCGAAGGCTCCATCGGCCGGCCCTACCCCGGCTACACCGCGCGCATCGAACACGACAATGGCGAACAGGTAGCGCCCGGCGAAACCGGCAACCTGCTGATCGGCGCGCCGCGCGGCCTCGCGATTTTCCAGGAATATGTCGATAATCCCAAGGCAATGGCGGAAGCCTTCGACGAGCGCGGCTATTTCCGCACCGGCGATCTCGTCACGCTGAGCGACGACGGCTGGATCACGTTCAAGGATCGCGCCAAGGACATGATCAAGGTCGGCGGCGAAGGCGTCTCAGCCTCTGAAGTCGAGGCCGCCATTCGCGCAGCCGGCGGCGTCGCCGAAGTCGCGGCGGTTGGACGGCCTGACAAGGTCTATGGCGAAGTCATCGTCGCTTATGTGGTGCTGTCCGCTGAAGCGCAGGCGGCGGGAGCCGATGCAGTCAACGCAATCCAGCAGCACTGCGAGAAATCGCTGGCGAAATTCAAGGTGCCGCGCGCCATCCATGTCGTCCCGGAGTTGCCGAAGATCGGCAACAACAAGGTTCACCGGCCCGCATTACGCGACATGGCGAAGGCGGAAGCGGAAAAGACAGGCGCATAGGCGACCGGAAACGGCCCTCCTGCGTCATCCTGTCCGCTTATTCCATCGTCTTACAAAAATTTGTGACTTGAGAACGGCCCGCCGCTCGCGAAACATACAGCATGGCAAGGCGTATCAATGCGCCGGCACAGGGGGAGAGACACATGCAAAAGAAAACATTGCTCGGCGTTGCCGCAGCCGTACTGATCGGACTGACCGGACAGGCGCTGGCGCAGAATCCGCCGGCGGTCACGACCAGGAAGGTCGAAGGCACCGATAACGTCTATATTTTCCGCTACGGTGGCCACCAGTCGATCTTCATCGTCACCAAGGCCGGCGTGATCGCCACCGATCCGATTTCCTACCTGCGCCCGGCGAAGCCCTACATCGACGAAATCCGCAAGGTGACAGATAAGCCGATCAAGTATGTCATCTACAGCCATCATCACTACGACCACATCGCCGGCGGCAAGCCGTTCAAGGACGCGGGCGCCACCTTCGTCGCGCACAAGAACGCGGTGGCAAAATTCAAGGAATTGAAGAAGCAAAACTCGCTGCACGCTGACGTCGTGATGCCGGACCGCGCAGTCGGCGACAAATCGACGATCAAGCTCGGCGAGACGACGCTCGAACTCGTCTGGGTTGGCCGCAACCACTCGGACAATTCGCTCGTCATGCGCCTGCCGAAGGAGAAGATCGCCTTCACCGTTGACTTCGCGCCCATCGAGGCCGTGCAGTTCCGCAACATGCCGGACAATGCCTCGCCGCTTGAGAATATCGCCTCGCTCAAGAAACTCGCGTCGCTCGACTGGGAACGCATGATCCCCGGCCATCCCTACGCCGGCGGCCGCTAGGGCACCAAGAAGGACATCCTCGACCACATCGCCTATCTTGAAGACCTCTCGGCCGAGACCAAGAAGGCCGCCGACGGCGGCAAGTGCATCGACACGGCGATGAAGGAAATCAAGCTGCCGAAGTACGAGAAGTGGACCAACTACGAGACCGCGCTCGGCGCCAACGTGGAACGCTTCTGCTACTGGTGGGGCCGCGGCTATTGAGCCACGTCCAGACTGCGAATTCACACCGGGCGGCACGATTGCCGCCCGGTTTTTTATGCGTGGTACTCAAGCAGGGCAATCTGACGGTGCAGGCATGAACGGGCAAGCCCGAACGGAAATTTCAAGTAGCATCCCCACCCCACTTGATTGCCGCCACCAAGCGATCATGATGATCGCCAGCCGGCAACCTGCACAGGTCCAAAAACAAGGCTGGCCCCAAGGAGTGCCACCATGTTGACACGTCGAGCAATCGTGCGTCTGGCCGCTGCCGCGCCAGCGCTCACGCTGACGAGACCAGCCTTTTCACAAGCCGATATCTATCCCAGCAAAATAATCACCAGTGTCTGCATGTTCGCGCCGGGCACCGGCGCGGACATCTTCGTGCGGTTTTACGCAAGAAAGCTGCAAGAACTGGCCGGCCAGACCGTCGTTGTCGAAAACAAGGTCGGCATGGCGGGAAACATCGCCACCGAATATGTCGCGCGTTCGAAGCCCGACGGCTACACGATTTTCATCGCGCCGGCGAGTTCGGTCCTCGTCGCCGGCCCCTATCTTTACAAGCAACTGAACTACGACCCGATCAAGGATTTTGCGTCGATCACGACGCTGGCAAAGTTGCCTTTCTTGCTGGTGGTCGCGCCGGACATCGGTGTGAATTCGGTCGCCGATCTGGTGGCCCGGCTGAAGGCCAAACCCGACAACGGTTTTTTCGGGTCGAGCACCACCAGCGGGCTGATCGCATCGGAATTGCTCAAAACGCAGTTCGGGCTGAAATCGACCGAGGTGAAATACAAGAGCGGCCTCGACGCCCTCAACGACCTGATGGCGCACAACATCGACTTCCAGTTCACCGATCCGGTCACCGTCAAGCAGATGATCGCCGATGGCAAGCTGAAGGCGCTGATGCTCACCTCGGCGCAGCCGGTCGCCGCCCTGCCGGGCATTCCCGGTGCGGCACAGGCGGGCGTCACCAAGCTGGACCTGGTTTCGTGGTGGTCGGTGCATGTGCCCGCCAAAACCCCCAAGCCGGTCATCGACAAGCTGACGGGCTGGTTCAACCAGATCGCCACCAGCGAGGAAGCGAAAAAGTTTCTCGCCAATCTCGGTTCCGATCCGCTGATCGGCGATGCTGCGCTGGTCGACAAGATGATCGCCAGCGAAACCAAGGAGTGGGCTGAATACGTGAAGATCGCGAAAATCGAGCCGCAGTAAAGTCCGCTGCCCGCCGCGGTTGAAACGCACTGTCACTGTTGACAGTTTTTGGCAGCCGGGGCCCTTTCCCCGGCGCCGGACTCTGCCCATATTCGGGCCATGACGAAGCCCCCCAAAAAGCCGAAGGATCCCGCGCGCCCGACACGCGCGAAGGCCTCGCGCGAGCAGATGCCGGAGATGAGCGGCGCGCTTGGGAAAATCCTCAATCCGGCGCTTGGCCGTGGCGAAGCCGGTATCGGTTCCGGCACCGGCCTGCAACCGCCGCCGACCAATTCCAGGGACCGTCGCGCGGACACCGCCGCCGCCCACAAGGCGCGCGCTTCGACGCCGGAGGGTTTCAGCGAAGCGCCGCAATCGGGCTATGTCGGAAAAACGCCATCCAAGGCACTTTCCAAGGTCCCTGCCGAGATCAACACCAAGCTGGCGGAGGCGCTCGGCTACCGGATCGGCGGTGACGACGACGAAGCCGACCTCGCCTTGCCTTCGGGCGTGACCGCGACTGCCAATGCGCTCGACGCGCTGCTGCGTTCCGGCCGCAGGGAATTCCTGCAGGACGATGGCGCGCAAAAAGTCTGGGTGCCGCATCGTCCGGCGCGCCCGGACAAGTCCGAAGGCGGCATCCGCTTCCAGATCAAGTCGGACTTCGAGCCCAAGGGCGACCAGCCGGTCGCGATCCGGGAGCTGGTCGAGGGCGCCAACCGCAACGACCGCACGCAGGTGCTGCTTGGCGTCACCGGCTCCGGCAAGACCTTCACCATGGCGAAGGTGATCGAAGAAACCCAGCGCCCCGCCATCATCCTCGCGCCGAACAAGACGCTGGCCGCGCAGCTCTACGGCGAGTTCAAGAATTTCTTTCCCGACAACGCCGTCGAATATTTCGTCTCGTATTACGACTACTACCAGCCGGAAGCCTACGTCCCGCGCACCGACACCTATATCGAGAAGGAATCCTCGATCAACGAACAGATCGACCGCATGCGCCATTCGGCGACGCGCTCGCTGCTGGAGCGCGACGACGTGATTATCGTCGCGTCGGTGTCGTGCATCTACGGTATCGGTTCGGTCGAGACTTACACGGCGATGACGTTCATGCTCAAGCAGGGCGAACGCATTAACCAGCGGCAATTGATCGCCGACCTGGTGGCGCTGCAATACAAGCGCACGCCGGATTTTTCCCGTGGTACGTTCCGCGTGCGCGGAGATACCGTCGATATTTTCCCGGCGCATTATGAAGACCGCGCCTGGCGCGTTCAGATGTTCGGCGACGAAGTCGAGAAGATCGAGGAGTTCGACCCCCTCACCGGCCACAAGACCGACGAACTCAAGTTCGTGAAGATCTATGCCAACTCGCACTACGTCACGCCGCGCCCGACGCTGCTGCAGGCGATGTCCTCGATCAAGGCGGAATTGAAGTGGCGTCTGGCCGAACTCAATGATGGCGGCCGCCTCCTCGAAGCGCAACGGCTCGAGCAGCGCGTGACCTACGACCTTGAAATGATGGAAGCGACGGGAAGTTGCGCCGGCATCGAGAACTATTCGCGCTACCTTACCGGACGTCTGCCGGGCGAACCGCCGCCGACGCTGTTCGAATACGTGCCGGACAACGCGCTGGTGTTCGCCGACGAAAGCCACGTCACCATTCCGCAGATCGGCGGCATGTATAAGGGCGACTTCCGGCGCAAGGCGACCCTGGCCGAATATGGCTTCCGCCTGCCGTCGTGCATGGACAACCGCCCGCTCCGTTTCGAAGAATGGGACATGATGCGGCCGCAGACCGTCGCGGTGTCCGCGACCCCTTCAGCCTGGGAGCTGGAGCAATCGGGCGGCGTGTTCGCCGAACAGGTCATCCGCCCGACGGGGCTGATCGATCCGCCAGTCGATATTCGCCCGGCCCGTACGCAGGTTGACGATCTGGTCGGCGAAGTACGCGCCGTCGCACTACAGGGTTATCGCTCGCTGGTCACTGTGCTGACCAAGCGGATGGCCGAAGACCTCACTGAATACCTGCATGAACAGGGCATCCGCGTGCGCTACATGCATTCGGATATCGACACCATCGAGCGCATCGAGATCATCCGCGACCTGCGGCTCGGCGCGTTCGACGCGCTGGTCGGCATCAACCTCTTGCGCGAGGGTCTCGATATTCCCGAGTGCGCATTGGTGGCGATCCTGGATGCCGACAAGGAAGGCTTCCTGCGCAGCGAGACCTCGCTGATCCAGACCATCGGACGCGCGGCGCGCAACATCGACGGCCGCGTCATCCTCTATGCCGATCAGGTTACCGGCTCGATGGAACGCGCCATCGCGGAAACCAACCGCCGCCGCGAGCGACAGGTCGAATACAATACCGCCCACGGCATCACACCGGAAAGCATCAAGAAATCCATCGGGGACATTCTGGGCTCGGTTTACGAGCGCGACCATGTGCTGATCGAAACCGGCGCAGGCACCGACACCGCCGACGCCATCACCATCGGGCACAATTTCGAAAACGTACTCAAGGACCTCGAGACGCGCATGCGCGGGGCTGCCGCCGACCTGAACTTCGAGGAAGCCGCGCGCCTGCGCGACGAACTCAAGCGCCTGCGCGCGACGGAGCTTGCAGTGGTGGACGACCCGACTGCGAAGAACCCGATGGCGGGCAAAAGCCGCGTGCGCAAACCCACGCTCGATGAAATGGGTCCGGGCGTCGAGAGTATCCCGGCAGGACAATCCGCCAGCGGCCCGCGCTCGACCATGGGCCGCGGCGGCATGCGCGGCGGATTCAAACGCCGCGACCGATAAGGCAACCCGCCGCAAAAAAAAACGGCCCCGCAAGCGAGGCCGTTTTTATTGATCGCTATGGCGTTAGCAAACGCGAACGGACTTGTAGATCACGCGACCACGCAGCGTCACGATACGTTCGCGGACCACGCGGCAACGCGGACGCGATGCATAGCGTTCGCGTACATGCCGCTCGCGATAGCCACGACGCGGCTCACCGACGCGAACGCCGACGCCACCCGGGCCAACACCAACGGCAACCTGCGCGGACGCCGTCGTTGTGGTCGCGGCAGGAATCGCGACGAACATGGACAGGGCGGCTGCGGCAACAAGCAAAAGCTTTTTCATAAGATCTCCCAACTTCTCTCTGGTGGATTGCCGGGCAATAACGTGTCCCACCACCGATGGTTCCGGGGTAGTCCAATAAATAATTGCGCCGGATCTGGCAAAATCGCCTCCGCAGCAATAAGCGCGGCAAGTTGACCGGCTGGAACATGTTGGCAACCACGCCAAACAATGCAAAACATGCGCGCCGCTTCGTTTGAAGGTCCGATCCATGCTGCGCACGCAATCGTTTCTGGTTGTTTCCCTGCTCACCGCCACCCTTGCGTTGGCTGCATGCGCCACAAAGCCGCCGTCCGATGTGGTGATGACCCCGGGCGCGGCACCTGCTGAACCGGCTTCGGCACAAGCTGAACCGCCCGCCGCCGGATCACCGCCTGCCGCTCAGGCTGCGGCTACAACACCGCCCCCGGCCGCCGCGCCGAAGCGGCGTCAGGCTGCCGCCGGACGCGCAGCGCGCGCGCCCGAGGAACCGTCGGCAAGCCGCACCGACGATGGCCTCTTCACCATCACCAAGGCGCGTGAACAGTGCTGGATGAAATACGAGACTGAAAAGGCCGGGCGCGGCCTCGACCTCGACAAGAAAGCCGTACTTGTCCAGAAGTGCGTCGATGACAAGATGAAAACGTCGATCGGACGCTAGGCGCCAACTGTCATTGCGATTGCTTCGTCGGCCCTACGGCCTCCTCGCAATGACAATCAACTTCACTCTGGCGGCGCGACCGAGGCGTCCGGCTGGTTGCTGCGCTTGAGCGCATCGGCGGCAAAACCCGAAGCCTTCATCTCCTCGATGAATGCCTTGAGATAGGCATAACCCACGGCGCGGCCCTTCTGCGTTCCCATGGCCTGGCGAATTTCCATGAAACCGCCGTCGAGCAGCTTCACGTCCGGATTGGTCCTGGCATAGGCAACCAGCGATTGCTTCACACCACCGGCGGCCTCCAGCTTGTCCTTCACAAACGATGCCACGCCGTCATCGGTGCGTAGCAGTGTCGCGTTCTTGAGCGTTCGCGTCAGGTACAGTTCGTAAGCCGCGCGCTTGGTCACGCCGATGCGAATGCCGGGCTTGTCCACATCTGCCACCGCCTTCAGCGCCGAATCCTTCCACACCATGTAGACGCCTTCGATGATGACGTAGGGCGCGGTGAAGTCGATCTCGGCGGCGCGCACCGTCTCGATGGCGAGAAACACGATATCCAGGTTCTGCTTCTGGAAACCCTCGAAGGCCTCGCCAGCGCCGGGGAAACAGGTGAAGGCAACCGGCACGCCAAGCCGCCTGGCAAGCTCCTTTGCAAGATCGGCCGTGATGCCGCCCGGCGCATCGGGCGTGCCCTGCGCCAGCACGATATTGCCGAGGTTGATCGCCACCTGCAGCTTGCCGGCGGGTGCGAGGGATTTGACGATTTCGGGGGTAACTGCTGGCGCCTTGCTCACGGTAGTCCCTTTCTGCAATCCCTTTTTGATCAAGGGTTGGCCGGGAGGTTAAAGCCCGCCACGCCGCACGCAAGCCCACCCCCTCCGAAATGCGGAAAACGCAAGGCGATCGGCGCCCAGGCAATCACCTGCAGCCTTGTTGCCGCCATTCCGGGCCGCTAGTCTGCCTGCCGGACAACACTTGGAAAGCCATGCGCCGTATTGCTCCTTTTATTTGCTGTCTAGCGGCTACCGCCAGCATCGGCACTGCGCTTGCGCAACAACCGACGAGTTCCTCGCTCGAGAAACGCTGGCCCGGCGACGACGCTCCGGCGCAACAGCAACAAGCCGCTCCCCAACAGCAGCAAGGCGCTCCCCAACAGCGGCCTGCGCAACAACAGCCAACGCAACGGCAATCGGGAACCGGCACACCACAACCCGCCGCCAGCGCACAGCGGGAAACCGAACCGCCAAAGATCAGGCCACAGCCTGCGCCACCGCGCGTCGTCGCATGCGCCGGCGTATTTGCCAGAGAGTCCAATCACCTCAAGCTCGCGACGTTCTTCGGCGCTGACAATATTACGTGGACGCAGGTCGAAGGCCCCGACGCCACCAAGCTGAACGCCACCGTGCTGTATCCCAAAGACCCGAAGCGGCGGCTCGAAGTGCTGTGGAACATAGAAGCGTCGCGCAGCGACACGCAACTCATCGTCATCAACGGCCAGTCAACATGGACCGGGCCCAAGGGCCTCAAGATCGGCATGCCGCTCGCCGCGCTGGAAAAGCTCAATGGCAAGCCTTTCATCATGAAAGGATTCAAGGGCGAGAGCGGCGGACAGGTGACAGGCTGGGAAGGCGGCGCGCTCGCCAATCTGCCGAATGGATGCAAGATCGGCATTCGCCTCGCGCCCGATCCGAAAGCGCCCCGGCCTCCCGAGGGCCAGGAAGACGTGCTGGTGAGCGACAAGGATTTCACGTCGAACATGCCGGCGGTCAAGCCGCTGTCGCCGAAGGTCGCGGAAATCATCATCGGCTACTAGCCGCTGCCGTGCAGGCATACCGGCGCACCAAATCGCGTAGCGCAAACGCCGATTCAAAGCCTTGGTCGCGCCCCTTTGTGGTCAAATTCGCATGACCTCCTTTGGCTCGTGCGGTTCAAGGCTGTATGTGCGGTTCGGACCCCTGCACGAGTCAACGCGAAACAGGAACATCGACATGAGTCTCATTCAGCCCCAACTGCATGACACCGGCAACGAAGTCTCCGAAGAGGAAGCGGTGAACACGGTGCATGAAGTCGAAGCGGAAATTCGCGAATTCGTGCGCCGCGATGGACGGCATCTGCGCCGCTCGCAGGACACCACCGGCGAGTTGTTCGCGAACAACGTCAATTCGCTGGTCCAGCGCGTTGCGGGTACATCGTTGCGCGAGATCGACAGCCTGCTGCGCGAACTCGAGAGCCTGCGCGATACCCTGCGGAACGAAGGCGAGCGCGTGCAGCGCGAACTGACAAACTACGCCGCACTCAGCCAGGCCGCCATGAACTCGATCCGCGTCAATGCCGAATCGATGTCGCAGTGGCGCACGCAGGCAGAGCAGACCCGCTCGCATTGACCGCTGCACATCTCAAAAACAAAAACGGCCTCGCAACAATGCGGGGTCGTTTCATTTTATACCGGGATGCCGGGAACCTAGCTGCTGATGCGCTCGACCTGCGCGCCGCAGGCGACGAGCTTGTCTTCCAGCCGCTCGAACCCGCGGTCCAGATGATAGACACGGTTGATCATGCTCTCGCCTTCGGCAGCGAGCGCCGCGATCACCAGCGACACCGATGCACGCAGGTCGGTCGCCATCACCGGCGCGCCCTTGAGCTTGTTGACGCCTTCGACAATCGCCGTTTCACCGTCGAGCTGGATGCGCGCGCCGAAACGCGCCAGTTCCTGCACATGCATGAAACGGTTTTCGAAAATGGTCTCGGTGATGCGCGATGTGCCCTTGGCGCGCGTCATCAGCGCCATCAGCTGCGCCTGCAGGTCGGTCGGGAACGCCGGGAACGGCGCGGTCGAAACATCCACCGGCGAAATGCCAGAGCCGTTGCGCCTGACGCGGATGCCGGCGTTGGTGGCGGAAATTTCCACGCCGGTCTGCGTCAGCACATCGAGGCCCGCCTGCAGCAACTCCGGCCGCGCGCCCGACAGCGTGACATCGCCGCCGGTCATTGCGACCGCCATCGCATAAGTGCCGGTCTCGATGCGGTCCGGCAGCACGCTGTGGCGCGCGCCTGACAGTTTCGAGACACCTTCAATCGTGATCGTCGGCGTGCCCGCGCCAGTAATCTTCGCGCCCATCTTGTTCAGGCAATCGGCAACGTCGGTGACTTCCGGCTCGCAGGCGGCGTTCTCGATCTGAGTCTTGCCGTTGGCGAGAACGGCCGCCATCAGCGCGGTATGGGTGCCGCTCACCGTCACCTTGGGAAACTTGATCTCGCCGCCCCTGAGACCCTTGGGCGCGCGCGCGATGACGTAGCCGGCGTCGATCTCGATTTCAACGCCAAGGCGCTCCAGCGCCATGATCAGCAGATCGACCGGCCGCGTGCCGATGGCGCAGCCCCCCGGCAGCGACACCTTGGCTTCGCCCATGCGCGCCACGAGCGGCGCGATGACCCAGAAGCTGGCGCGCATCTTGGAAACCAGTTCATACGGCGCCGTCGTATCGACGATACGCGCCGCCGAAATATGCATCGTCTGGCCCTGGTACTCGCTGTCACCCGGACGTTTGCCCGAGAGCATGACATCGACGCCATGGTTGCCGAGGATGCGCTGGAGATTGATGACGTCCGCGAGGCGCGGCACGTTGTCGAGGATGAGGGTCTGATCGGTCAGCAGGCTGGCGATCATCAGCGGCAGGGTGGCGTTCTTGGCGCCGGAAATCGGAATGATGCCGTGCAAAGGCTTGCCGCCAACGATGCGAATACGATCCATTTTCCACTAACCCCTCGCCCCGTCCGCCGATCCGGCGAATCCCAGGCGGCTCAACGCCGATATGTCCGTGAAGTTTCGTTTTATCTCATTTGCGTGATGTATGTGCGCGCCCTCGCAGCCGAAAGCACAGCAAGGTAAATCAGCTCAAGCCTCAACCCCGATCAGCCCCGTGTGGGATGGTTTTTTGGCGATAATTCCGGCGGAATTGCGGGATGGCCGTCTTTTTCGGTGTTTTCTGCCCCGTTTTCAACCTGTTGCGCGCGTCCCCGGGCCTGCGCCTTGCGCCTTTTCAGGTTTTCCCGGAGCGCCGAACGCAGCCGCTCGGCCCGGCGGGCCTGTGGCGCGGTTTTCGAGGTGTTTTCGAGGGTCTTTTTGTCGGTCACAGGGGCGGCCACGATGCTTGCGCGGGAGTCCCCCTTATGGCAAGGATCACCCCGCTTCGGGCGGATTTTTTCGGGTTTCCTGATTCCTGCTCCTGCTGCCGTAGCTCAGTGGTAGAGCACTCCATTGGTAATGGAGAGGTCGACAGTTCAATCCTGTCTGGCAGCACCACTTATCTCAATAATATCAATATCTTATATGTTTTTCAGATTTCCAAAGTCTTCGGAACACCCGTATTACAGTCATATTACGGTGGTTGATTAGCACCGCTCGGCGCGTACCATGACGCATGCCTGTTTCCAGGGTTATCAATCAGCAATCGTTCCACGACGGGAAGGTCGTTCTCTATCAATTGGAGAACCGTCCGAAGGGCTTGTGGCTCTGCCGCATCAAGGTCCCAAACGGTACTGGCTACATCTATCGAGGCACCGGAACTTCTGAGTTCTACGAAGCCAGAAAGTTCGCTGACAACCTACTCGACGAACTCCGCATCAAGGTGAAGCTGGGCAAATCGATCACTGGTCCCAACCTCAAGCGTCTCGTTGATGAGTTCGAGACCCACTCGAAAGCAAAGGGTGACCAGACATCACGGGACCGCGCGATACTTGCATTCCTCAAGACCTACGCACTTCAATATTTCACGAAGAACAAAGTCACCGAGATCAAACCCAAAGAGATCGCCCGCTTCTTCGATTGGCGACGGTTAAACTCGATCAAAAAGGCACCAAAAGAAACGACGATTGCCCATGAAACGAGTCAATTCAAAACATTCTTGAACTGGTGCTACCAGCGGGGGCACCTCGATAAAAAAATCGAGATAGAACGCCCGAAGCACACAACTCAGCGTCGTCCCCACTTCGATCAGAAAGATTGGAAGACGCTGACGCGATTTCTCCGCGAATGGATCAAGCAAGCGGAACATAAATCGGGTCCGATCGTGAGGGACCGCATCATGCTTGGTAGCTACATCTTGATCCTCGCAAATACAGGCATACGGATCGGAGAAGCACGGGGACTACGTTGGCGTGACATTGACACCGAGCCGACCGACAAACCCGAAGAGGTCAACATCATTCTTCGTGTAAAAGGGAAAACTGGAGAGCGAGAGGTTGTAGCTCGAACATCAGATGTTCAAACCTACTTCAAACGAATCTGGGAGCTACGCACCGACGAGATTGGCAATAAGCCGACGAGAGATGAATATATTTTCTGCCACAAAGATGGAACACCGATACACAGCTTTAAGAAGGGCTTTGAAGCATTGATTACCGAAGCCGGGGTAAACGTAGATAGTGAGGATGAGCGGCGGACTATCTACTCGCTTCGCCACACCTATGCGACGTTCCGGCTACAGGAGGGCGTCAACCACTATGTGCTGGCTCGTAACATGGGCACATCCGTTAAGATGCTCGAAAATTTCTACGGTCACACATCAAATCGTGCGATGGCTGGCGAACTGACAAAGACAAAGATCAAGAAACCAAAAGCGTTGCCTTGGGAATCCTAACTCCGATATCAACTTAGCCAACAAAGAAAAGTGTCAGTCATGCCGCGATTTTACCAACCTGACCAGAGCGAAGACATTAACAGCCCGTTCGCACGTGACAGCAACGACAAGCTCGTTCGTCGCACGTACTGGCTCGACATGTCTGATCGATCAATCGTAACCACGATGGTTAGCGGCATCGGCGCAAACCTGACCAATGACGAGAAGCGAACTCATCTGGCAGACTTACGCAGAGATCACTTGATCGACCAAGTCTGCGTTCAGGAAATACTGCCGCCCGAATGACTGTACTTAGGTATCCGTAGTACCTGCCGTCATTTGGCACTCGCGTCGCCAGCTTTAGCAGGATGTTGAAAAAACCGATCGGGGGCTCAGATTTCTACTGAAATCAGGGTGCTATTGGGAACTTCGACATCCAAAGGAACCGGCGCCCCCTGGGCCAAGATCTGCTCAAGAATCATAAAAAGACGGGAATGGATGTGGGTC
>CANJBX010000055.1 GCA_947472885.1 Hyphomicrobiaceae bacterium
CACGTCGCTGGGATAGCGAAGTTTGCTTCGGTCATAGCGCCCGCGATTTTCCTTCGTCCACATCGGCGATCTCCAAAAGAATCGGACCGCCTCCCTTGAATCATAAACGATTCAAGAGATTCAAGTTTTCTCCGGACAGGCTCTTAGAAGCAGGAGTTCTGCGGCCAGAAATACCCGCCGATGCCGAATTTCAAGTCGAGCTTTCCGATGGAACTAAAATCAAGCGCGACACCAATTTAAGCGCTCTGAAAGGGAAGTTACTCGTTTTCAATACAGATTTTGTAGACGCCAATTTCCTTTGGAAAGAAGGAAAAGCCAAACCTATTTTCTATATTGGAGTAGAGCAGGCAAAATTATCCCAGCGGTTGGAGTCTCTTGAGCAATCATCAGTCTAACTCGCATCCAAAATAGCGGAAGCAGCAAAATCACTTTCTACTTCAGAAAAGACTTTTACGACCTTCAAGCGCGATACCGCACGGCAAATTGCGGAGCAAATCAATCAAGCAAGAAGTTACGACGCAGCAACGCTTGTGAACGATTACGCCAAGTATAAAAATGGCGCCAACAAAACAATCGGACCTGAAGCGCGCCAACAACTTAGGCGCCTGATAAATACTGAAACTCCGCTTGCAAAAATATCCCCAGTTGAAGCGGTTGAACCGTCAATAAAGAAGCTTCTGGTAGAAGCTATAAAAATTGCCGGCACCACATTAGGTGAAATCGCCATCGAAGCATTTAAAAAACACGAAGCGATGCTTGGATGGGCGAGTGAAGGTCTTGAATACCATCAACAGAATAAGCTCGATACATGCCTGTTCTGCGGAAACGAACTCACAAAAAATAGAGTTAGAGATTTAAAATCAGCTCTTAATTCAAAATTCGATGAAATAATTTTGGAAATTGCCGATCAGGTGGAGGCCGCGGGTTTAGTCGGCGAAAACTTAAAAGATTTGCAATTAAATATTCCGTCTAAAGGCGACTTTGTCGGCGCCAACTCGGAAGCCTTCGGATCAATTCGAAAAATCGCCGAAAGCAGTTGTTCCGCCGGAAGTAAACTAGCAACACAAATTAGCAGCCCGCTACAAAAAAAGGAGCGGCGCCTAAATCGACACAACACCGAACAGGACGCCTTCAGTCAAAATCAAGCATCTGCAAAAGCAAAGCTGAGAGATCATTTTTTGGCTAAAGGACACGACAGGTACGGCGAACTTGCGAACGTGTCGGAAAGCGAGAAAACCGTGCATCAAAAAATGATTGAGCAAACGGATTCTCTGGAAGCGCAGATAACGGAACTCCGTCAAAATCTTAGAAAACACGGCCCCGCAGCTAAACGGATAAATGAAATCATAGCCGCATACTTAGGCCATAATTCTCTTCAAATCGAACCGATCAATGAAGGCGAAGATGGCTACTCAATTTTTCGAAATGGAAAATTTATAACTGGCCCACTAAGCGAAGGTGAAAAAACAGCAATTGCCATTTGCTATTTCTTATCAACTACAGAGGCAGAAGGTCGCCGTTTAAAAGATTTAATAGTAGTCGTTGATGATCCAATCTCGAGTCTAGACACTAGAGCTCTCAACTACGCCTTCAACTTAATAAGAGGCGCACTTGCAGGGGCGGCGCAACTGATTGTGCTTACGCATAACATTCACTTTATGTCGGAGACCAAGAAATGGCTGAAAACTAAAGCCGAAAAAGGAGAGGCCGCCCTTCTCTTTCTCGATGCCACGGTAGATGTTCAAAAAGGCACGCGGCATACCAATATCATTGAACTGCCTAAGCTCATTCGAGAGTATGAATCCGAATATCACTATGTCTTCCGTCTCATTCTGGGCTTTCGCGACACGCCTAGTGACTATGAAAACTATTTTTATTTGATGCCAAACGCGCTTCGAAAAGTGCTGGATATATTTTTTTGCTTTTAAAGTGCCCGGCTCCAGCGGGTTAGCTAGCAAGTTTGAAAGCTCGGTAGTGACGGGATGCGGAATTCCCAGGGAAAAGATTCGAGCACTAGATCGCCTTGCGCAACTCGAATCTCATGCGGACAGTCTTGACGATCTCATATCTATGTCCTCGATGACCATCGAAGAGACCAGAGACGCCACTAAAGCCCTACTTGTGCTAATTGAAGCTATTGACGGAGGCCACTACAAACAAATGTGCGGACTCTGCAAATAGAGACACTTCCTCACCTCAATTTCTCCGCAAAATACCCGATCGTCTTGCGATAGATCTCCGAGCGGTTCCACTCGCGCATGGCCTGAAAATTCTCGGTGCCTTCGCCGAACGGCTGGCCGGTTTTCCAGCCCGCCACTTTCAGCAGGTTCGCCGTCGAGGCCAGCACGTCCGGCACCGAGCGGCGCAGGTCGACATGGCCGTTGCCGTCGAAATCGACGCCATACTTGATGTATGAACTCGGCAAAAACTGCGTCTGGCCGATCTCGCCGGCGTAGGCGCCGATCATGTCGGACAATGTGAGGTCGCCGCGCTGCAAGATCTTCAATGCCGCGATGAGTTCGCCCTGGAACAGTTCGGTGCGGCGGCAATCGTGCGCCATCGTCGCCAGCGTGCGGAACACCGGCAGCTTGCCCATGTCGCCGGTGCCGAAATCCGTCTCCAGGCCCCAGATCGCGACAATGATTTCCCTCGGCACGCCGGAGCGCTGCTCGACGCGCGCGAGAAGCTGCGCGTGCTTGACGAGCATCTGCTTGCCGCGCGTGACGCGGCTGGTGCCGACGCGGGTCGCCACATATTCCTCGAAGGTCTTGCGGAACGTGCCGCGCTGGCGCTTGTCGAACGTCAGCGCGCCCTGGTCGATGGTGACGCCCGCCAGCGCCTGATCGATGGTGGCGCGCGACACGCCCTGGCCTTGCGCCTCGCGCGAGATGCTGGCGACGAAGGTGTTGAAGTCGCCGCCGCATTGCGCCGCAACCGCGGGCGCCGCAAGGGCAAGGGAGACGGCGGCGGCAGCAAGCGCGCGCAACGGCATCGGCATGAGCATGGGGAGACCTGTGTTCGAGTTCCGCGCGGCGATATTCGCACGGGAAACGTGGCCGGACAACGACGGGGGTGACGCGGCGCGACCGCTGTCATTCCGGGGCGCGCCCGCTTGCTTCACCTCTCCCCGCTTGCGGGGAGAGGTCGGCGCGCAGCGCCGGGTGAGGAGCTTCAACGAGTTAAGCTCCCCCTCACCCCAACCCTCTCCCCGTAAACGGGGAGAGGGAGCGCAGCGGCGGTTTTGGCAGGCGCGATGCCCCCAAACGAAATCGCCGGAGCGATGCTCCGGCGATGAAGGAAACCCATAGTTGGAAATAGCGTCGCCCTCTCCCCGTCATGGCCGGACTTGTTCCGGCCATCCCGATCAGGGACGCAGCGTGCGCGCCTAAGCGAGATCGCCGGGACAAGCCCGGCGATGACGAGTGGTGTATGTGGCTCACTCCCTCTCGGCCTCATGCTGAGGAGCGCACGAAGTGCGCGTCTCGAAGCCAACCAAGTCGGCTTCGCCGACTTGGTAACTTGATTTCTGATGTCGGGTTTACCCGACATCAATGGCCGCCCCCTCCTTCGAGACGCGGCCTTACGGCCGCTCCTCAGGATGAGGGCGGAGAGAAATCAGTTATCGAGGAAGCTGCGGAGTTTGCGCGACCTTGACGGATGCTTGAGCTTGCGCAGCGCCTTGGCCTCGATCTGCCGGATGCGTTCGCGCGTCACCGAGAACTGCTGGCCGACTTCTTCCAGCGTGTGGTCGGTGTTCATGCCGATGCCGAAGCGCATGCGCAGCACGCGCTCTTCGCGCGGCGTCAGAGACGCCAGCACGCGCGTGGTCGTCTCGCGCAGGTTGCTCTGGATCGCCGCGTCGATGGGCAAGATCGCGTTCTTGTCCTCGATGAAATCGCCGAGGTGCGAATCTTCCTCGTCGCCAATCGGCGTTTCGAGCGAGATCGGCTCCTTGGCAATTTTCAGAACCTTGCGGACCTTCTCCAGCGGCATGCCGAGCTTTTCGGCAAGCTCTTCCGGCGTCGGCTCGCGGCCGATTTCATGCAGCATCTGGCGCGAGGTGCGCACGATCTTGTTGATCGTCTCGATCATGTGCACCGGGATTCGAATGGTGCGGGCCTGATCGGCGATGGAGCGCGTGATGGCCTGACGGATCCACCATGTCGCGTAAGTCGAGAACTTGTAGCCGCGGCGATACTCGAATTTATCGACGGCCTTCATCAGGCCGATGTTGCCTTCCTGGATGAGATCGAGGAACTGCAGACCGCGGTTGGTGTATTTCTTGGCAATCGAGATGACGAGGCGGAGGTTCGCCTCGACCATTTCCTTCTTGGCCTGACGGGCTTCGCGTTCGCCCTTCTGGACCATCTGGACGATCTTGCGGAATTCGCCGATCTCGAGGCCGGTCTCGCCGGCCAGCGTCTGGATCTCGCCGCGGATGTCGCGGATGCGGTCCTTGTCCTTGCCGACAAAGTTCTTCCAGCCCTTGGTCGAGAGCTTGGAGACGCGCACCAGCCACTGCGGATTGAGTTCCGAGCCCTGATAGTTGCGCAGGAAGTCGTCGCGCACGACGCCGTGGCTTTCAGCCAAGCGCATCAGCCGGCCTTCATAGCCGACGAGGCGCTTGTTGATGTCGTAGAGCTGCTCGACCAGCGCGTCGATACGCGCCTGATGCAGGCGGAGCGACTTTACTTCCGCGATCAGCTCTTCCTTGAACTTCTTGTATTTGCGCTCCTGCGCCGGCGACAGCGTCTCGTTGACCAGCTTGTTGGCAATGTCCTGGTCCTGCAGGCGGCGCAGCCGCTTGTAGGTGTCGGCGACGTTGTCGAAACTCTCCATCACCTTCGGCTTGAGTTCGGCTTCGATGGCTGCGAGCGACAGGGAATTCTCCATGTCCTCTTCGTCGAGCGCGTCCTCGCCGGCAGCTTCCTCGGCGGTCTCGCCTTCGGACTTGATCGGCTTGGGCTGGAACGGGGTCGCGGCAATCGGCGCGGTCGCGGGCGCATTCACCTGACCGGGAACCGGCAGACCATCCGGACCGAGCACGGGCGCAGCGGCGACCATGGCGTTCTTGGCGTCGGGGCCGGCATAGGTCGCTTCAAGGTCGATGATGTCGCGAAGGAAGACCTTTCCTTCGTTGAGTTCGTCGCGCCAGATGATGATGGCCTGGAACGTCAGCGGGCTTTCGCAGAGGCCCGCGATCATGGCTTCGCGGCCGGCCTCGATGCGCTTGGCGATGGCGATTTCGCCTTCGCGCGAGAGCAGCTCGACCGAACCCATTTCGCGCAGATACATGCGCACGGGATCGTCGGTGCGTTCGCCCGGCAGCGACTTCTCGGTCTTGGCGACAGCCTTCTTCTTGGTCTCGACGAGTTCGCCGCCCTCTTCCTCGTCGTCGTCCTCTTCTTCTTCCTCGCGCTCGGGGTTCTCGGCGTCGTCCGGCTCTTCATTCTCGACGACGTTGATGCCCATTTCGTTGAGCATCGCGAACACGTCTTCGATCTGGTCGGAGGTGACTTCCTCCGACGGCATCACGGCATTGATCTGTTCATGGGTAACGTAGCCGCGCTTCTTCGCGAGCTTGATCATCTTCTTGACGGCTGCATCGGAAAGATCGAGCAGCGGCAGCGGAGCGTCCGGGGAGGAACCTTCCGGCGTCTCCTTGTTATTATTATCGGCGGTTTCGATTTTGGCGTCCTTTGGCTTTTCTTGTGTCGCAGTCTTCGCAGGCGATTTCAGCGGCGCGGCGACAGGCGCGGCAGCAGCGGCCTTGCCGTTCGGCTTCGCGCCGGCAGCAGGCACAGCCTTCACAGGCGCGGCGGCAACCTTCTTCTCGACTTTTGCGGTCTCGGCCTTGGCGGCCTTCGCCGGCGCAGCCGCCTTGGCGGGCGCAGCCTTCACAGGCGCAGCGGCCTTGGCAGCAGGCTTTGCGGCAACCTTGGCGGCCGGCTTCGGAGCAGACTTGGTGGGCGCGGACTTGGTGGGCGCAGACGACTTGGCGGCAACAGCAGCCTTCGGCGAGGTTTTCTTCGCGGTCGTTTTCGCAGCAGCCGTTTTCGCAGCAACCTTGGCAGCGGGCTTCGCGGGCTTGGCTTTTGTCTTCGTTACCATGAACTTCTCCTCGCACCGCGCTTCAGAGCATCGGCTATCCCCGTCACGGGAATGGCGCCCTGCCGCGTCGCATATCGTAAACCGCCAAAAAGGGCGGCGTTCGCCACCCTACCCGCCAGCCAAATCCGGCCGAATCACTATCCAGTCTCGCCGGAGCCATCTTAAGCCCCGCTTAACCGTATTTTTCGCCCGGCCAGTCCAAATGCCACGTAATCCAACATTTTTGTGGGGGCGAAATTCCGCAGAGTCCAGCGAAAATCGACCCCTCACATCAGCTTCCCGATGGCCAGGCCGGTAGCAGTCCGGGTTCCTGCCGGATTCGGCAGGATTCACCCGAAAAACAGAAAAAATGACCTAAAAACCGCGCGCAGGCCGGCCCGAAAGGGCACCAAAACCCTCGATTGTCGCTTCCGTGCCGTCAAAAGCCGACAACCGGCCCTGCACGTCCCGCAACCACGCCAGATTTTCTTCGCTTGGTTCGTCACCCAAGGCACGCTCGGCGTCCTTGAGCTCCTTATTTAGCGTTCGCGACCTGCGATGCAAGGTCACGATGTGCGTCCACCACTGCGCAATATCATCTTTTGCAGCGCCCGGCCGGGCCGGCCAGTCCGAAAAGTGGGTCAGCGTGGTTTCAACCCGTGCCAGCACGGCACTCAGTTTGCGCTTCTCGATGGCCGCGCGCAGCGCCGCCGTGTCGGAATCGTGCCCGGCGGCAGCTTCCAGGATCGCGCTGCGCAGCTTGTCAGCGTCGGGGTTCATGAACTCGAGGTTGGCGAGGTCCTCGGAATGGTTTTCCAGAAGCCACGGGTGGTTGAGTACCGCCAGCAGGATCAGGGCTTCGCGCGGCGGAAACGAACTGCGGTAGCCGCGCACGATGGAACTTGAGGTCAGCCCGGCGCTCGATTGTCCAAGCGGCTGCATCTGGTTTTGCCGGCGCGCGCCGCCGCGTCCGCCACGGCCACCGTCGCGGCCCTGATAGCCGCCGCTCTGATACCGCTGCGGACCACCGCGCTGATCGTTGCGCATCGTCTGCGGCGCGAATAGTTCGCGCACGCGCGCTTCCAGATCCTGCCGGTAATATTTCCGTACCGTCTCGTTGGCGATCACCGCCGTGAGCTGGTTGAGCCGCGCTTCAAGCCCGGCGCGGCGCTCCGGCGTGTCGAAACGCGCACCTTCCATTTCGCGCTGCCACAGCATGTCGGCGAGCGGACGCGCACCGGCCAGCACTTCGCCCATGGCTTCCTTGCCGCCGGAGCGAACGAGATCGTCGGGGTCCTGCCCGTCCGGCAACAATGCAAACAACAGGCTCTTGCCCGGCGCGAGCTGCGGCAAGGCAAGGTCCACCGCACGAAATGCCGCACGGCGGCCTGCGCCATCGCCATCGAAACACAGCGTCGGCTCTTCCGACATTTTCCAAAGGAGGCCGAGTTGTTCTTCCGTCAATGCGGTACCGAGCGGCGCAACGGCGCCGGTGAAGCCCGCCATCACCAGCGCGACCACATCGACATAGCCTTCGGCAACGATGAGGCGCGCGCCGTCGTGGATGGCGTGACGCGCAGCAGCGCCATTGTAGAGGTTCGAGCCCTTGTGAAAGAGCGTCGTCTCCGGCGAGTTGAGATACTTTGCCGGAACGTCCTTCTCCAGCGCGCGGCCGCCAAACGCGATGATGCGCCCGCGCAGATCCGTGATCGGAAACATCACGCGATCGCGGAAGCGGTCATACGGCACCGGAATGTCGTCGCCGGCGATCAGCATGCCGGTTTCGATCATGTCGCCGACCGGCACGCACTGCGCGCCGAGATATTCCTTCAGCGCGAAACGATCCGCCGGCGCGTAGCCCATGCGGAACTGCACCTGCGAGGCAGGCTCGATGCTGCGGTCGGCGAGATAGCCGCGTGCTTTCGCGCCGAGGCGCGATGCCAGCGTCGTCTCGAAGAATTTTGCCGCCAGCTCCATGACGTCATAGAGCGTCTTGCGCTTGTGTTCCTGCGCCTCGGCTTCCGGCGTCACCTTGGGCAGCGGCATGCCGGCCTGCTGCGCCAGTTGCTCGACGGCTTCCGGGAAGGTCAGCCCTTCCGTCATCATCACGAAATCGAAGATGCTGCCGTTCTTGCCCGACGAGAAATCGAACCACGCCATCTTCTGGTCGTTGACGAAGAACGAAGCGGTCTTTTCCTTGCTGAACGGCGACAGGCCTTTCCACTCGCGCCCGGCCTTCTTCAGCGACACGCGGCGGCTCGCGACTTCCGAAACCGGAAGCCGCGCCTTCAATTCCTCAAGGAAACTGGCGGGATAGCGCATGTGATTCGGGAGCCTAGCGGTTCAGGGCAGTCTTTATATGGCGACGGATGGGGTTAGCCGGTAGCGGCGGACTTGTCCCGGTTATTCACAGGGGAACGCCTACACAGTTGCAGGCACGAACGGGGAAATGTCTGAAAATCAATGGAAAAGGTTCGGGAGCCAACGGACCTCTCCAGAACTCCTCAATAGTTTGTCCTTCCAAAGTACGTCTACAGAGGAAAATGAACCTACTTCTCGCCGCAGCGTGTCAGTCACGGCAGATTCAAATTGTTTCTGTCGTATGCCCCACTCGTTCGCGTTCAAATAAATTAGTAGGCGAGAGGAGATTGAATAGCGCTTTTGCAACTTCGACTGAATTCGCGCCGCGAGAAGCCGTGATATCGCATCGGTCACTGCTACCCAATCGTCGACTTTGCAATTTACTTCAAAAGGCCGATCCATTCGGTATTCACGTCCAATCTCACGCCCCTTATCCAAGATCATCGTGATTTCGAGTGGAATGTCCTTTCCATCCTCCCGCACAAACGCGTCTGGCCACGTCTCGCCATTCAACCAAACCGACGATGGCGAAATGAACTGACTATAGGCGGCAAGATTCAAAGCCTCCCGCACCCACTTGGCCTCATTTCGATTAAACAGAAATTCGCTATCAACAATGCGGTCAACTTGGTTGATCCGGTGCATGAATTCAGCCGGGTCGCGACGCGCCTCAAACCAAGGCCGCGCACGCGCCAAATAAATACCCAGTCGCGAGGGCGTTATCATTTGGTAGACCTTACATGACCTCTCTGAACGGATATGAGCCGGCCACGTCCACTGTCGTCATAGGACCGCACTTCGGGAGCTTGCGAGCAACCTTCAATCGCATCTTCGTCGAAAACGTCTTCGGCAACCGGATATGGGGGAGCGTTGTACCAAGAAGGATCGTGATCGAGATCAAGCTTGATAGCCGTGATCGTTCGCCGGCCAACGTCGGTGCAACGCCAACGGCCTGTGGCAGTCAAGAATTCCAGACCAATCTTAAAATCTGAATGCTTCATACCCGTCCTGCGCAGTGCCGAGGTTGTGAAGGTCGCTAAAGCTAAGCTAAGTTCAATAGAACAATCAAATCAATGCTCACGACTCTAGCTCTCTGTGAGCGTCCCAGGAGGACAATTACCGTGACACCATCGACCTCGCGTATCGCACTCCTGGCACTTGCCGCTCTCGCATCCTTCTCAGCCGTCCCCGCGCTGGCGCAGGCGGAGTTCCCCTCCCGCCCGATCAAGATCATCGTGCCGTTCCCGCCGGGCGCGACGGTCGATACCCTGCCGCGCATCCTCGGCGAGAAACTTTCCCAGCGTTGGGGCCAGCCGGTCGTGATCGAGAACCGCGCGGGCGCCGCCGGTAACATCGGCGCGGACGCCGTCGCGAAGGCCGAGCCGGACGGCTACACGCTGCTGTCCTCGCCGCCGCCGCCGCTCGCCATCAATCAGGTCCTGTATCCGAAGCTGTCGTTTGATCCGACCGCCTTCGTGCCCGTCACCGTACTGGCGGAAGTTGCCAACGTGCTGGTGGTGCGCAAGGGGCTTGCGCCGAACCTGAAGGCGCTGATCGACAACGCCAAGGCCAATCCCGACAAGCTCAACTATGGCTCGGCCGGCAACGGCTCGACGCCACACCTGACGATGGAATGGCTCAAGCTCCTCGCGGGCGGCATCCGCATTGTGCATGTGCCCTACCGCGGCTCGGCGCCCGCGCTGACCGACTTGCTCGGCGGCCAGGTCGACATGATGTTCGATAACCTCGGCAACACGCTGCAATACATCCAGGAAGGCAAGATCACCGCGGTCGCCGTCGGTAGCACGCAGCGGCTCAAGGCATTGCCGGACGTGCCGACGCTGAGCGAAGTATTCGGCGATGCCGTATCGACGACGTGGTTCGGCGTCGTCGCCCCACCCAATACGCCGAAGGCGATTGCCGCAAAGATTTCCGACGCCATCTCGGAGACGATCAAGCTGCCGGATGTCGTGGCGCGCTTTGAAGCCATGTCGGCCGTGCCGGTCGGCGGCTCGCCCGACAAGACCGCGGCCTTCATCAAGAGCGAGAGCGAACGCTGGAACAAGGTGATCGCAGCAGCCGGCGTGAAGGTCGAGTAACGACGTTCGATTTGGGGGCAGCATCAGTCACGGAAAAAGTGTACTCCCTCTCCCCTGTGGGGAGAGGGTTGGGATGAGGGTTCTAAATCTCTCGATAGACCTTAACCCCTCACCCGGCGCCATAGCGCGTCGAAGACGCGCGTAAACGCGCTGATGGCGCCGACCTCTCCCCATGGGAGAGGTGATCCGAATTCGTGGCTGCAATTTTAACCCACCAACAAATTCCTCAATCTGAATTCATCGTTGGAACGGCGATCTCAGATCTGCGCCTTGCGCAGGAGCGGGATCACTTCACGGCCAAACAATTCACGCCCGCGCGAGACTTCTTCCAATGACGCACCCCAGTGCAGAATAGAGAAGAAGTGTCCCGCTCCGGTGCGGCGGCATTGATCGATGATCGTGTCGGCGACCTGCCGGGGCGTCCCGTGGATGAACTCCTCGTCCGATACAGTGAACCCGCCTTGCTTGTCGCGGTCGGGTGAATCCGGCACATGCTTGGCGGCCACGCGCGGGTCCCGCGCCAGCAAGGCGCGAACGCGCGTGGCCATTGCATCCATGTAGCCTTTGGCTTCCGCTTCCGTCGGGGCCACCGCAATGCGGCGGCGAATTGCGAGATCGTCCGGGCCGGCCTTGACGCCGGCCTTTTGTGCTTCGTCGCGATAGGCGTCGAAAATTTCCTTGATCCGCTCTGTCGTATTGAACGCCGTCGAAATCTTCGAACCGCGGCGCGCCGCCTTGCGCGCGGAATCGTCGCTCACCACCGTGGTCCATTTCGGCGGCGACGGCTGCTGCCGGTGCCGCGGCAATGGGCGCAGCTTTTCGAACTTCGAATACTTGCCGTTGAAGGAGACTTCTTCCTGGCTCAATAGTGCGTCGAGGATTTGCAGCGCCTCGTCGTTGCGCTCGCGCGCTTCTTCCATGGTCATGCCGACGCGGGCGATTTCCTGCGGAATGCCCACGGCGGTGCCAATCTCCAGCCGCCCATCAGTGAGATGATCGAGCATCGCGATCTCTTCATAGATGCGCCACGGCGTGTAGTACGGCACCACCATGCCCATGACGCCGAGCCGCAGCGTCTTCGTTCGTCCGGCCGTCGCCGCGATCAGCAGATTGGGCGACGGGCTGTAGGCATTGCCGAAATGATGCTCGCTGAAGAAAATACCCTCGAAGCCAAGCGCCTCGTCGCGCGCCCAGAGATCGAGATACTTCGAGAAATACTGCGAGACGGCTTCGGGAGCGGCATCTTTGAGTTCCGGAAAGAACTCGAATACCCATGGCTTGATCATGCGACGTTACGGCCCTGCTTGTTGATATTATTGCGGCTCGAGGCCGGATTCCTTGACGATGCGTTCGGCCAACACCCAGTTTTCCTTGAGATACCTGGTGAACTGTTCCGGCGTATCGAGGATCGGGATGAGGCCGAGGTTGAGCATGTTCTTCTCGACGAACGCCTTGTCGCTGGCGATCTCGACAAGGATCTGGTTCAGCTTGTCGATCAGCGGCTTCGGCGTACCCTTGGGTGCAACAAAACCGAAGAACGCATGCGTCAGCGGCCCCTTGTAGCCGAGCTCGCGCAAGGTCGGCACGTCGGGCAATAATGGCGAACGCTTCTCCACATCAACGGTAATCACGTTCATCGCACCGGAACGGATGTGCGGGATGAAATTGGCAATGCCGGAGAACGCCACCGGCGTCGAGCCGCCGAGGATGGCGTTGGCCGCATCCGCACCGCCGCGATACGGCACCTTGACCATGTCCGCGCCGGATTCCTTTTTCCAGGTCTCGACAAAGTAGGCGAGCGGCACGGCGGGCGACATGTAACTCAAGGTATTCGGTTTGGCCTTCGACACCGCCGCGAGTTCCGGCAGCGTCTTCGCGCCGAGCGAGGAATTCACGACCAGCCCCGCCGTGACGAACACCGCATTGGTAATCGGCTCGAACGATCGCGGATCGTAGGCAAGTTTCTTGAACATGAACTGGTTGTAGGACAGCGTTTCGATCGGCAGCAGGCAGATCGTGTAACCGTCGGGCGCCGAGTCGCCACACGCCTGTCCCGCGATGTTGAATGCGCCGCCGGGACGGTTATCGACCACAACGGACTGGCCGGTTTTCTTGAGAAACTGCTCGCCGATGACGCGCATCAGGATGTCACTGGAGCCGCCTGCACTCAGCGCCGTGATCGCGCGCAAGGGCTTGCTTGGAAAACTCGCGGCGCTTTCCTGCGCGAACGCGGGCGCGGTGCAAAACATCGTTGCGGCAAATATCGTAACCACCCTCTTCATCGTCTCCCCCGTTTTCGTCTTGCGCTTTTTTCGCGCTTCTGTTGCCCGCCATTGGTTCTCTTTAGCTATTACTACTGAGACGGCACCTTCCACGAATTGAAAAGCTCACGCATCGCAAGCACACTCTCTCGCCATCGTGGCAAGGCTTTTGGCTCAAACAGGATTCGAAAACTGATTTCATCGGCCGCGAAGTAGCCGATCCCCTCACATAGCGGATACCGCGGAGCCGGAAATCTTTTTGGCGGCGTACATTGAAAGAGGATTTGCGGGTCCGAGCCGTCCACATGACGGTAATTCACAAATGCCTCCGGCTGCGGATATGGCCAATCGTGCTGCCAGAATCGAACGAGACCGAACGGCTCCTCCTTGAATGAATAAGAGGCGGGCCCAGGGTACGAGGTCAGATTGTGGAATTGTTTTACGGGTGATCGATAGTCCAGTTCTTCTGGTTTTCTCGGCCCTGGCGTAACAGTGACAGTGTAAACGTCCGAACTCGAAGGAAGGGGGCGGCTCGGCTCCTTAGGTGACGATCCCGAATATGACAAAGCGTTGACTTCGACATAGCGCCGCTCTGGCATCCAGAAGCTAATTCTGATTCCGACAGAGTAGTTATTTACACGATTGCGCATCTTTTGGTCCGGCCACGGCGCCAAATAACCTGCCGGGACACGCAGATGCACGCCTCGAACGTTCAGAAGAATGGGTTCGTCGAGCGGGACACCGTCGAATGTCTTCTTCTCAACGGCGTTTTGCGCGAGTGCTGACGCCGCGCAGCAGACGTTGATGGCGACTGTTATTAGGAGCTTCCTCATCGCGCACGCGCCAGCGCGAGCCAGATGCCGCCGCCGATCATCAGCCCGCCGGAAACACGCGAGACAAGCTTCACACGCTGTCCTGAAATAACATTGCGCGCGCGGCCGGCGAGGATTGCGTAGATCGAGTCAAACAATCCGGCGACCACCATGGCCGTGACGCCGAGCAAGATAACCTGCGGCACGTAATCACCCTGCGCGTTGACGAACTGCGGAATGAATGCGCCGAACACCAGCAGCGCCTTGGGGTTGCTCATCAGCACCAGAAAACCCTGCCAGAAAAACCCGATGCGCGGCCGCGGCGTCTGCTTGGGATCACCCAGCGCGCCGGGCGAACGGATCAGCTTGAAGCCAAGCCAGACGAGATAGGCCGCGCCGGCGATGCGCACCCAATCGAACCACATGCCCATGGTCTCGATCAACGAGGCCAGGCCGACGAGCACGATGCCCATCATCACGGCGAGGCCGAGCTGCGTGCCGGCGATGTTGATGAGACCGGCGCGCGTGCCATGGGTCATGCTGTTCGCCACGATCAGCGTGACCGTCGGCCCCGGCACAATCACGACGATGAAACAGGCGAAGACATAGGCGAGGTAGAATTGCAGCGACATCCGGCGGCTCCTGTCAGCCGTTAAAGTCTGACCTATTCGGAACGACGCCGCCAGCACCCGCGGATGTGGCAGATGTGCTTGCAAACGGCTTGCCGGAAACCGGAAAACCGGGGGTGACTCAGCCCGCCAGCATGCCCTTCACAAGGCCGCTCGCCTTGGCGAAGTCCATTTTGCCGACGTACTTGCCGCGTAGCGCGCCGATCACCTTGCCCATGTCCTTCATGGACGCCGCGCCGGTTTCCTTGATCGCCTCTGCAATCGCGGCCCTGGTTTCGTCGTCGGACATCTGCTTGGGCAGATAGGCCGTGATGATCGCGATTTCCTCGTTTTCCTGCTTCGCGAGTTCGGGGCGGCCGCCCTTGTCGTAGAGTTCGGCCGATTCCTGGCGCTGCTTGATCATTTTCTGGAACAGCGAAAGGAGATCCTCGTCGGACAGCGGGCCCTTGCTCAGGCCCCGCGCCTCGATGTCCTTGTCCTTGATGGCCGCATTCATGAGCCGCAGCGTCGAGACGCTGCGCTCGTTGCGCGCCTTCATGGCGTCCTTGAGGGCGTTATTGATGTCGTCGCGCAGCATGGGGAAACCTCACGATTCGGCTGAAAATCTTTTACGCCAGCGCCACAGTGCAATGAACGCCCACACCGCCTCGACCAGTCCGAACGGCCAGGCGCCCTGCGCGAAACCGTAAATCGAGCCTAAAACACAGGCCAGCGCGAAAGCGGCGACAAACCAGTGGCTGCGGTCCTCCAGCGCGTAGAAGCCCAGCATGGCGGTAACTGCGAAAAGTCCGAAAACCGTGAGCAAATCCATTAAAAATGCTCGACTCGCTTTGACGGGCCTGCCGCGCGGGGCTATCTAGGCCGCTTATGGACACCAAACAAGACAATTCAGGCTGGTCGGAACCCAAACCGACTGCCCTCCTCGTGCTCGCGGACGGAACCGTCCTCGAGGGCACCGGCTTCGGCGCGATCGGTCATGCGGTCGGCGAGGTCTGTTTCAACACCGCCATGACCGGCTACGAGGAAATCCTCACGGACCCTTCCTATGCCGGGCAGATCATCACCTTCACGTTCCCGCACATCGGCAACGTCGGCACCAACGACGAAGACATCGAGACGGTGAACATGGCATCGACGCCGGGCGCGCGCGGCTTGATCCTGCGCACGCCAATCACCCAGCCATCGAACTACCGCAACAAGAAACACCTCGATGCGTGGCTGAAGGCGCGCGGCGTCATCGGCCTGTCGGGCATCGACACCCGCGCCTTGACCAACCTCATCCGCGAGAAGGGCATGCCAAATGCCGTGATCGCGCACGCCGCCGACGGCAACTTCAATATCGAAGTCCTCAAGCGCGAAGCGCGCGAATGGCCGGGCCTCGTCGGCATGGACCTCGTGCCGCGCGTCACCTCGAGCCAGCGTTTCATCTGGAATGAAAACGAATGGGCCTGGGGCAAGGGCTACGGTCAGGGCGCTGGCGAGAAGTATCACGTCGTCGCCATCGACTACGGCGTCAAGCGCAACATCCTGCGGCTGCTGTCGTCCATCGGCGCCAAGGTCACGGTCGTCCCCGCCACGACGTCGGCGGAAGACATTCTGGCGCTCAAGCCCGACGGCGTGTTCCTCTCTAACGGCCCCGGCGACCCGGCCGCGACCGGCGAATACGCAGTGCCGGTCATCAAGAAAATGATCGACTCAGGCACGCCGACGTTCGGGATTTGCCTCGGCCACCAGATGCTCGGCATCGCGCTCGGCGGCAAGACCATGAAGATGCATCAGGGCCATCACGGCGCCAACCATCCCGTGAAGGACTTGACCACCGGCAAGGTCGAGATCACCTCGATGAACCACGGCTTCGCGGTGGACAAGGACTCGCTGCCGCACAATGTCGAGCAGACGCATATCTCGTTGTTCGACGGCTCGAACTGCGGCATCGCCTTGAAGGACAAGCCGGTGTTTTCGGTGCAGTACCACCCGGAGGCCTCACCCGGCCCGCGCGACAGTCACTATCTGTTCCAGCGGTTCGCCGGGCTGATGGAAAAGAACAAGAAAGCGGTCTGATTTGCTTCGGCAGATCGCTGTTGTTTTCATCTTCGCCGCGCAACACCCCTCACCCGGCGCGCTTCTACAGCGCGCCGGGTGAGGGGTAATTTACGTACGTGGAAACGAAGCCTAGCGGCGTGCGCTGCCGGCCGCTTTCTTTTCCGGGGCAACCTTGAGGAAAGGCCGCAATTCTTCCGGGAGGTCTTCGCGCGCCGCGACCATTTCCGAGAGTACCGGCTTTTTGCGGCCTTCGCTGATGAGCTTGACGAAGCCGTTGTCGGAAATTTTTGCACCAAGGTTGCGCAGCACGATCTTGCGAACTTCGTCGTCGCCACGATCAAGCAACACATCGGTCACCGACGCGGTGAGGTTCGGCCGCGTGGCGATCAAGGTGAGATATTCCATGCGCTTGGTCTTCACGTACTGGACAAGGTCGGCTTCCGGCACGTTTTCGCAATTCTTCAGGAACGGACCCGAGATCGCAAGATCGTTTTCGCTCGACAGGCGGCGCACGACATTGACCGGACCCTTGCCGCAGGGCGCGAGCTTCTGGCTGACTTCGACGACGGCCGGCGGGCCATTGTGGTCGATCAGGCGGCAGATGATGTCGTCAAACACCGCAAACTGTGTGACAGAATACTTGTCGGCACCCTCGACGAACAGGTCGGTGACTTCCCGCATGATCTCGAACGTGCGCGGCGTCGGCTTCGGACCCAGCGCGGTTTCCAGTTCAGCCATCAATTCCTGAGAATTCGACATACACAACTATCCCAAACCCTACGCACGCGGCCCTGTGACCCGAACCGTAACGGAATTAATAGGGCATAAACCCGCAACCTTTGGTTAAAGGAGAACCCGAATTGCCAGCCAAACATGGTTACAAATTCGTTTCATCCGCCCGGCCGAAGTGGCAGAAAAGCCAGGCCAGCAAAGTTGCCAGACCAGCACTAGTTGATTGCAAGGATTGACCCCCGACATGTCGCAGGCAAAGCCCGAATATGGCGTCGTCCCGGTCGAGACGGTTCTCACCATGACCGGCATCGAATTGCTCAACGCCATGATTGCCCGGCAGTTGCCCGGCCCGCCGATCATGGAGCTTCTGGATTTCACGCTGACCGAGGTCGAGAACGGCCGTGCGGTGTTCGAAGGCGTACCGCAGTTCAAGCACTACAACCCGCTCGGTACGGTACATGGCGGCTACACCGCGACGCTGCTGGATTCCTGCATGGGCTGCGCGGTGCACACAACACTGCCCAAAGGCATCGGCTACACCACGCTCGAGTTCAAGGTGAGCCTCATCCGCGCGCTGACCAAGGACACCGGCCTCGTGCGCGCCGAAGGCAAGGTACTCAACGCCGGACGCCGCGCCGCCACCGCCGAAGGCCGCGTGACCGACAGCAAGGGTCGTTTACTTGCGCATGCTACGACGACGTGCCTGATTTTTGACTTGCCGACGAACTAACAGGCGCTGCCGGAGAAAATAATGCGCGCCTGGATCGACTACTACGATTCCCCTCACACGATTTACGCCAACGCGCGACATCGCGATGTTCACTTCAAGCACGTCGCCAGCGATATCGTGGGCTATGTGCCGTCATCCGATGCGATCGTCGTCGACTATAGCTGCGGCGAGGCGCTGTACGCCGGCATGGTTGCTGACGCCTGCGGCAAGCTGATATTGGCGGAACCCGCCCCCGGCGTGCGTGCCCGCATCGCCGCGCTGTTTTCCGGCAATCCGAAAATTTCCGCGGTCACGCTCGAAGACGTCGCGGCGATGCCGGACGGATCAGCCGACCTGATCGTCATGCACTCGGTGTCGCAATACATGAGCGCAGAAGAAATCGACGCCGCATTGAAGACCTTTCGCCGGCTGCTGAAGCCTTCCGGGACTTTCGTCCTGGGCGATGTGCTGGTACCGAACGTCTCGGCTGTCACCGACGTCCTCACCCTGCTCCGCTTCGGCCTCGCCGACGGGTTCCTCATCGCGGCTGCCGCCAGCCTGGTGCGGACCTTTTTCTCGAACTACTGGCAACTGCGTACCTCGGTCGGCCTGGCCCGCTACAGCGAGGCCGGGATGCTGGCGAAGCTCTCGGCCGCCGGATTCTCGGCCGTCCGGCAGCCCAAGAATATCGGGCACAACTGGGCGCGCATGACCTTCGTGTGCCGGCCGGTCTAGGCGCCAGGAAAGCCATGCCGGAACTTCGCTCCCAGACCCGCCAAAACCCCGATTTGTTAATATTAAGAAGGTTTTACCTACCGCGTTAATTTGTCTGTGGGTGGCGATCTGTTACGCCAGCGATGGCCCGGTGGCGGAGCGGTTACGCGAAAGCTGTGCAAGGCTTTCTAGCTTGGTTCAAATCCAAGCCGGGCCTCCAAATTCAGGGGCTGGCACATGTGCCAGCCCCTTACTTTTACAGTTGTCCCCAACCCTTCCATCCCCTTCGAATCTGGGCTAAGCTACGCGCCTGGCGCGCTTTCCGGCTGAGCAGCTACGCGCGGACACGCGTCACGCGCATGGCAACATCAGCCGACCGGAAGCACGCCGACACTTAAGCTGCGCATTTGGAAGTTGAGCATTGGGGCATTGGGACGCGCGTAGGCGCGCCCTTTTTTTGTGTCCTGCAGTCTTCGAGTTGGGTCTTAATGCCAAAACGCACGGATATTTCCTCGATCCTGATCATCGGTGCGGGGCCGATCGTTATCGGCCAGGCGTGCGAATTCGATTATTCCGGCACCCAGGCCTGCAAGGCGCTCCGCGAAGAGGGCTACCGGGTCGTGCTGGTGAATTCCAATCCGGCCACGATCATGACGGACCCGGATCTCGCCGACGCCACCTATATCGAGCCGATCACCCCGGAAATCGTCGCCAAGATCATCGAGAAGGAACGCAACGTAAAGCCGGGCGGCTTCGCGCTGCTGCCGACCATGGGCGGCCAGACCGCGCTCAACTGCGCGCTGTCGCTGCGGCGCATGGGCGTCCTTGAGAAGTTCGATGTGCAGATGATCGGC
Organism: Hyphomicrobiaceae bacterium; assembly: GCA_947472885.1. Classification (GTDB taxonomy): domain Bacteria; phylum Pseudomonadota; class Alphaproteobacteria; order Rhizobiales; family Xanthobacteraceae; genus CANJBX01. The sequence continues at coordinate 19,305 of CANJBX010000055.1, forward strand.
GCCACCGCCGAAGCCATCGACAAGGCGGAAGACCGCCAGCTGTTCCGCGAGGCGATGAAGAAGATCGGGCTTGAGACGCCGAAGTCGGCGCTCGCCAATGCGTCCGACCTCAAGAAAGCCGACCGCGACACCTATCTCGCCGAGATCGCCAAGATCACCGCGCAAAACCTGCCGGCGGCGGAAGCAAAGCGCGCTGTCGAAAAATTCGAAGCCATCTGGGCGTCCGGCGAAGCCGACCGCAAGCGGCGCTATATCCAGAAGGGCCTGATCGAGGCGCTCGAAGCGATCTCGGACATCCGCCTGCCGTCGATCATCCGCCCGTCGTTCACGCTCGCCGGTACCGGCGGCGGCATCGCCTATACGCGCGAGGAATTCATCGCCATCGTCGAGAGCGGTCTCGATGCCTCGCCGACCACCGAAGTGCTGATCGAAGAGTCGGTGCTGGGCTGGAAGGAATATGAGATGGAAGTCGTGCGCGACAAGCACGACAACTGCATCATCGTCTGCTCCATCGAGAACTTCGATCCGATGGGCGTCCACACCGGCGACTCGATCACGGTCGCACCGGCGCTGACCCTGACGGACAAGGAATACCAGGTGATGCGCGACGCATCGCTGGCGGTGCTGCGCGAGATCGGCGTCGAGACCGGCGGATCGAATGTGCAGTTCGCGGTCAATCCGGCGGACGGGCGGCTGGTTGTCATTGAAATGAACCCGCGCGTGTCGCGCTCGTCTGCGCTGGCGTCGAAGGCCACCGGATTCCCGATTGCCAAGGTCGCGGCCAAGCTCGCCATCGGCTATACGATGGACGAGATCGCCAACGAGATCACCGGCGGCGCAACGCCGGCATCGTTCGAGCCGACGATTGACTATGTCGTCGTCAAGATTCCAAGGTTTGCATTCGAGAAATTCGCCGGCGCCAGCCAGGTGCTGACCACGTCGATGAAGTCGGTCGGCGAAGCCATGGCCATCGGCCGCACGTTCCAGGAGTCGTTGCAGAAGGCGCTGCGTTCGCTGGAGACCGGCCTGTCGGGTCTCGACGAAATCGTGGTCGGCGGCCTCGGACAGGGCGACGACAAGAACGCCATGCGCGCCGCGCTCGGCACGCCGACGCCGGATCGCCTGCTGATCATCGCGCAGGCGATGCGCATGGGCTTCACCGACGAACAGATTTTCGACGCCTGCGCGGTCGATCCGTGGTTCCTCGCGGAAATCCGCGGCATCGTCGAGATGGAATCCCAGATCACCTCAAAGGGCCTGCCCAAAACCGCTGGCGCCTTGCGCCAGCTCAAGGCCATGGGCTTCTCCGATACGCGGCTTGCCAAGCTGACCGGCACGACAGTGACGGACGTTGCGCAGAAGCGCCGCGCGCTCGGCGTGCGGCCCGTGTTCAAGCGCATCGACACCTGCGCGGCGGAATTCGCGTCGCCGACGGCTTACATGTATTCGACCTACGAGACGCCGTTCGGCGGCAAGCTCGCCGACGAAGCGCAGTCTTCGGACAAGAAGAAGGTCGTGATCCTCGGCGGCGGTCCGAACCGCATCGGCCAGGGCATCGAGTTCGACTATTGCTGTTGCCATGCCTGTTTCGCGCTGAAGGATGCCGGCTACGAAACCATCATGATCAACTGCAACCCGGAAACGGTTTCGACCGACTACGACACGTCGGACCGTCTCTATTTCGAACCGCTGACCGCCGAAGACGTACTGGAAATCCTGGAGGTCGAGCGTTCCAACGGCACGCTGCATGGCGTGATCGTGCAGTTCGGCGGACAGACACCGCTGAAACTCGCCGAGGCGCTTGAGCAGGCCAATATCCCGATCCTCGGCACCTCGCCGGACGCCATCGATCTCGCCGAAGACCGCGACCGCTTCAAGCAGCTCATCGAGAAGCTCAAGCTGCGCCAGCCGGAGAGCGGCATCGCCACCAATCCCGACCAGGCGCGCGCCATTGCCGAGAGGATCGGCTACCCCATCGTGATCCGTCCGTCCTACGTGCTGGGCGGCCGCGCGATGGAAATCGTCCACGACACCCCGCAGCTCGAACGCTATGTGGCGCGGCTTGCATTGGACCTCGGCCGGCCTTCGGATCTGATCGTCTCGGACAAGCGTCCGCTGCTGATCGACCGCTATTTGACCGACGCCACCGAAGTCGATGTCGATTGCATCGCCGACGGCAAGGACACGTTCATTGCCGGCATCATGGAACATATCGAGGAAGCCGGCATTCACTCGGGCGATAGCGCCTGCGTGCTGCCGCCGCATTCACTCGATGCCAGGACCATCGCGGAACTCGAACGGCAGACGCGCGAACTCGCGCTGGCGCTCAAGGTCGGCGGCTTGATGAACGTGCAATACGCCATCAAGGGCGGCGACATCTATATCCTCGAAGTGAACCCGCGCGCCTCGCGCACGGTGCCGTTCGTCGCCAAGGTGATCGGGCTGCCGGTCGCCAAGATCGCGGCGCGCGTGATGGCCGGCGAGAAGCTCGCCAGTTTCAAGCTCAAGCCGCCTCAGTTCAAGCATATCGGCGTCAAGGAAGCGGTGTTTCCGTTCGCGCGCTTCCCCGGCGTCGATACGGTACTCGGCCCGGAGATGAAATCGACCGGCGAAGTGATGGGCCTCGACATGACGTTCGAGACCGCCTTCGCCAAGAGCCAGATCGGCGCCGGTTCCCGCGTGCCGCGCGCAGGCACCGTCTTTGTGTCGGTGCGCGACGAGGACAAGTCACGCATCCTGCCGGCTGTCCGCATCCTCGACGAACTCGGCTTCAAGATCATCGCCACGTCGGGAACCCAGCGGTTCCTCTCGGAACAGGGGGTCAAGGCCCACAAGGTAAACAAGGTAGCGGAAGGCCGCCCACATATCGTGGACGCCATCAAAAACGGCGATGTTCAGCTGGTTTTCAACACAACCGAGGGGGCAACCGCCCTTGCGGACAGCCGTTCGCTGCGCCACGCTGCCCTCTTGCATAAAGTCCCGTACTACACCACTCTTTCAGGTGCCGTTGCCGCGGCGCGGGGGATCAAGGCCTATTCGGCCGGAGATCTCGAAGTTCGCGCGCTGCAATCCTATTTTTCGGCTTAGGCGTACCCCAATAACAATCCTGGCCGCAGACAGATGGGCAGGATTGTGTAGTATTTTCGAAGTCGCGGTGCCCGCAAGATGGCCCGCGATAAGTTTTTTCTGTCCGAGGATGAAGAAGCGATGGAAATGATTCCAATGACCGCCGCCGGCCACGCGCTGCTGGAAGCTGAACTCAAGCAGTGCCAGCAAGTCGAGCGTCCGCGCATCGTCCAGCAGATTACCGAAGCGCGCTCCCATGGCGACCTCTCGGAAAATGCCGAGTATCACGCCGCCAAGGAGCAGCAGTCGCTTAACGAAGGCCGCATTAACGAACTCGAGGACAAGCTCGCGCGCGCGGATGTCATCGACGTTTCCAAACTGTCGGGCGACACCATCAAGTTCGGCGCGACCGTGACGCTGATCGACGAAGACACCGAGAAGAAGGCTGTCTGGCAGATCGTCGGCGAGCCGGAAGCTGACGCCAAGAAGGGCCGCATCTCGATCACCTCGCCGCTGGCGCGCGCACTCGTCGGCAAGACGAAGGGCGCCAATGTCGAGGTCGTCGCACCGGGCGGTGCGCGGGCTTACGAGATTTTGAAAGTCGAGTGGCGCTAACGGCTTCTCATGCCGCACCCCGCCCGGACAGGTGAGTTCAAGCATGTCTGGGATCGTCGAAACATCTGACACACATCAGCCGGACGAGCCCCGCCTCGTCCCCGGCCGCGCCTGCGGCACCTGCATGATGTGCTGCAAGGTGCCGCAGATCGACGAACTCAACAAACCCGCCGGCGTCTGGTGCCAGCACGCCATCAACGGCCGGGGCTGCAACATCTACGACACCCGCCCCTCGCCCTGCCGCGCGTTCTATTGCTCATGGATGCAGGACGCCGGCCTTGGCCCGGAATGGAAACCCGACCGCTCCAAGTTCGTCGTCTATGTCCAGCGCAATGGTGTGAACCTGCAGGTCGCGGTCGATCCGAAATTCCCCAATGCGTGGACCAAAGAACCCTACTACGCCCAGATCAAGAAATGGGCGCGCCAGGGCGCTGACGGCGGCCAGTTCGTGTTCGTCCGCATCGGACCTCGCATGCTGGTTGTGCTGCCCGACCGCGACGCGGATATCGGGCGCGTCGATGCGGCAGATCAGGTTGTCGTTTCGCGCAAGCCAGGCCCCACCGGATTCGTCTATGATGTGACCGTGAAGCGCGGAGAGAATCCGCCGCCCGCTGCCTCGCCCTGATCTGGCGTGACCGGCGGATAAAATCAGTCTGCCGGGGGGCGCTATGAAGTTCGGTGTGTTCGACCATCTCGACGATGGCAAGATTCCGCTTGGACAACTCTACGAAAATCGCCTGAAGCTCATCGAAGCCTATGAACACGCGGGCTTTCACGCCTATCACCTCGCCGAACACCATTCGACGCCGCTCGGCATGGGCGCATCGCCCGGCATCTTCATGTCGGCGATTGCGCAGCGCACCAAGCGCATCCTGTTCGGGCCGCTCGTCTATCTGCTGCCGTTCTATCATCCGATCCGGCTGATCGAAGAAATCTGCATGCTCGATCAGATGAGCAACGGCCGCTACCAGCTCGGCGTCGGGCGCGGAGTCTCTCCATTCGAAACCAAGTTCTACGGCCTCGATTTCCAGGAAACGCAGGAAATCTATCACGAGGCGTTCCAGCTTCTGATGCAGGGCCTGTCGTCCGACGAACTGACTTTCAAAGGCAAGAAATACAATTTCGAGAATGTGCCGATGCTGCTGCGGCCGGTGCAAAAGCCGCATCCGCCGCTGTGGTACGGCCTCACGCTGCCGCAGAGCGCGCCGTGGCCCGCGGCGAACGACGTCAACTGCGTCATTCTCGGGTTGCGCGACGGCATCAAGGCCTGCGTCGATGCCTATCACGCCGAGCGCAAGCGGCTGAACAAGACAACGCCGCTGCCGCTGCTTGGCCCCAGCAAGCACGTCGTCATTGCCGACACCGACGAGGAGGCAATGAAGATCGCGCGGCGCGCTTACGCCATGTGGCGCGAAAGCTTCTTCTGGCTGTTCAAGCGCAATAATACCGAGCCGCGCATCACCGCCGCACTGCCACCGACCTTCGATGAACTGATGGCGATGGGGAACGGCGTCGCCGGTTCGCCGCAGACGGTGCGCAACTGGATCAAGGAAGAAGCCGCCTACACCGGGATCAACTATTTCGTGTCATGGCTGGCGTTCGGCGACATGACGCTTGCGGAGTCGTCACGTTCGGTCGAGCTGTTCTCAAAGGAAGTGATGCCGGCGTTTGCCGGTTGAGACTGACCGAAACACGATTGTTTTGAATCGAAACGCCAGCCGCGATGGCGGTATGCTCCCTCTCCCCTGTGGGGAGAGGGCGGGGGTGAGGGTTCTAAATCTCTCGATAGACCGTAACCCCTCACCCGCCGCACTTCGTGCGGCGACCTCTCCCAATGGGAGAGGTAAGTGGAATTCGCCGTAGCATCGATTCAATCTGAAACGATTAAGCGCCGGCCTTCGGCCCGCCGCCGGGCAACAAGTGCCCGCAGCCGCAGCGGCACGCCCAGTATTCCCACGCGCGCAAAGTTGCGGAGTTTTCAGCGACCCCCATGACGGACTTCCGGGCTTCGAGTTCGCCCGCGCTCAGGCCCTTCACCGGCCCAAGCCGCATCGCTTCGAGATAGACCCGCGCATTCTTCGGTAACGCGACCGACATGCGCAGCGTCTGCAGCAGCGTCTGTCCGCCGGCGGCGAAACCGTGGCCGCGCATCAGCACTACGCTGTTCTGGCCGAACTTCGTCGCAAGGTCGCGGCCCTGCGAGGCATCGGTGACGAGCAGGCTGGTGTAGCCGAACTTCTCGGCGATGTCCCAGACCGGAATGGTCAGGCCGATCTCCGACGCGGAGTGCAGGACGGGGATCAGTGGTGTTTCGGTGATCGCGAAAGGCAGCACGCCTTCGGCGTGGCTGTGCACCACCGAATTGAGATCGGGCCGCTTCTCGTAAATGCCGCCGTGGATGAAGCGCTCAAGATACGGCGCGCGCTTGTCGTCATTGACCGCGTGGCCGTCGAGCGTGAACTCCATGATGTCGCCCGGCTCGACCAGTTCGGGACTGCGCGAACGCGACAACAAAAAACGGTCGGGACGATCCGGGTGGCGTGCGCTGACGTGGCCGTAAGCATCGACGATATTTTCATGCGCCAGAATACGGTTAGCGATGACAAGATCGTTGATCGTCTGGTCGAGACTTTTCTTCACGATAACACTCCAGTTAATATGCGAATGGAATTGACGGATGCGGTGAACGGCGCGGCTGAAATCATTCCACCTTCACGCCGGCGGCCTTGACGATGGGATACCATTTCTCAACCTCGGCCTTGTGAAAAGCCGCGAACGCAGCCGGCGTCTGCAACCCCGGCGGCGGCAAATCCATACCGAGTTCGGCGATGCGCGCCCGCGTCGCCGGATCGGCCATCGCCGCCTGCGCCGCGTCGTTGAGCTTTTGCACGATGGCATCCGGCGTGCCCTTCGGCGCCCAGAAGCCATGCCATGTGCTGAAATAGAGGCCCGGCAAGCCAGCCTCGTCCACGGTCGGCACATCCGGCGCGGCGGACCAGCGCGTCTTCGACATGACGGCGTAGGCCTTCACGGTGCCGGCCTTGAGCTGCGACAGTGAATTGGCCGCAAGGTCACACGAAAGATCGATCTGCCCCGCGACGACATCCTGCAACGCGGGTGCGCCACCGCGATACGGCACAAACTGGAAACGCGTGTCGGTCCTTTGCTGAAAACCCATGCCGCAGAAGCGCGCGATACTCGCGGTGCCGACCGAAGTCGCCGAGAGCTTGTCGGGATTGGCTTTCAGATACGCGACAAGCTCTTGCAGCGTATTCGGCGGCAGGCCTTTGCGGCCGATCAACCAGTAAGGCACGTCCGGGAGGAGTGCGACGGGCTTGAGGTCGGCGAGCATGTCGAACGAGATCGGATAGATCGCGCCCGCGATGACATATTGGCCGAGCGTCCCCATGCCGATGGTATAGCCATCAGGGTCCGCGCGTACGACGCGTGAAATCGACAGCGTGCCGCCCGCGCCACCCATGTTTTCAACGACAATGGTCTGGCCCAGCGTGACCCGCATATGCTCGGCCATGACACGCGCCAGCGCGTCCACCGCGCCACCGGCAGTCAGCGCCACCACCATGGTGATCGGACGTGACGGATAGGTTTGCGCGTGCACGCCTGCGGCGAGCATCGTCAGCGCCATTGCAATGAGAAATTTTCTCACGCCGTTCCTCCCTCACGTCTTTTGCCTGAAACTTTTGGCAACCGTAGAGGGGATCGGAGATAGCTAAAAGGGGCATGGTGGAAATATGCCGCAGCCCACGCATGTGCAGAACAGGTGACGTTAGCTGTTCTCGGCTTCCAGCGGCACCATGGCGGCGTCCTTGGAATTGCGCAGCGTCAGCGATGTCTTGACGTTGCGCACATGCGGCGCGCCGGTGAGCTCCGTCACCAGCGCCTGAAACGCCGCGAGGTTCGGTGCGACACACTTGAGAACGAAGTCGATTTCACCCGACAGCATCCAGCATTCGCGCACCAGCGGTAGCGTGCGCACGAAGCGCTCGAACTCCTGCAGGTCGGCTTCAGCCTGGCTGGAGAGGTGAACCATCGCGAACGCCGTCAATTCAAAACCGAGCTTCTTTTCGTCCAGCAACGCCCGGTAGCTCTTGATGTAGCCGGCCTCCTCCAGCGCGCGCACGCGGCGCAGGCAGGGCGGCGCGGAAATACCGACACGGCGCGCGAGTTCCACATTGGTGATCCGGCCGTCGTCCTGCAGCTCGCGCAAGATGTGGCGGTCAATGGAATCAAGGCGGTCGGGCATTTCGGGCTTCCTGGCGGCGCTGGACCGCAAGAACGCTTTTACCCGGATCGGCCTACCCGCGAAAGATTATTGCGCGGGAAAGCTGTTCATTGCGGGTATTTTACCCAATTCCTTCAAGGTGCTGTGAGTTAAGGGTTGCAAGACTTGCATAGCTCGGAAGATCGAATACATTTCCGCCGACTGAAGGCGGCTCCCCGCAACGACGCGGCTCAGCGCAGGGCATCCGGCCCAAGAGCCCATTCAGGACGTAACTCAAGCGGAACGACGAAAATGTCGAAAACCACCCATGCGAAAGTCGTTATCATTGGTTCCGGGCCTGCCGGATATACGGCTGCGATCTATGCAGCGCGGGCGATGCTGGAGCCGGTGCTGATCCAGGGCTTCCAGCCGGGCGGCCAGCTCACCATCACCACCGATGTCGAAAATTATCCGGGATACGCGGAC
>CANJBX010000056.1 GCA_947472885.1 Hyphomicrobiaceae bacterium
CGCAGAACGCAAACGCATCAAACATGCAACTATCGCAAACCGCCGCTTGCAGCACCGACTGCAGGCCGCCTAAACTCTAACCCTGATGAGCCAGAGCCTCTCTTCTCGAAACGCCTGATCAGTCTCAAATTGCCTGACGACGGACAGTCCGATCCTGTTTGTTTGGCCGATAGCCTGAGCGAATGTTGCGCAATTCTTAATATCCGTACTGGGCTCAACTTTGAAATTTCTGATCCCAACCTGCGGGCCGCTCACCTTGCTTGGCAGCAGGAAAGTGCTTCTTGGTTAGCCAGTCTGCTGCCTGCTGGAACTAAGGAAATTAGCCATTTGAAAAAGGCTGCCATCCTGCTCAGCAGGATGTGCGAATTTCCGGTTATTGCTGTATCGGGCGTCGGAAATAGCAATGAAAAGCACGCGCCTGATATTCAGGATGGCGAGGCTTGGCCGGAACTGCCCAATCAACTTTCCGCCAATGAAGTCCGCAAGTTTCGTGACGGCGGCTGTCATTACGTTTCTTGGCTTATTCTCTATCATGTTTGCGAGTTTTTCGAGCGTAACCGATCTGATCGCGAAGATCCGTTCGAACCGCGTATCACTGAAGAATTTGAAGTCGATGTAGTATCCGCATTGCTCAGTGCCAAGATTTCATCGCAGGCGCTGCATATCATTTTTAAGGCGCTTTTTCTGCGGGACTAAGTCGCTCATCTCACTTCAAATCCTCGCCTTTCCGATAATTGAAATTGCCTAAGCTAGGCTAAGGGCCTTTCGTCCTTGTCTATTCGGGGCGGAAAGCTTCTTCAGAAACTTTCACACTGACATGAAATTATGTTCCGCCTCCATGCCCGGGAATTGCGGCTGACGGGCACCACGGACTTCGGCGCTGCGTGTTCGCCGCTGACGCTCACCTCAACCTTTCATTTTTGAACCCACCAGCCGCAGCGCGCTCACGCGCCGCGATGGATGAACCTGCATGACCGTATCGCCCGACATCGCCGCGCTTGTGCGGCAGGACTATCTCGACCAGAAATCCTGGACGCGCATCATGGCCGATCGCGCGGTCTCCAAGCACCAGCTCTATCTCTGCATCAATGGCGTTGCGCTCGGCCTTCCACCGCTGCCGCGCCATCGCAAGACCGCAGGGCTGCAGCCGCGCCGCGTCACCGGCGACCGCGATGCCGTCGTCAAACGGCTCTGGATCACGGCGGAGCGGCAGGTGCGCGATATCGAAAAACGCATCCTGCTTGCAAAGCAGGAACCGGCCGAACGCGAGCGCGATGCGCGCGTGATGGCCGTGCTGGTCAAGGCGCTGTGCGACCTCAGCGCACTCGACGGTGCGAAAGCCGCGAGGGGCGCCGCGAAATCAATGCCTGCCGGACAGGAGAGCCATGACGACGCACGTGACGCCACCGGCGAAGACATCTCTCGCGACATCGAGGCGTTTCGTCTTGAGCTTGCGCGCCGCATTGCGGCGCTTGACCCCGGTGCAACAGCAGGAACTGGTGACGGGCCTGAACCTGCAGAGCCGCGGCCACCTGTTTGACGAGTTCGGCCTGCTGTCGCACGATCACCAGTTTCCCCCGGATGGCGACTGGACGACGTGGCTGCTGCTCGGCGGGCGCGGCGCCGGAAAAACGCGCGCGGGCGCAGAGTGGGTGCGGGCGCCTGCGCTCGGCATTCCGCCTTTCGCGGACAAGCCGATCAGCCCGATTGCGCTCATTGGCGAGACCGAACACGACGCCCGTGAAGTGATGATGGAGGGTGTGTCCGGCCTGATGGCCGTGCACCGGCGCGGCGACCGCCCGGAATGGATTTCATCGCGCCGCCGGATCGAATGGTCCAACGGTTCGTTCGCGCAGATTTTTTCGGCTGAAGACCCTGACAGTTTACGCGGGCCGCAATTCGCGGCGGCCTGGTGTGACGAGCTGGCCAAGTGGCGTCATGACGAAGCAAGTTTTGACATGTTGCAGTTCGGACTGCGCCTTGGCGAGCGGCCGCGGCAGGTCATCACGACCACGCCGCGGCCGACAGCTTTGCTCAAGCGGCTGGTGGCGGATCCGCGCATGGTCATGACCCGCGCGGGCACGCGCGCCAATGCGTATCATCTCGCGCCGTCGTTTCTTTCGGCCATTGTGGATCGCTATGCCGGAACGCGGCTCGGCCGCCAGGAACTCGACGGAGAAATTATCGAGGATCGCGCCGACGCATTGTGGTCGCGCGCGTTGATCGAGGCGTGCCGCGTGGCGGATGTACCCACGCTGGCACGCATCGTCGTCGCCGTCGATCCGCCGGCATCTGCGGGAAAGCGTGCGGATGCTTGTGGCATCGTCGCGGCAGGTTGCGCGGAGGATGGCGCGATCTATGTGCTGGCGGACGAAACCGTTTCGGAATTGTCACCCGCCGGCTGGGCGTCGAAGGCGATTGCGCTGTGGCGCAGGCTTGCCGCCGACGCGCTGGTCGTCGAGGTCAACCAGGGCGGTGACATGGTGCGCGCCGTGATTGCGCAAGCCGATCCGCGCCATCTCCGGCGTGCGCACGGTCAGCGCCAATGTCTACAAGAAGCCGTTTATGACCTCCGGCCCTGCGGTCGGCTGGGTTGGCGAGACCGGCACGCCTTCGACCTCCACGTCGCCGACGCTCGCTGAACTGTCGTTCCCGGCCATGGAGCTTTACCCCATGCCGGCCGCGACCGCGACCTTGCTGGAGGACTCCGCGGTCAACATCGACCAGTGGCTTGCCGGCGAAGTTGAGATGGCATTCGCGGTGCAGGAAGGCGCGGCCTTCGTCAACGGCGACGGCACCAACAAGCCGACCGGCTTCCTGCACCAGACCATCGTTGCGGAAAGTTCGTGCATGTGGGGCAAGCTCGGCTATGTGGCGACCGGCGCCGCCGGCGCGTTCGATGGCGACGCGCCGACCGATGCGCTGATCGATCTCGTCTATGCGCTCAAGGCCGGCTATCGCCAGAACGGCACCTTTGTGGTGAACCGCAAGACGCAGAGTGCGCTGCGCAAGCTCAAGGACGACGACGGCCAGTATCTCTGGCAGCCGCCGACCCAGGGCGGCGGACGCTCGACCTTGCTGAACTTCCCGGTCGTCGAGGCCGAGGACATGCCGGATATCGCGGCGGATGCCTATGCGCTGGCGTTCGGCGATTTCGCGCGTGGCTATCTGGTGGTGGACCGCGCCGGCGTGCGCGTGCTGCGCGAGGTAGCGGCTACCCAACGCGCGGAGATCGCGAGCGAAGATATTTTGCAGCGCTGGTGGCGTCCGATTTTTGCATTGGAGTTGTCGTTGATTGAATGCCCGGCTTTTTCCGTGACCCTGCTGCACGCGCTATGGACCGGCTTTGAGCCTGCCATTTCCGGTTTCGGTAATTTGTCGGGATTGCTGATGGCATACTTCGGCGCGCGGTTTGGCATTCTTGGAATCTACGTGAACGGCCGCAACAAGCAAAAGCTGACGCTCGCTAATGGCGGCACGGTGCCTGGCGTGATTGCCGAATTGTCGAAAGTGCTTCTGAAGAAAAAATGATTTTTACGGCGCTGTCTTTGCGCCGGCTGCACGATGGAACGGTGCAATGCCGTTCGGCCCGTCCGGGTCTTTCCGTGCCGCGTCCTGCCAGTTTTCCCCACTGGCCCTATAGGACGCAAAACCTCATCCCACCCGTTTTTCAACGCCAGTTTTCCCGCCGCGCGGCCGATTCGAAGCTATTGCATCTGCTGACTTTTCCGCTGCGGAATGGCAATGTGCCTCGTGCTTCGCCATGCCGCCAGCCGGCGGCTCCTGAGCGGAGCGGGAGAATGACATGCGGCTCCTCGTCATCGAGGACGATCCTGACCTCAACCGCCAACTCGCGACGGCGTTGACGGAGGCTGGCTATGTGGTGGACCGCGCCTTCGATGGCGAAGAGGGCCACTATCTCGGCGAGTCCGAACCCTACGATGCCGTGATCCTCGATATCGGCCTGCCAAAAATGGACGGCATTTCGGTGCTGGAAGCCTGGCGGCGAACGGGCCGCGCCATGCCGGTGCTGCTGCTGACCGCACGCGACCGCTGGAGCGACAAGGTGCAGGGCTTCGACGCCGGCGCGGACGACTATGTCGCCAAGCCGTTTCATCTTGAGGAAGTGCTGGCGCGCGTGCGCGCGCTGCTGCGCCGTTCGGTCGGCCATGCCAAGAGCGAATTCATGTGCGGGCCGGTGCGTCTCGACTCGCGCACGGGCCGGGTGGCTGTTGACGGCAATCCGGTGAAGCTGACCTCGCACGAATACCGGCTGCTGTCGTATCTGATGCACCATACGGGCCGTGTCGTTTCACGGACTGAATTGGTCGAGCATCTTTACGATCAGGACTTCGACCGCGACTCCAACACGATTGAAGTTTTCGTCGGCCGCATTCGCAAGAAGCTCGGCGTGGATATCATCCAGACCGTGCGCGGCCTCGGCTACCTGCTGACGCCACCGACCGAAGCGCAATGAAGCCCGCACGGCCTAAACGTACTTCCGGGACTGGATAGCCGTGGACCAGGCCGCCGCCAAAAACACTTCCATGCGCGGCAGTTCGCTGGCGCTGCGCTTGTTCATGTCGGCGACGCTGTGGACGGTGGCGATCCTGTTCGTGACGGGCTTTGTGCTGTCCTCGATTTACCGGCAGGCGGTCGAGCGCTCTTACGACCGCCGGCTTGGGGTTTACCTGCGCACGTTGGTCGCCGAAGTTGCCGCGCCTGAAGAAGCCACCGAACGCGCCACGCAATCGCTTGGCGAACCGCTGTTCGACCTGCCGTTGTCCGGCTGGTACTGGCAGGTGACGCGGCTCCAGAGTGCGAAACCCGAAGTGCGTTCGTCACGGTCGCTGTGGGACGGCGGCCTTCCGCGTCTTTCCGAACTGAATATCGCGCTCGGCGCTGACGGCACGCGGCGCAGCTACGTCGATGGGCCGGAAGATCAACACTTACGACTGATCGAACGGGCGGTCGATCTGGGCGACGACGGGCGCTATCTTGTATCGGTGGCCGGCGACTCTTCTGAAATCGACGAGGAAACGCGCAGCTTTGACCGCGCGCTGGTGATTACACTTGGCACGCTGATTATCGTCATTCTGTTCACGACGATGTTTCAGGTCCGGTTCGGCCTTGCGCCGCTCAAGCGTATTTCCGAAAGCCTTGCCGCCATCCGTGCCGGCGCATCCGAGCGCCTGGAGGGACGGTTCCCCTTCGAGATCGCACCGCTGGCGCGCGAAACCAATGCACTCATCGATGCCAACCGCGAGATCGTCGAACGCGCGCGCACGCACGTCGGAAATCTGGCGCATGCGTTGAAGACGCCGCTGTCGGTGATCGTCAACGAAGCCGCAGCCCGCGGGGAAGATCCGCTCGCCGCCAAGGTCATCGAGCAGGCCGATATCATGCGTGACCAGATCACGCGTCACCTCGAACGCGCCCGGCTTTCGGCGCGCATGACCGTCATCGGGACAGTTACGGATGTGCTGCCGGTGGTGTTTGCGCTGGCGCGGACCATGGAAAAGATCAACCATCATCGTGGCATTGCCATCGATGTCGATGCGCCGACAGCGATCCGCTTTCAGGGCGAGCAGCCTGATCTTGAGGAAATGGTCGGCAATCTGGTCGATAACGCCTGCAAGTGGGCGCAGTCACGGGTCAGTGTTGAAGTGATACCGGAGTCTTCGGCGCCACGGCCCGTCGTTCGTATTGTCGTTGACGACGACGGACCCGGCCTGACGGTGGCGCAGCGCGTACAGGTGACGCGCCGGGGCCGGCGTCTCGACGAGACCAAGCCAGGCTCCGGCCTCGGCCTTTCTATTGTCGTCGATCTTGCCGCGCTCTACGGCGGCAGCATTACGCTCAGCTCCGCGCCTATCGGCGGCCTGCGCGCCGAACTGGTGCTGCCGGCGGCCTGAGCCGACAGAGTTTTGCCCTAATCTTCACCTCTTGCTACAAACTTACCTTCCGGCGTCGGGTGATCCTGTGACGCTGATTTGTGGCAAACGGGGACTTCAAATGTCAGCAGGCAAGGCCGTCGCCGCCGCGTTTTTGGCGCTCGGTATGGTTGGATGCGCGGGTAATCCTGAAACCGGCACCGGCCCCAAGGAAAATACCGGCACGGCGGTCGGCGCAATCGCCGGCGCGGTGATCGGTTCGCAGTTCGGAGGCGGGGCAGGCGAGCGCGTCGCCGCCGGCCTTGCAGGCGCGGCAATCGGCGGACTGCTCGGCAACCGCATCGGCGCGTCGATGGACGACGAGGACAAGCAGCGGGCTTACGCCGCGCAGCGGCAGGCGCTTGAAACTGGCCAGTCTGGCGCCGCCGTTGGTTGGCGAAACCCTGATTCGGGACGTTATGGCAGCATTGTGCCCGGTCCCACCTATCAGCAGGCTGGTAACACCTGCCGCCAATATACCCATACAATATATATTGGCGGCCGACCCGAAGTTGCCCGCGGCGCAGCCTGCCGTAACCCGGATGGTACGTGGACCCCGATAAGCTGAGCCCGCCAGAGACAGCCGGTTGGGGCGGTGCTTTCAGGGCATTGATTTTTCGTAGATTCCGGCGTGTTTGTTGCGCGTCTTGTCGCGCCTTCTGCGCTGTTATCGCAGTTGCGGCATACCCGTCCGCGTGATGTAACGCAGTTTCCGCAACGAGCGACTGGTTCGTCTACATGATGCTCGCTCTGGTTCTGGCGCTGATGATGGCTGCGGCCATTTTCGCGGTTCTCTGGCCGTTGAGCCGGGGCCGTGAAACCGTGCCAGCCGGGGCGGCGGGTGCCAGCGATGTGGCGGTCTATCGCGATCAGCTCGAGGAAATCGACCGCGACCGCCACGCCGGCACGATTGCCGGGCCGGAAGCGAAGGCCGCCCAGATCGAAGTCTCGCGCCGCCTGATTGCTGCTGCGCAGTCTGCCGATACGACGGGAACCGCAGACAACGTCATCGACAATCGCTGGCGTCGTCGCATCACCGCACTCGCTGCATTGGTGATTATGCCGGCGGGAGTAGCGGTGATGTATCTCGCGCTTGGATCGCCGGGGCTTCCGGGACAGGCGTTGAGCGGGCGGATGGAAGCGCGCGAGCAGACATCCTTGCCGGCGATGATTGCGCGTGTCGAAGCGCATCTTGAGAAAAATCCGGAAGACGGACGTGGCTGGGAAGTGGTCGCGCCAATCTACATGCGGCTTGGCCGCTACGATGACGCCGTGCGTGCCGACCGTAATGTCTTGAAGTATCTGGGCGAGACATCGGCGCGGCTGGGCGATCTCGGTGAGGCGCTGGTCTCGCAGGCGAACGGCATCATTACCGATGAAGCCAAGACGCTGTTTGAAAAGATCGTGGCAAGTGACAGCGCGGATCCACGCGCGCAATTTTACGTTGGACTGGCCGCCGAACAGGATGGCCGTTTTTCCGATGCAGCGAAGACATGGCGCGCACTGATCGCGCAGGCGGCATCCGATGCGCCGTGGGTGCCGGCCGTGCGCGAACCGCTGGGCCGTGTCGATAGAGCGAACAAGCAGGCCAATGGAGCGCCGCCCTCTGGCGCGACGTCCGGCCCGAACGCGGAAGACGTTGCCGCCGCTGCCGAAATGCCGGCCGCCGAGCGCGACCGCATGGTCCGTGGCATGGTCGAGCGTCTTTCCGCGCGATTGCACGACGATGGCTCGGATGTCGAGGGCTGGCTGCGCTTGATGCGGGCCCATGTGGTGTTGGGCGAAAAGGACAAGGCCAGCGCCGTGGCTGCGGATGCACGCCGCGCGTTCAAGGGCGCACCGGACAAGTTGCGTCAGATCGACGATGGTGCCAAATCCTTCGGTCTCGGTGGATAAAGTACCATGACCCGCAAGCAACGCCGTCTCGTCATGATCGCAGCAGCCGGGGGCATCCTCGTGATTGCTGCCGCGCTGGTCCTTAGCGCGTTGCGTGACTCCATCGTGTTCTTCAATTCGCCGTCGGACGTTGCGGAAAAGCACATTGCGCCCGGCACCCGGATTCGCCTCGGCGGGTTGGTCGCGCCCGGCAGCCTGGTGCGCGGCGACAATCTCGAGGTGAAGTTCTCGGTGACGGACGGCAAGACGGCGATGGCGGTGGCCTATCGCGGCATTCTTCCGGATCTGTTTCGCGAGGGGCAGGGTGTGATCGCCGAAGGCGCGCTCGATGGTGCGGGCCAATTCAAGGCCGACAGCGTACTTGCCAAGCATGACGAGAAATACATGCCCAAGGAAGTAGCCGAGGCGCTGAAGAAACAGGGGCACTGGAAGGAGGAGTCCGGCAAAGCCGCTCCTGTGGTTTCCAGGCCTACGAATAGCGCCCCACCGGCGGCACCCAAATCATGATCGCCGAAATCGGACATTTCGCGCTGGTCCTCGCTTTGGCGCTCGCCATTGTTCAATCCATCGCGCCGCTTGTCGGTGCACGCCGCAACGATGCGGCGCTGATGGGAATTGCCGGCATAACGGCTCCGGCGCAGGCGGGATTTGTTGCGCTTTCCTTTGCCGCACTGACTGCCTGCTATGTGACGTCGGATTTCTCCGTCGCCAACGTATTCGAGAATTCGCACTCGACGATGCCGCTGGTCTACAAGATCACCAGTGTGTGGGGAAACCACGAAGGCTCCATGCTGCTGTGGGTCTTCATCCTCAGTTTTTTCGGTGCGCTCGTCGCATTTTTTGCACGCAACCTGCCGCCGTCGTTCAAGGCCACGGTGCTGGCCGTACAGGCGTGGGTCGCGGTGGCGTTCTATCTGTTCATCCTGATGACATCGAGCCCGTTTGCGCGGCTCGCGGAAGCGCCGTTCGAAGGACGCGATCTCAATCCGATCCTGCAGGACTTCGGCCTCGCGGTGCATCCGCCGATGCTCTATCTGGGCTACGTCGGGTTCTCGATTTCATTCTCGTTCGCAGTCGCGGCGCTGATCGAAGGGCGTATCAATGCCGCCTGGGCGCGATTCGTGCGGCCATGGACATTGGTCGCATGGATGTGCCTGACGCTCGGCATCGCGATGGGATCGTACTGGGCCTATTATGAACTCGGCTGGGGCGGCTGGTGGTTCTGGGACCCGGTCGAGAACGCATCATTGATGCCATGGCTGGTCGGCACGGCGCTGCTGCATTCCGCCGTCGTGATGGAAAAGCGCGAGGCGCTGAAAATCTGGACCGTCCTGCTGGCGATTCTGACGTTCTCGCTGTCGCTCGTCGGCACATTCCTGGTGCGCTCGGGTGTTCTGACATCGGTGCACACGTTCGCCAGCGATCCTTCGCGCGGCGTTTTCATCCTTTGCATCCTGATCGTCTTCATCGGTGGGGCGCTGGCCCTGTTCGCGTGGCGCGCGCCGCTGTTGCGGCAGGGCGGGTTGTTTGCGCCGGTGTCGCGTGAAGGCGCGCTTGTCCTGAACAATCTTTTCATCGTCACGGCCTGCGCCACGGTCTTCGTCGGTACGCTTTATCCGCTCGCGCTTGAAGCAGTGACAGGGGAGAAGATTTCCGTCGGCGCGCCGTTCTTCAACCTGACATTCGGCCCGCTGTTCATCCCGCTGCTGCTGATCGTGCCGTTCGGCCCGCTGCTGGCATGGAAACGCGCCGACCTGGCTGGTGTATCCCAGCGTTTGGGCGGCGCGTTTGTCGTGGCGCTGCTGGGCATCGGTGCGACGCTGGCGCTAAATGGCCAGCCGGTGTTGCCTGCGCTGGGTGTTGGTCTTGCGATGTTCGTCATGGCGGGAGCGGTGACGGATATTGTCGAGCGAACCTCGCTGTTGCGTGCCCCGCTGGGGACGGTGATGCAGCGCGCGAGGGGCCTGCCACGCTCGAGCTGGGGCACGGCACTGGCCCATTTCGGGCTGGGTGTTTCATTGCTGGGCATCATTGGCGAGACGCAATGGGGCGCGGAGCGCATCGTCACGCTCAAGCCCGCCGAGAAAGTGTCGATCCGCAATTACGATTTCATCTTCGATGGATCGGTCAACCGCACCGGCGCGAATTATCGCGAGACGGTTGCCAAATTCACGGTGCGCCACAACCGCGAAGTCATTGGCGTTGTTGAACCCTCGAAACGCACGTTCCCCTCGCGCGGCTCATCGACGACAGAAGCAGCGCTGATGACGCGCGGCTTCAGCCAGCTTTATGTCTCGCTCGGCGACCAGAACGCGGACGGTTCGCTGGCCGTGCGCATCTATCACAAGCCGATGGTGCTGCTGATCTGGCTTGGCGCCGTGGTGATGGTGCTGGGTGGCGGATTGTCGCTTTCGGATCGGCGATTGCGCGTTGGTGCGCCGCGTTCGGCGAAGTCACACGCTAAATCTTCCGCTTCCATGCAGCCGGCGGAGTGAAGCTGGTGGGCAAATCCCGCGCGCGCTGGTTTTGCCTGGTTGGTTTTGCGGCGCTGATGCTTGCCACAACGCTTCCGGCCGTCGCGGTCCAGCCCGACGAGGTGTTATCCGACAGCAAACTGGAGGCGCGGGCGCGCGCCTTGTCGCGCGAGTTGCGCTGCATGGTTTGTCAGAACCAGTCGATCGACGATTCCGATGCGCCGCTTGCGCGCGATCTGCGGCTGCTGGTGCGCGAACGCCTCAAGGCGGGTGATACGGACACCGCGATCATCGATTTTCTGGTCGCGCGCTATGGCCAGTTTGTGTTGCTGCGCCCGAGATTTGAATGGGGCACGGCGCTGCTCTGGCTGACGCCGCTGCTGGTTCTATGTATCGGAATTGCTGCCGCCGGAATGGCGTGGCGCTCGCGCCGGAACGCGGTCGCCAGTGCGCCAGAATCAGTCGCACCCCTGACCCAGGTGGAAGAAAAGCAGCTTGCCGAAATCGTCGCGGGGCAGGACCGGCGAAGCTGAAAGCAGTTTTAGCGTCCTTTATAAGCATTTGATTTATTTGATATTTTTGGACATTACTAAACATTAATTCGCCCGTTAGAACGCGGTAAGGCGGCGCTCCCCATCTTCTCCATCAACAGCAGGCGGCAACGCCCAACGTCCTCGATGGAGTTGTGAAGTGATGACCTCCCAGATTGTTTCCAACCGTACCGCGCGCGGTGTGCTCTCGGGCCGCCGCATTGCGCTGCTCGCCACAACCATTGCCGGCCTCAGCGCATTCGCGCTCATCGGCGGACCTGTGCTTTCGCCGAATGGCCACGCTTTTTCCACCGCAGCTCACGCCCAGACTTCCAACCGTCCGGTTGGCTTTGCCGATATCGTCGAAAAGGTGAAGCCGTCGGTTATTTCGGTGCGCGTCAAGGTCGCGGAAAGCGGCGCGCAGATGAGCGGCCTCAACGGCGAGGACCTGCAGATTCCGCCGGGCTCGCCGTTTGAATTCTTCTTCAAGCGTTTCGGCCGGCCGGATGGCCGTGGCGGTCAGGAGCAGGACGGTGGCGCGCCGCGCAAGCGCGGCTTCACAATGGGCCAGGGCTCCGGATTCTTCATCTCCGCTGACGGCTATGCCGTGACCAACAATCACGTCGTCGATAAAGCCGAAAGCGTCGAAATCACCGCCGACGATGGCAAGATCTATAGCGCCAGGGTGATCGGCGTCGATGCGCGCACCGATCTTGCCTTGATCAAGGTCGATGGCCGCAGCGATTTCCCCTTCGTCAAGCTCAGCGATACTGTCCCGCGCGTCGGCGACTGGGTGCTGGCAGTCGGCAATCCGTTCGGCCTCGGCGGAACGGTAACTGCCGGCATCGTCTCGGCTCGCGGCCGTGACATCGGCGCCGGTCCGTACGACGATTTCATCCAGATCGATGCGCCGGTGAACAAGGGCAATTCGGGCGGTCCGACCTTCGACGTCGATGGCAATGTAATCGGCGTCAACACGGCAATCTTCTCACCGTCGGGTGGCTCGGTCGGCATCGCGTTCGACATTCCTGCTGAAACCGTCAAGACGGTGGTGGCGCAACTCAAGGAGCGCGGCTCTGTGACGCGCGGGTGGATCGGTGTTCAGATCCAGCCGGTGACGCGTGACATCGCCGACAGTCTTGGCCTGAAAAATGCCGAAGGCGCTCTGGTTGCTGAGCCGCAACCGGGTAGCCCGGCCGCCAAGGCAGGCATCAAGTCCGGCGACGTGATCGTCAAGGTCAATGCCGACGAGGTGAAGGACGCCCGCAATCTGGCGCGCCGTATTTCCTCGCTGACGCCGGGTACTTCCGTGAAGCTCACCATCATACGTCAAGGCAAGGAAAGCCATCTGACGATGACGCTCGGCGAGTTGCCAAATGAACGTCAGGCCAAGGCCGACACCAGCAGCGAACAGCGCGAAGTGCCGGGAACCGGCCTTCCGGTACTCGGCCTGACACTGTCTCCCGCCAAGGGTGGGGGTGAGGGTGTTGTTGTCACCAAGGTCGAATCCGACGGCCCCGCCGCCGAGCGCGGCTTCAAGACGGGTGATATTATTCTCGACATCGGCGGCGCCAGGGTTTCCAGCCCCGCCGATGTGCGCAAGGCGCTTGGCGATGCCAAGACCGCCGGCAAGCGCACGGTGCTGATGCGGGTGAAATCCGGCGAAGCCACGCGCTTCGTCGCCCTTCCGCTCGGTAACGCGTAATCGAATTGGGGCGTGTCACTGGCAATCGTCGCCCCCGCTGGTGGCAAGTCTCAAGGGGGACGGACTTCGGTCCGTCCCCCGTCTTTTTAAGGGGTGGCGTAGTTTAAAATCGTGTTCGGGGGATGCGGCAACGCGGCAGGCTCCCCATTTCTATTGTCGGACAATAACTTCGCTAGAATGGACGCGCCGGAACAGCGAAGCTGCCCGGCAGTTGAAACTGGAACGCCCATGCGATTGCTGATTATTGAAGATGATCGCGACGCCGCCGAATATCTTGTAAAGGCGCTTGGCGAGGTCGGTCACGTTGCCGACCGCGCCGGCGATGGCGATGATGGCCTCGCGCTGGCGCAGGATGGCGCCTACGACGTGCTTATCATCGACCGCATGTTGCCGAAGCGCGACGGCCTTTCTGTTATCCATGAACTGCGCACGGGCGGCATCACAACCCCTGTGCTGATCCTGTCCGCGCTCGGGCAGGTCGATGACCGGGTGAAAGGCTTGCGGGCCGGTGGCGACGACTATCTCGCCAAGCCATACGCGTTCGCCGAGTTGCTGGCGCGCGTCGAGGTGTTGTCCCGCCGCCGTGTCGGGCCCAGCGAAGAAACGCTCTATCGCGCCGGAGATCTGGAACTTGACCGCCTCTCGCACCGGGTCGCGCGGGGAAAACAGGAGATTTCGCTCCAGCCGCGGGAATTCCGCCTGCTGGAATACCTGATGAAGCATGCCGGGCAGGTCGTGACCCGTACGATGCTGTTGGAGAACGTCTGGGATTACCATTTCGACCCCCAGACGAACGTCATCGACGTTCACATTTCGCGGCTGAGGTCTAAGATAGACAAGGGATTCCCGCAGCCGCTCCTGCACACCGTGCGCGGGGCAGGGTACATGATACGTGACGGCGCTCGGTAAACTGCTCAAGACCACGGCGTTCCGGCTGACGCTGGTTTACCTTGCTGTATTCGCGCTGTTTGCCGCATTCCTGCTTGGCTACTTCGCGCTCAACACACGCCGTCTCATCACCGAGCAGATCACCTCGACCATTGACGCCGAAATCCTGGGCCTTGCCGAACAATACAATCAGGGCGGTATTCGCCGGCTGGTGTATGTCATCGAGGTGCGCGCGCGGCGTCCGGGTTCCAGCCTCTATATCGTCACCACCGCCACCGGCGAGGGGCTTGCGGGCAATGTCGCGGCGCTTGCGCCGGGAATCCTCGACAAGCCGGGCTGGCTTGAAACGCCTTATCGCCGCCTGGAAGAAGCACCCGGCAATGAACACAATGCGCTGGCGCGCGTCTCTCAGCTGCCGGGCGGATTCCGCCTGCTGGTCGGCCGCGATCTCGACGAGCGGGAGCGGTTGTTCGAGATCGTCGCGACGGCGGGCCGCTGGTCAGTGGCGATTGTCGTGGTCCTCGGGATTGCCGGCGGCGTGTTCGTCAGCCGGCGCGTGCTCAATCGCATCGACGCGATGACGCACACGACCGAGAAGATCATGGCGGGCGATCTGTCCGGCCGTTTGCCGGTGCGCGGATCGGGGGATGAAATCGACCGGCTGGCGTTGAACCTCAATGCGATGCTCGAGCGCATCGAGGCGCTGATGCACGGGCTCAGGGAGGTCTCCGACAATGTCGCGCATGACCTCAAGACGCCGCTGACACGCCTGCGCAACCGCTGCGAGGAGGCGCTCCGCACGGCCAAGAGCGATGCCGATTATCGCGGCGCGCTGGAGGCGACAATCTCCGAGTCGGAAGACCTGATCCGCACCTTTAATGCGCTGCTGATGATCGCGCGTGCCGAATCCGGCGAGGCGCGCGACTACATGACCGAGTTCGATGCTGCCGAAATCGTGCAGGACGTCAGCGAGCTTTATGAGCCGCTGGCCGAGGACAAGGGCCTGACCTTGCGGGTCGATGCGCATCCTGCGCCGGTGCATGCAAACCGCGAGATGGTCAGCCAGGCGCTGGCGAACCTTCTGGACAATGCGATCAAGTATGCGGCTGCAGGCAAGCCGCGCGAGGACGGCGGGCGGCCGGAAATCGTGTTGAGTGCGCAGAGCAAGGATAACCGGGTCATGCTGGCCGTCGGCGACGGCGGACCCGGCATTCCCGCCGCCGACCGCCTGAGAGTGATCGAGCGCTTTGTGCGGCTGGAGCAGAGCCGTTCGGAGCCGGGCTCCGGGCTGGGTCTTAGTCTGGTATCCGCCGTCGCGCAGCTGCATGGTGGTGAATTGCGGTTGGAGGATAATGCGCCGGGCCTGAAGGCTGTGATCGATCTCCCGCGCGCTGTGCCGACAGGAGCGACATGAGTTGGCGGTAAAGGCCAAATCACGGCCGGGGGCGGCTACATCGGGAACACTGGCGCAGCGGATTTCGCAAGCGCCGCGGCTTGCTGCGCCCACGGTGTCACGCGCCAAAGTAAAAGAATGGCTGCGCGAGATCGAGAAGACGAAAGCCGGAAAATCGCTCACGCGCATCATGGGCGATCAGCCCAAGGCGCTGGCGTTGATCGAAGGGATTGCGGACGGATCGCCGTACCTCTGGGAATTGATAACCGTATCGCCCGCGCGCTGGGCGGCGTTGCTGGAAGCGGACCCCGAAGCGCGCATCTCCGAACTGCTGACGCAAACGGCTGACGCTGCCGGCGTCTGGGAAGACGATGAGGAGGCAATGCGCGCGTTGCGGCAGATGAAGTCTGAAGCTTCTCTGCTGATCGCGGTCGCCGATATCGGCGGCGTCTGGGATGTGCCGCGTGTTACCCGCGCGCTGACTGAACTGGCGGATACAGCGGTCGGCGCCGCGGTGCGTTACCTGTTGCGCCGCGCAAAAAAGGGCAAGGCAGCCAAACAACCGGAAATCGGTTCTGGTTACGTCGTCCTAGCGCTCGGCAAGATGGGTGCGCATGAGCTGAATTATTCGAGCGACATCGACCTCATCGTGTTCTTCGATCCCGAGGCCGCGCCCGAATCCGACACCGGACCCAGCGCACATTTCGTGCGTATCACGCGCGGGCTGGTGAAGTTGCTGCAGGAGAGGACGGGCGACGGCTATGTGTTTCGCGTCGATCTTCGGTTGCGGCCTGATCCGGCATCGACCCAGATTGCCGTTTCGGTTCCGGCGGCGCTCGATTATTACGAGAGCAGCGGCCAGAACTGGGAACGCGCGGCGATGATCAAGGCACGGCCGTGCGCTGGCGACATTGCGGCGGGTGAAGCCGTGCTGAAAGATCTCGGCCCGTTCGTCTGGCGCAAGCATCTGGACTATGCGGCGATTGCCGAAGTCCACGCCATGAAACAGCAGATCCACGTCTATCGTGGGCATGGCGACATCGCAGTCGAAGGCCACAATATCAAGCTCGGCCGTGGTGGCATCCGCGAGATCGAATTCTTCGTCCAGACCCAGCAGCTCATCGCCGGTGGCCGGCACCCGGAACTGCGCGGGAGGCGAACGCTCGACATGCTGGCCGAATTGGTAAGCGGGCAATGGATCAAGGAAACCGCCCGCGCCGAACTTGAGGCAGCCTACAAGTTCTTGCGCAGTGTCGAGCACCGCCTGCAGATGGTCGCCGACGAACAGACCCATACGCTGCCGCAAGGTACCGAAGAACTTGAGCGATTTGCGCGCTTCCTTGGCTTTGCGGGCAGAGCCGCCTTTGCCGGGGAGCTGCTCGGCCATCTCAACAACGTACAGCGTCATTACGCGGCGTTGTTCGAGTCGATACCGGCATTGCCAGGGCAGGCGCCGGCCATTGAACCTGCACAACTGGCGCTTAAACCCGACTATTTTGCCGAGCGTGGGTTTGCCAAACCACTTGAAGCGGCCGCGGCCATCGAACGCTGGTTCTCCGGCCGCTATCGCTCGCTCAAGAGTGAGCTTGCCCGCGCACAGCTTGCGGACCTCGTGCCCCAGTTGATCGAGCGCGCCGCGCGTTCGGATAATCCGGACGCTGCGCTGGCGGCGCTCGACCGCTTCCTCGAAGCCCTCCACGGCGGCGCACAGCTTTATTCCCTTCTCAAGCAAAATCCCGATCTGGTCTCGTTGCTGGTGACGATCCTCGCGACCGCCCCGCGGCTTGCCGACATTCTGGCGCAACAGCCGGAAGTCATGGACGGCGTGATGGAGCCAGCTTTTTTCGGCGCGCTGCCCGATGAGTCGCAGCTTGAAAAAGCCCTGCGCGCAACCTTTGAGCAATCGGATACGTTCGAGGACTATCTCGATCGTGGCCGCGTGTTCGGCCGCGAGCACATGTTCCTGATCGGCGTACGCGTAATTTCCGGCACGGTTTCCGCCGCACAGGCGGGCGAGGCTTTCGCGCGGC
The DNA here is from genome assembly GCA_947472885.1 of Hyphomicrobiaceae bacterium. Lineage (GTDB taxonomy): Bacteria > Pseudomonadota > Alphaproteobacteria > Rhizobiales > Xanthobacteraceae > CANJBX01. The sequence continues at coordinate 16,850 of CANJBX010000056.1, forward strand.
TTGCCGGCGTGCTGATCCGGGCGATGCTCAACGCTGCGACGGTGAAGTTCGTCGGCGACCACGGCAAGCTGAAGCGGCAGGAGGTGGCGCTGCTCGCGCTCGGCAAGCTCGGCGGTTACGAAATGACCGCAGGCTCCGATCTCGATCTGATCGTGATTTATGATTTCGACGCTGCTCACCCGGAATCGGACTGCAAGCGCAGCCTCAATGGCGCACAGTATTTCGCGCGCCTGACGCAACGCGTCGTCAACTCCCTCACGGTGCCGACCAACTACGGTAAGCTCTATGATGTCGATATGCGGCTGCGGCCTTCGGGCCGCTCAGGGCCACTGGCGACCTCATTGCGTTCGTTCGAGGATTACCAGGTCAACGAGGCCTGGACCTGGGAACACATGGCGTTGACGCGGGCACGTATTCTCTCTGCGCCGCCGGCGTTTGCCGCAAAGATCGAAAAAATCGTCCGCAAGGTACTGTGCCGCGAGCGGTCGGCGGCTGAAATTGCCGCCGACGTGCGTGAAATGCGCGAGGCCGTGGCGACCGAGCGCGGCGAGGAAGAACGCTGGAACATCAAGGATGCGGCGGGCGGGTTGCTCGATATCGAGTTCATCGCGCAGTATTTGCAACTGGTTCATGCGGCTAAAACGCCTGAAATCCTCGACAACACGACCGTGCGGGTGCTGGAAAAGGCGACACGGCTTGGACTGCTGACGGTCGAAGACGCCGATGTGTTGCGTCCGGCGGTGCGTCTCTATCAGGACCTGACGCAGATCCTGCGGCTTTGCCTGAGCGGACCGTTTGATCCCAAGAAGGCGGGGGCGGGACTGGTGCGCCTGCTGACGCGCGCCGCCGACGTGCCGGACCTTGCGGCGCTGGAAGCGCACCTTGCCGACACGCAGATCGCGGTACGTGGGACTTTCGAGCGTATTCTCGGCGGCGGAGCTGAATAGATTTAAGCCGCTGCCGCACCAGCGCGCAGCCGATCCGTCCCGCGCTTGTCGAGCGGCATTTTCACCACGACGATGGTGCCGACGCCGACGGCGGAGCGGATACGCATCGTCCCCCCGTGCAGCTCGATCAGCGATTTCGCAATCGCCAGCCCAAGTCCCGAGCCCTGATAGGACTTCGCCAGTTGTCCTTCGACCTGTTCGAACGGCCGGCCAAGTTTGCTCAGCGCAGCCTTGGGGATGCCGATTCCGGTGTCCTTGATCGCGATGAACATCGAGGCATGCGACGCGCAGCCGCGCACAGTGACGCGGCCGCCCTCCGGGGTGAACTTCACCGCGTTGGAGAGAAGGTTGAGCAGGATTTGCTTCACCGCACGGCGGTCGCCCTTAAATTGCAGATTGGGCGAGATGCGGGAGGTGAGTTCGACTTTCTTGTCCTGCGCCTTGCCGGAAACGACCCGCATGGAGTCGATCATGATGCGCTCGAGATTGACGTCGTCGATGTGCAGCTTCATGCGCCCGGCTTCGATCCGCGACATGTCGAGGATGTCGTTGATGACTTCGAGCAGGTAAAGCCCGCTGGCACGGATATCGCTGCAGTATTCGTCGTACTTGTCGGCCCCGAGCGGGCCGAATATGCCGGCTTCCATGATCTCGGAGAAGCCGATGATGGCGTTAAGCGGCGTGCGCAGCTCGTGGCTCATGTTGGCGAGAAACTTGGTCTTGGCTTCGTTGGCTTCCTCGGCGCGGCTTTTTTCCTCGGCGTAGTTGTGCGCGAGGATCGCGAGTTCGGCCGCCTGTGCTTTGAGCTGCAGTTGCGATTCGCGCAGGTCGGCGATGGTTGCCATCTGGCGGCGCTCGCCGTCCATCAGCTTTTCTTCGTGCTGCTTGATATTGGTAATGTCGGTGCCGACCGACACATAGCCACCGTCCTTGGTGCGGCGTTCGCTGATGTGCAGCCAGCGGCCGTCGTCGAGGCGAGCCTCGAAGGTGCGAGCGCCGAGTTCGTCGATGCTGTCGCTTTCAATCTTGCTGTGGACATGCGGCTTGCGGCCGGACGTGACGACGTCCTCGTAGGCCGCGCCCGCAACAATCGCTTCGTCGGGCAAATCGTGCAGGGCCTGGAAATTGGAATTGCACAGCACCATGCGGTTTTCGGCATCCCACAGCACGAAAGCTTCCGGGATCGTCTCGATGGCGTCACGCAGGCGTACGTCGGCGGCGACGGTGCGTTCGATAAGCTGTTTCTGTTCGGTGATATCGACGGCAATACCGATCAGGTGAATGCCCGGCTGGTCAGGCTGGTCCGTGATCTCGCAGCGCGCGCGCAGCCAGATCCAGTGGCCCTTGGCGTGCCGCATGCGGAAGTCGTGGTCGATGGCCGTGACCTTGCCGCTGGCGACTTCCGAGGCGAGTTCATAGAGATTGATGTCTTCCGGGTGGACCAGCGCGCTGACTTCGCCGAAGTTGAGGAGTTCGCTGCGCGGTTCGATTCCCAACAGGTCGAACATCGAGCGTGACCAGAAGATACGTCCGCGCGCGAGATCCCAGTCCCACAGGCCGCAGCGGCCACGGTTGAGGGCGGTATCGATGCGTCCGCGCACCATGTCGTAGATGCAGTCAGCCTCGCGTGCCCGCGTGGACTGCCAGTGGAAGGCAAAGCCCAGGATCAGCACCACAAATCCGGTGGTTGCCGACAACGTGATCGTCAGCGCGGTATCCGAACGCCACGGCAGCAGCGCGGTCGAGTGCGGCTGGAGGATTGCGACCTGACCAAGTGGGGCCGCCTTGACGTCGCGGACGGTGGCATAGGCCTGATTGTCGTTGCCAAACGTGATTTCGAGGACGCCGGCCGATGCCCCGAGCGTCGTCAATGGCTGGTCCGCACCGATGGTATCGACCAGGCGTTTACCGACAACGTCCAGTCTTGGCGCGCTGGCAATTACCGTGCCGTCAGAATCGCTGACGAGGAAGATGCGTTCCGCAGCGCCGTGGTTGCGCGCAATCGTATCGACGATTTCCTGGGTCCGGCGCATCAGCTCCGAACGGGTCCCGCGAATATCTCGCTCAAGCCGTGCAGCGAGAAGTTCCGCCGTGACCTCAAGGTCGCGGCTGATGCCGGATACAGTTTGCCGGCGTTGATCGTTGATTTGCACCATGGCGCCTACTGCCATGGTGACGAGAAAGGCGATGATCAGGATCGGTACGGCGCGCCGTAGCGCGGGTTCAGCGACAAGCAAACGCCGATACGCCGGTTTTGCAACCGATTGAGCTAGCCCCTTGATAGAATCCGTACCCACTGACGCGCTCGCCGCTTGCGCGGGCGCCATCTCTTGACCTCCGTTTCGGATTAGTCCCCACCACCCAGTGACCGGATCAGGATGTGCCGCATCTCGCTCCGAATCGCAGTCATTTGAATCCATCCGCTGAGTCTTGTCGAGAGTCGCGGAATCAAAAGTGTAAATTATTTTTTAATATTTCAGATCTCGGTAATGCCCGGTTGACAGGCACTTCTTGAGCTTTCCACAGGCGATACTTGAGTCGTTACATGGCCTTGACAGGATTCGGCTCACTCCGTCGCGCGCGCCCGCGTGGCGATATCCGCGACATCCCTCGATAGATTGGGCGTTTCTGCGATGCGCGTGAGTGCGCGTTCGGCCTGTGTGCGCCGCGACGACTCAAGCGTTCGCCAGGTGCGAAATGCTGTGATCAGCCGCGCCGCGACCTGCGGGTTCTTGCCGTCTAGCGCCAGCACCATGTCGGCAACGAAGCCGTAGCCGGCACCGTCCGCGCGATTGAACTGGGTTTGATTCCCCTGCGCGAAGGCGCCGATGAGCGAGCGCACGCGATTCGGGTTGCCGAGTGAGAAGGCGCTATGTGCCGTGAGGTCCTTCACGCGGGTGAGTGTTGCCGCCTCCGGGATCATGGCCTGCAGGGTGAACCACTTGTCGATGACGAGGGCGTCGCTTTCGAGTCGTTTGTAGAAGTCCTCCAGCGCGGCTTGCCGTTCGGCGCCGTCATGCAGCGACAGGGCAGCCAGTGCCGCGAGGCGGTCGGTCATGTTGTCGGCGCTGCTGTACTGGCTGGCTGCCAACGCAATGGCGGCCTTGTCGCCGGTGACGGACATGAGATCGAGGCAGGCGTTGCGCAGCGCGCGCTTCCCGGCGCTGGCGGCGTCCGGCGAATAGGCCCCGGTGCCGGCGAGGCGCTGGTAGGTGGCCTGCAATTCAGCCTTCAGCCTGTTGCCGATGGCTTTGCGGAGCATGAGGCGGGCCGTGAAGATCGCGTCTGGATCTACGTCCTGGCCGATCTCGCGGGCGATATCGGCTTCGGTCGGCATGGCGACGGCGAGCGCCACGAAGGCCGGTTCCAGCTTGCTATCGGCCAGCATGGCACGGATGGCATCCAGAAGCCCCGCATCCTCACGCATCGCCTTGCCATGGCGGGCGTTGGCGGTGTTCTCGATCAGCAACCGGGTCGCCAGCGTTTGCAGCGCCTGCCAGCGGTTGAATGGGTCGGAATCGTTGGCGGCCAGGAACCGCAGGTCGTCGCCGGTGAAATCCGTGACCAGCTTGATGGGTGCCGAAAACCCGCGATTGATCGAGACGACCGGCCGCTGCGTGACATTGGTGAACACAAACCGCTTCTGATGGCCGGTAAGGCACAGCACGCCGCGCTCCGGCTTGCTGCCGTCAGCAAGCGTCAGCGGCATATCCTTGCCGTCCTTGCCAAGGAGGCCAGTGACCAGCGGGATCACCATGGGGTCCTTGTGCGGCTGCCCAGGGGTCGGTGGCACGATCTGGACTGCTTCAATCGCGAATGTTCTGGCTTCGGCGTCGTAGTCTGTGGTGACGCGCACCTCGGGCGTGCCGGCCTGCCGGTACCAGCGCATGAAAGCGCCGAGGTCTTCGCCCGAAGCGTCGGCAAAGCATTTCACGAACACTTCGATGGTGGTTGCTTCGCCGTCATGGCGCTGAAAATAAAGGTCCATGCTGGCGCGAAATTTTGCCGGACCCAGCAGGGTCTTGAGCATGCGGACGACTTCCGCGCCTTTTTCGTAGATCGTCGTCGTGTAGAAATTGTTGATCTCGCGATAGGTCTCGGGCCGCACCGGATGGGCGAGCGGGCTGGCGTCCTCAACGAATTGGGTGGCGCGCAGGTTGCGCACGTCGGCGATACGCTTCACAGGCCGCGAGCGCTGGTCGGAGGTGAACTCCTGATCGCGGAATACGGTCAGGCCTTCCTTGAGACAAAGCTGGAACCAGTCACGGCAGGTGATGCGGTTGCCGGTCCAGTTATGGAAATACTCATGCGCGATGACGGCCTCGATGCCGCCGAAATCGGCGTCGGTTGCGGTCTGTGGCGAAGCCAGCACGTATTTGTCGTTGAAGACGTTGAGGCCCTTGTTCTCCATCGCACCCATGTTGAAGTCGGACACGGCGACGATCATGAAAATATCGAGGTCGTATTCGCGCCCGAACGCGGTTTCGTCCCAGCGCATCGAACGCTTGAGCGCATCCATGGCGTATTCGGCGCGCGGCTCGTTGCCGTGTTCGACAAAGATTTTCAAAACGACGTTGCGGCCCGAGGCCGTGATGAACCTGTCCTCAATGATGCCAAGGTCGCCGCCGACCAGCGCGAACAGATAGGACGGCTTGGGGAACGGATCGTGCCAGACGGCAAAGTGCCGCGTGGTGCCGGCCACGTCGCCGCTGTCGATGAGGTTGCCGTTGGCGAGCAGGATCGGGACATCCTTGCGCTCGGCTTCGATGCGCGTGGTGTAGATCGCCATCACGTCAGGCCGGTCCGGGAAGTAAGTGATGCGGCGGAATCCTTCGGCCTCGCATTGGGTGCAGTAGGTGCCACTGGAGCGGTAAAGGCCCATCAGTTTGGTGTTGGCTGTCGGGTTGAGCGTGGTTTCGATCTCCAGCGTAAAGGGGCCTTTGGGCGGCTGCGGAATCGTCAGGCTGTCGGCGGTCGCGGCAAAGGCGTCCTTTGCCAACGGCCTGCCGTCGATGGAGACCGAAACAAGCGTGAGGTCGTCGCCGTCGAATACAAGCGGAGAGGGCGTTGCGTTGCCGGCATTCGGCTTGAGCGCCAGCTTCGCGCGCACGCGCGTAGTGGCGGGATCGAGCGAAACGTCGAGATGCACCGTCTCAACCAGCCAGTTCGGTGCGCGGTAATCTTCAAGGCGAATCGGGCGGGCTTCTTCAGTTCGCATGGTGTTTTGCCTTCGCTGTCGGTGCTAACGCGCTATTCCGCCCGTGGTTCGGCGTGGCCGATCACCCGATGGATTTCAGGAAACTGGCGGCGCAATCCGCGCTCTACCTCATCGACATTCTCATGCACGTCATGGACGCTACGTGAGGGATCGACGTAACAGTGGAAATTGACGATCTCGCCCTCAGTGGTCTCGCGCACGCGCACGTCGTGAATGTCGCGAATGACGCCATTCGACTGGGCGACCTTTGACAGCGTCGCGCAAATGATTTCCACGCGCTCCGGCCATGCGTCGGTGCCGGCGATGTCTTCCATCTGCAGCGGTTCGATATGCGTTTCGACCTCGATGTCGCTGCCGATCTCATCCTTGATCGCGGCTTCCAGCCCCGAAGCGATATCGTGGGCCACGCCGAGCGGCAGCGCGCCATTGACTTCCAGATCGAGCGACACCGACAGTCTTCCCGATACAGCCTGAACCGTGACGTGGTGCACCGCGAGCTTGCGGTTGTGTGCGATCACCATGACGCGTTCCAGCACCGTTTCGTCATCGAGCGCGCGGGGGGTGGCCGCGATGTTAAGCTCCGCATTTTTCGCGATCTTGCGGACCTGTGTCTCAATGCGCTCTTTCAGTTCCGCCACGCCGTCCATCGGCAGCGCGCGATTGGCGCCCACGTTAATATCCACGAACAGCGTCGCGCCGACCTTGCGGATGCGGATGCGCTCCAGCGCCAGCACGCCGGGGACATTTCCGATGGCTTCGCGCAGTTGCTCGGCGACGCCTGACGGCGCGACATCCGTCAGCGTGTCGATGGTGCGCTTGCCGAGTTTCCAGCCCGCAAAGCAGATCAGCACAGCGACGAGGATCGCAGCTGCGGAGTCCATCCACGGAAAGCCCAGCGCGACGCCGCCCAGTCCCAGAATTACCGCGCCCGAGGACCACATATCGGACGAGAAGTGCAGGGCGTCGGCTTCCAGCGCCTCGCTGTCCGTCTTTTTGGCGACATTCGTGAGCGCGCGGGCGCGAAAGAAATCGACCACAATCGAAATGGCCATGACCAGGAATGCTGCAATCGAGGCTTCGACGATATGCGTCTCGCCAAGGAGCCGCTTGCCAGCCTCCCAGATCACGGCAATCGACAGCACGAACAGCAAGGCGGTTTCGGCGAGCGCCGAAATGCTCTCGATCTTGCCATGGCCGTAATGGTGTTCGTTGTCGGCCGGCTTGTCCGAGATACTGACCGCGAAATAGGTCATCACGGTTGCCAAGAGGTCGATCAGCGAATGGGCGGCTTCGGACAGGATGGCGAGCGAGCCAGACAATAGGCCAACCGCAGCCTTGGCGGCGGTCAGGCCGGCCGAGGCGACGATGGAAGTTAGGGCTACCTGTTCCTTTTCACTGGCCATGGTGGCTTTGTCGCCCGCGTTCGGCTAAACGTCCAGTCCATCGTGCGGCAAAGCTGCCGGGACCGGCTAAGGTCTTGTCTGCAAGGCCATTTCGCACCACGTAGGACCTATGATCCCTGTACCGCCAGCCCGGCTCTCACGCCGGTTTTCCATCGCCCCGATGATGGACTGGCAAGATAGTTTCTTGATTTCCGCGACTTAATTATCGCGTGGTGCAGTGGGTGGTGCAGTGCCAGTCCGTGGTGTGCCGACACTGCCGACCGACACTCCGGGTTCAATCCAAATTGAGAGCGACGACCCCTCTGCCTGCTATTGCCGACTATCAGCGGGGCTCTTCCGTGCCCTCCGCGAGGGCGTAGCGCGCTTCTGACACAGGTGCGTCGCATTGGAGCCCGCCCGGGCTACCCCCCGGGCACCCCCCGGCGCGGATGGAAAGCGAAGCCGGTTTGCGCTCCGGCTAATGCGGCATTTTTGAAAATCTTCGATCCGTGTTTTTGCGTTCGGAAGCCTCGACTAAACGATTGGCCCCCCTGCGGGACATGCGATTTGCTAAAGACAAAGCGCAAGGTCAATTGACCGCCCGAGAGCTACCTACCCGCTGGATAGGGTGATTGTGGGCGAGATGCTCAATGAACTCGGCCATTATGCCGCTTTCTTGGACGCGCTCTTATTGTTCGCCCCCGCGGCTCGTAGTCGCCGGATAGATGCTTCGACCATCGCTTCGACCTCGGCGTGAGTCTGTTCAACGATCTTGCGAGCTTTCGATTGCGACTCATGCGCGAGAATAGCCGCGCCAATGGCCCTTCCTAGGCTGATAGGCACTGCGTTGCCAGCTTGCATGTACTGCTGACCAGTAGCACCCGCAAACTGCCAATCAGCCGGAAACCCCTGAAGGGCAGCACATTCGCGTGCCGATATTGGCCGCGTTTCTATTGGGTGGCACACCGCGGTGGCTTTTCGGTTTGACTTCCCGGTCATTGTGCAACTGGGCTTATCCCAGCCGAGGCGCCGGAAAAATCCAGTTTTCCCGCCCCCACTTTTGTAAGCTCCCCCTAGTGCTTCGCGGTGTAGCGCAAGAGGAAGATTGCGCCAATTTCCCCCTGCCGGCACCAAATCAAAAAAAACGCGCTACCTCAGGTGTATATGTTGAGTGCGGCCCGGGGTTCTCTTGGAGGTGCCAGATAGCATCACGGACAGTTGCTCTTGGAAGCAGACCAGCGCCATGTGTCGGTCGGGGCAATGCGGGCGCGGGCAAATCTCGGCTGCCGATCATTATGAAACGCAATCGGTGCTGTGGAGCACCGTAATCGGCAGCATCTAGCACCCCGAAGTTTATCCGGTAATTCAGCGGCATGATGACATCTCGCACAAGTGCGCGAATTGCGGAGCCTGCCAATTCTTCCGGCTGGAGGGCAGGCACTTCGTCGTCTAACAGCGATAACTGCTGACCCGCACTCTTCTCGTAACTTTTTAGAGACCACCGTTTACCTGGGCGCTGTTCGATTGGCCGATGTAATAAGGCAGCGGTTGCGAGATTAGCCACGTTCTCCATCACAAAATATCGAGGTCTTACCTCGTCAACGATCCGAAAAAACTCTTTGACGAGTCCGCCTCTCGGGTCGTTAAGCGCTTGTCGTTTGCCTCCCGACGAGTAACTTTGGCACGGAGGGCCACCAGCCAGCAGAAAGACTTCGCCCTTAAATCCATTGCGAGCGGCCCGCAGAGACTTTTCCGTCAGGGCTGCAGCATCACCCGGAATAAGGGTCAGCTCAGGTCGGTTTAACTGTATGGTTTGGCAATAGACCTTCTCGATTTCGTTCACGAGGGTGGGTTTTAAACCCGCCTGCTCGAGCCCGATGTCCAACCCCATCGCTCCCGAAAAAAGGGTCCATATTTCGCGGGGCTTTGTCTTAACAGGCATTGGTTCTCCGTAGATCAGCACCATTGAGTATAGGAAAATACGATTCGTCGTCACAAGCCATTAGCCAACTTTTGGCTGTGCAGTGTTGCGCGATAAGGGGGGTTAGCGGAGTATCAACGGTCGTCTACGGCTCGCCTTCGCCTCGCGATACTGCATTCACGAGATAGTCCGCACAATCAAAGATTTACACGGCGAAGTAGAGGAGTGCTCCGCGGCGTGTACTGCGGCCCGGTTTTGAGACACCCTGCTGAGCTTATTCAGGCGGCCAACTTTACAGCGGCCTTAGAGCCTGTCCGGAGAAAACTTGAATCTCTTGAATCGTTTATGATTCAAGGGAGGCGGTCCGATTCTTTTGGAGATCGCCGATGTGGACGAAGGAAAATCGCGGGCGCTATGACCGAAGCAAACTTCGCTATCCCAGCGACGTGAC
>CANJBX010000057.1 GCA_947472885.1 Hyphomicrobiaceae bacterium
CACGTCGCTGGGATAGCGAAGTTTGCTTCGGTCATAGCGCCCGCGATTTTCCTTCGTCCACATCGGCGATCTCCAAAAGAATCGGACCGCCTCCCTTGAATCATAAACGATTCAAGAGATTCAAGTTTTCTCCGGACAGGCTCTTAGAATGGCAGGCACACACAGTACACTTTTTCGGTGGCGGCTTTGCTGAGGTTGATTGAGCCGCCCAAACGACTGTGAAGCTTCCAAGCTATGGGAGCGGCGCGCTGCGTAGAATTGTCGATGAGCGCCGTAAAGCTGACGGAGTGAAGCGGTAGTCTTCGTATAGGGAAAAGTTGGAATTCTGCGCCATGTCTAGGTACTCATCAAAAGCGCAACCATATCTTGATGCGATCGCCGAGAGCGTATTTACTTCGCAAGAAATCAGAGATTGGCTGATTGCGGGCACGCCTGCTGAGTCGAAATACGCAGGCTCAAATATACTCATTGACGAACAGCGCGCGGTCCGTTGGCGGAAAAACCGGACTGAGCAGCCATTTTGGGCAAATTACTGGTGCGGACGCGACAGTCGCTGTACGTGCCGGATTAAAGGCAGCAAAGGTCTTGAATCTGACGCTATTTTCTTTTTGAGAAATGGCAGTGCTCGAATTCTGGCCGTGCACGTCGAATTCAAACATGAAAATGAAACATTCGGTTTCGGACAACCTGAAGCCTACCCCCTACGTGCAGCATGTTTCGCAAGAACACATAAAGATCGACCGACTTTGAACGCACACGACGATTGGGTAACGGTGATCTTTTGCGGCAATGAACAACGTTCAGATCAGCGGCTGTCCTGCTTTCAAAGGATCATAACGCATGACGAGGCTATAAGAATGATAAAGGCTTACCCTCGTGAGCGGTCGGCTACTTGTAGTTCGCGATCTGAGCACTAGGTGGTCTTTCTGAAACTTGACCACAAGCACCGTTCCGGGCGACGAGTCAGTTTACTCGCGGCGTGTAGCCGTAATCGGATAAACGAGATCTAGCTTTAGCTATCTCGTCCGTACTGAACAATGGATGCCATTTCGCATTCTCAGCCACGACAGCCTCGACCGTAAGATCTAATCTGCCCCGCTCAAAAAGAGCAGTATAGCCGGCCGACTCCCTTTTGGAGTTGATCAAAAATTTTGCCGTTTGCAACCCGCCGCGGTCGCTCAACATTTTGAGAAACAACGTTGCAGGATAATGTGCATCTTCCTTTGCTTTCCGGTAGATTTCAAACATCGCGACTTGAAAATCGGTTTCGAGTTTCCCCATTGCTAGCCTCCTGAGGGTAAACACTGAAATCGCGCCGCGATTGATCCTTCAATTTCAATGACCTCGTCATGTGGAGGTCTACGACGCTTTGTGTTTTCCGCACCTTGGAATATCGCTGCTTGCGTAGCATCCTTACCAGCCTTCAAAGCAGCATTAATTGCACGCTGAATAGCGGTCTTATCTTCAACTTCTCGGATCGGTCGCTCCATTTCCCATTTGCTTATTTTTGCACGGCCAGTAATTGCCTCGGCCCCGGCCGCCTCGCAGTCACGCAGCGACTGATATCCGCTTATGGCCAATCCCCCCTGCAACACCGCTAGAACTAGCACCCAGCTCATTGGCCACCCCTTCCCTGTATTAGAATGCGTCGTAGCATAACGCAGGGTCGTGCGGACTGTCCAAACGGGGGGCGCCATGTTCGCCTTATTATGCGCGCTAACAGGTTGCGGAAGGAGGACCTTCCCCATGACAGATTTGATTGCCCGCGGTCTCTTTAAGCTTTTTTGAGATCCAGAACGACCGTTATCGATTCGGGGTTTTGAACTTTAAATTCTTCGTAAGTCATCTTTTCGCCCGTAGCAGCGTTGCTCATCAGCCCATTTACGTTCAACCACACCTCTGCTCGAGGTGCAGGCAGGAGTAATGTTTCAAGTTTCTTCAGACGTTTAGTCACCAAATCCATTCCTTCGCTCCAACTTAGCAATGCGCTGCTCTATGACGTCCAGCTCAATCGCCGCCCGATGCTGGTTCACAAGACGCGAGACATCCACGGCCTCTGCCGAAGTTAGTTCGCCAGCTCCCACCGCCTCGATTAAAGCGGCCGTGATCTGCGAAACTGGCAGCGTTAACACTGCCTCAATTTTAAAGGGTGTTGGACGGCCACGCCGTGCCGGGTAAACCCGGTCTAGGATGAGTTTCATCGCGCTGACATCCCCGGCCAGTGCTGCTGCGATTGCTGCATTGAGGATCACCTGGGCTACGCCCTGTGCCATGCTATCCAGCATAGTGGTGGCTCGGTTGCGGGAGCCCAACGCGCGGCCGCGACCGTACTTATTTCCAGGGGCGAAGCGCCCGTTGAAGGGGCGCTCTGCCACCGTCATAGGCCCGTCAGATGAGGGCTTTTCCGCTTCGATAGATTTGCCATTTGCTGCGGTAGACGACATGTGCATCTTTCAAAAGCTATTACGACCAACTTTGCGCCAGAAAGCACCCGAGAGAGGCGTTAAGCGTTAAACTCGATATGTCACCGTTGTGATAAATCCAGAAATGTTCTTTCTCCACTATGAGCGTTTCTGGATCTCAGTCGGACGGATGAAATATGGCTGACCCGTATCAATTGCGCGCGTCATCAGCGAATGCTGGAGGCTTTCGGGCTTTAACGACGCGTAGTGAGTTTCAAACTCAGGTGTGCCCGGCTTGAGCGGAATTCCAACTATTTTGGATTGATCGATAAGTGCTTCGACATCAGTGTGGTCGGTCCAACCCTCTTCTTGAATCCAAGACACCGCACGCTTGACATATTCACTTCCAAATTTGTTGGTTGATTGCAGGATGGCGACATAGCGCTGCAAGCCGGCCATGATCGTGTCCGGCGCGTGTCCATTCTTGATCGCTACTTCAATTGCTTTTTGCGCCGGCTTTCGTGGATTAGACCCACGCCGTTTCGGATAAGCAGGCCAAAATCGCGTTTCAAAAAAAAACGGCAGCAGTCGTGTCGGCTGCTGCTTGCGCACCAGTATCTTCGATTCCTTTCTTATCCTCTCCCTTCTTATCAGGCGAGAATGTTCGTGGAGTGATCTCGGAATGCTCCACGCTCGGACTCGGATATTTAGGCGGGTGCGGCTTATCGATGCGCTGATGCTTCCAGCCCGTCACATAGAAAAACTGTTTTTCACCAGACACGTAGCGCGCGATTAAATTTCCGGTCTCCAGTTCGCCAAGTAGTCCAAGAATGTCTTTCTCCGTGGAGTCATCAGCCGGAAATACTTCCGCTTTCACCTGCTTTGCGCTGTACGGATGACGACCCGCGTCGTCACAGAAATTCCAAAGACCAATGAATAGCAGTCGAGCGTCCTTGGAACATTCCAAGATCTGCGCGGAAGTCCAGAACTCGGGCTTTATTGAACGGATACGGCTCATCGCAGATACCTTAGTTCCTATACCAACGCCAATATTTTGCCGCGTGAGCAACTCTGCTCACGCGGTCGTAATGGAAGCTTATTGGTGGTGAGTTTCATTCATAATGCTGCGCAGCGCGAAGACGAAGCTGACTACCCGAACCGATAGTCGATGGAGAGCAGCTCTCACATCGCTGTATTCTGCTCGGTCAGTTCAAGGAGCATGCGGATGTCACTCGCACGCCACGCTGTGGTGCGCGGTCCAAGCTTCACCGGTTTCGGATAGCGGCCCTCGCGCACCCCTTGCCACCAACTGGATTTCCCAACGGGAAACAATGTAAGGACCGTCGTCAAACGGACGAAGCCGGTCGTCGGAAGTTCCTTTTGCATGTCGTCGCCCTTCTCAAGATCAGGGCAGATGGAGGCATACCCTCACAACCGACGCAAATTTTCCGGCTGCCATAATTATCACCGTTGCAATACTTTTCGAAAAAAAACGGTGATTATCTCAATTTGCAATTCGAAGTCCGTAAGCAGCGCATCGATCGTTAACGGCCAAGACTCGCTCAAAACGATCGACAACGTTCAAAATATGCCGGTCCAGATTGCTAAAATGTCGGGAAACCGCTTCATGCCAAAGTTCTGCCGATTCGAACTTTGCTCTATCCGGTAAGTCATCATCGAACTTATCGAGTTCTTCATGGAAGAGCAGGAGATAACGTACCAAAACAGACGGACTAGAAGAGTAGATGCTGAGACGTTTCCCGAGCTCTCCGATCAGAAATTCCTGATTTGGCTGAAATTGCTCACATATAAAGTCGATAATCGCCTGCCACCCGTCCGGCTCAATCTCATACGCAAACAGCAGAAATTCCTTACGTTGAGTGGCGGTCCCTAGCGAATGCCCTTCGAACTTTATTTGAGACATCAGGATGCAGCCGACATCAACAACTGCCCTGCAGCTTGTTGGTGGCCACAGAAATTCGACCAAGCATCCATTAATTCGCGACGCTTGGCGAACATATCGCTGCGTTGATATGCGGCTTCCACTTTATCACCAGAAACGTGCGCCAAGGCGGCTTCGGCCACCTCGCGTGAAACATTTGTTTGTTCCGCTGCCCATGTGCGGAATGTGGCTCTAAAACCGTGTGCAGTGATATCGCCCCGGTTCATCCGACGTAGGAGTTGGAGCATTGCCATATTGGACAGCGGCTTTCCGCCTCCGAGACCTTGAAACAGAAATACGTCGCCAGCCGGCAGCGGATTTGGCAATGTTCTCCAAGCGCCTTCAGAAAGGGGCACCTTGTGCTCGCGTTTCGATTTCATACGATCGGCGGGCACAGTCCACATTTTGGAATGTGCGTCGATCTCGCAGGCGCGTGCACCAACGACCTCGCCCGTTCGCGCTGCTGTCAGAATTAAGAAATTGAGCGCATCCGCTGCGACACCTGGCTTTCTTTCTAAATCTTTTATGAACGAGGCAATTTGCTCGTAGCCAAGCGATGCGTGGTGCTCAATTTTCCGAAATTGACTATGCGCGGGAAATATCTTGTCGAGCAAACCTTTCCAACGCGCAGGATTGTCACCACTCCTAAGACCTTTCACCCTGGCCCAATCGAGAACCGATTCAATACGCCCGCGGACGCGGGAAGCAGTCTCTGGCTTTGCAACCCATATTGGTTCAAGAATTTTGCAAACAGTATCTAACGTGACAACGCTAACGGCCGCGTTACCGCAAACGGGATACACATACGTCTCGAGCGTACGTCGCCATTGCTTACGATGCTTTGGATTACGCCACGCAACCTCGTGAGCAGAGATGTACTTCTCTGCGCAATCACGAAATGTAGCGATATTTTTGTCAGCAGACTTGGCCCGATTGCTTTCGCGGTCAGCGAGCGGATCAGTTCCTACCGCCAGCTTGCTTCGACACGCCTGAGCATTCGCTCGTGCGGAAGCCAAGCTGACAGCCTGCAACGAACCTAATCCCATGTAGCGCTCTCGGTCTGCGCTACGGTACCGGAAAATCCAGCTACGTGATCCATTTGCGGCTACCTGCAAATAGAGGCCACCACCATCCGCATACATTCCGCGATCGCGAATTTTTGCGATCTTCAGCGTTGTCAGTTTGTTCAACACACGGGTAGCCAAACCCACGTCCTCACCCACGTTGCGTTCACAGATTGTACGCGACGTTGATGGACGCGAACAGTCGAACGTTTCAACGAAGTGCTTGTAAGCACATGTTAAAATGGACCTAGTTGGACACTCTCGGACAAACCGCTGGCGGAGGGAGTGGGATTCGAACCCACGGTACGCTTTCACGCACACACGCTTTCCAAGCGTGCGCCTTAAGCCACTCGGCCATCCCTCCGTCGCTTTGGCCCTTGGGCCGCGTCGGCGAGGCAACGTCATGGCCTCCCGCGCGGACTTTTTCAAGCCTTACAGGCGGATACGGGCAGTCCGGTGCTTGAAAAGCGGCCTTTGAACCCACATTGTTGGTCCATGGACGCTCCCCGCGACAGATTCTTGATCAAACCCGACCCGCATGACCCGCGGCTGACCGAGCGCGTCACCGGCATCGACCAGACCGGGGCCAAGGTCGAGACCTCGGTCACGGTCGAGCGCGCCCTGACGATCTTCCTGAACAGCCAGGAAATCGTCACCGCGATGACCATCAACGACTACCCGGACTATCTGGCGCTGGGCTACCTCCTCAACCAGAACATGCTGCAGCCGGACGATACCGTGACCGGCATCGACTACGACGAGGAGCTTTCCGTGGTCGTGGTCCGCACCGAGCGGCCGACGGATTACGAAGCGAAACTCAAGAAGAAGGTTCAAACCTCCGGTTGTGCTCAGGGCACCGTGTTCGGCGACCTGATGGAAGTGATCGAGCAGGCCAAGTTGCCCGACGCCGAGCTTCGCACCTCGTGGCTCTATGCGATCACCAACGCGGTCAACACCACGCCGTCACTGTATCTCGAGGCTGGCGCAATCCACGGCTGCGTACTCGCGGTACGCGATGAACCCATTGTTTATATGGAAGATGTCGGCCGCCACAACGCGGTTGATAAAATCGCAGGCTGGATGTTCAAGCATCAGGTGTCGGCTGCCGACAAGATTTTCTACACCACCGGACGGCTGACCTCGGAAATGGTGATCAAGTGCGTGCGCATGGAAATTCCGATTCTGGTGTCGCGTTCGGGCTTTACGGCCTGGGGCGTCGAACTGGCGCGCAAGGCTAATTTAACTTTGATCGGGCGCGCGCGCGGCAAACGCTTCATCGCGCTCGCCGGCGAAAAACGCATCGTGTTCGACCAGAACCTTGACTACATCGAGGAAGAAAGCTCGAAACACCGGCGCAAAGCATCGGCACATGACGACTAAGTTGCCGCTGACGATTGGCCTTGTTCTCGCGGGCGGCCAGGCGCAACGCATGGGCGGCGGCGACAAGGCGGCCATCGAGATCGGCGGCCAGACGATTCTGGCCCGTGTGCTGGCCCGGCTAAGGCCGGCCAGTGCGCAGACGGTGCTGAACGCCAACGGCGATCCCCAGCGGTTCGCCGCTTACGGCCTGCCAGTGATAGCCGACAGCGTGAAGGATTTTGCCGGTCCGCTGGCGGGCATCCTCGCCGGGCTCGACTGGACGGCGCGCAATTATCCCGCCATCGAGTGGATGGTGAGCGCACCGGGCGACTGCCCCTTCCTGCCGGAAGATTTCGTCGCGCGCCTCCACGCCGTGCGCGAGGAGCAGGATAAGAAACTTGCCTGCGCGCAATCGGGCGACTGGCGGCATCCGGTCGCCGGACTGTGGCATGTCGGATTACGCGACGATCTGCGCCACGCGCTTGTCGTTGAGGATTTGCGCAAGATCGAGATCTGGACCGCGCGCCACGGCATCGCCATCGCGACATGGCCGGACAAGCCGGTCGATCCGTTCTTCAATGTGAATACACCGGAAGATGTCGCGCAGGCCGAAAAGCTGGCGGCGCAATAAATTCAATTCGTCAACACCGCATACGGCAGGTAGCCAAGCATATCGCCCGGCGCGATAGCCGTAATGTCCTCGGTGATTTCCGCAAGCCCGCTGGTCTCGGTGAGCGAGGCGAGCAGCCCCGCCCCCTCGTGGGGATATTTCTCAAGCTCGATCGCGCCGTCGCTGCCGATGCGCGCGCTGACGCGGATATACTCGCGGCGGTCTTTCTTCTTTTTATAATTGAAGGTCGCGCGCGCTGGCACTGCGATCAGCGACTCTGGCAACGCACCGGCCAGCCGCAGCAGCAAAGGCCGCACGACACGGATGAATGTCACAAACACCGCGACGGGATTTCCCGGCAGGCCAGCGAATGCCGCGCTGTGGCCATTCGCGCCGGACAGCACCGCCATCGCCACTGGGCGGCCCGGCTTGATGGCCACACGCCAGAAGACCAGTTTTCCGATTTTTGCGACCGCGTCGCGGACGTGATCGGCTTCGCCGGTCGAAACGCCGCCGGAGGTCAGCACGAGATCGTGGTTGCGCGCGGCTTCGGAAATGGCTTGCGCGAGTTGCACAGAATCGTCGTGAAGAATGCCGAGGTCGGTAACTTCCGCGCCCAGTGCGCGCAACATCCCCGACAGCAGGTAGCGGTTGGAATCGTAAAGCGCGGCCTTCGCAAGCGGTTTTCCCGGTTCGACGATTTCATCGCCGGTGGAAAACAGTGCAACCCGCACGCGGCGGCGGACAGTGAGTGTCGTCAGGCCGAGTGCCGCACCAAGCGCAACGTGCTGCGGCATCAACCGTCTGCCCGCTTGCAAGACCGTCGCACCGACGCGCACGTCCTCGCCTGCCAGCCGGAAATTCGCGCCGCGCTTGAGGCCCGGCGGCACGATCACCACGCCAGCTTCAACGCGCGTGTCTTCCTGCATGAATACGGTATCGGCGCCTTCCGGCACCGGCGCGCCGGTGAAGATGCGCGTCGCCTCACCCTTACCGAGCTTGCGCGCAGGGCTTGCGCCAGCCGTAACGCGCTCGATAATGTTCAGGCGCGTCTCGCCACTTGCATTCAGGTCTTCGCTGCGCACCGCAAAACCATCGACCGCGGAATTATCGAACGGCGGCACGTTGACACCGGACACAACATCGGCGGCCAGCACGCGCCCGACCGCACCGTTCAGCGCAATATCTTCGCGCTCGATGACCGGCGATACCCGCTCGACGATCAGGCGCTCCATGTCGGCAATCCGCATCAGCGGACCGTCAAAGGCAAAACAATCGTCGATAAGCTGCGCCATCACGCGACCGTTGACGCCAGATGCGGCACGGCCTCGCGCGCCAGAACCTGCTCAAGCGGCTCGGCGCATTCCAGCATCAACGCGATGACCGCATCGATATCGTCGAGCGGCACGACGGGTTGGCGTGCATGGGGAAACGCAATGTCGGAGGCGATACCCTTGATGAACTCATCCTGGGGATGCAGCGGCGGTTTGCCGACGTCCTTGCGATAGACTTCCATCTTGGCACAGGCGGCGGCCTTGAAGCCCTCGACGATCACCAGATCGACCGGCGACAGCTTGCGCAGCATGGCAAACAGCGAAGGCTCGGCATCGCCACGTAACTCGTGCATCAGCGCCCAGCGGTTTGCCGAAGTCACCAGCACTTCAGTCGCGCCAGCAACGCGGTGGGTATGCGAATCCTTGCCCGGATAATCGACATCGAACGCGTGGTGCGCGTGCTTGAGTGTTGACACTTTCAGTCCGCGCGCAACGAGGCGCGGAATGACCTTGGTCAACAACGTGGTCTTGCCCGAGCCGCTCCAGCCCGCAATGCCGATGATGCGCATGTGCCTTTATAGCAAAGCGACCGGCACGATGTCGCTACCAGAACAGCGTTAATGCTGCCTCAGACCGTGCCCTTGCGGTCGCGCGCGGCCGCGTGCCGGTTAACCGGGTACGGCAGACCGAGATTTTCTCTCAAGGTCTTGCCCTCGTATTCCTTGCGGAACAGGCCACGCCGCTGAAGCTCCGGAACGACACCCTCGCAGAAATCGTTAAGGTCGCGCGGAAAGGTGGGCGGCAGCACGTTGAATCCGTCGCAGGCGCCGCCGACAAACCATTCTTCCAGCGCGTCCGCGATGTCGCTAGCCGTGCCCTTCAATACCCGGTGGGCGCGCTGGCCGATGATCCGCTTGTAAAGCCCGCGGATCGTCAGGTTCTCGCGCCTGGCCAGTTCGGAAATCATCTTGACGCGCGCCTGCTCGCCATTGGTTTCGCGCGGTTCCGGCACAGGTCCGTCGATGGGGAACGCTGCCAAGTCAAAACCATAGTAACTTGAGAGCTGCCGCACGCCGATTTGCGGCTGGATCAGATCCTGCAATTCCTCATACTTCGCTTCGGCTTCCGCGCGCGTCTTGCCGACCACCGGCATGACACCCGGCAATATCTTGATCGCTTCGGGCGGGCGGCCGAGTTTCGCGGCACGGCCTTTGACATCGGCTGAGAATTCCCGCGCGGCATCGATGTCCTGCTGCACCGTGAAGATCACTTCCGCCGTTTCGGCTGCGAGTTGACGGCCATCCTCCGAACCGCCCGCCTGCACGACCACAGGGTGCCCCTGTGACGAACGCTGCACCATCAACGGACCTCGCACGGAAAAATGCGCGCCCTTGTGGTTGAGAAAATGCAGCTTGTCCGGGTCGAGATAGACGCCGGCGGCCTTGTCATAGACCATCGCGTCGTCTTCCCACGTATCCCAAAGGCCAAGCACGACCTGCGCGAACTCGCGCGCACGAACGTAGCGATCGGCGTGTGCTGCGTGGGCTTCCTTGTTGAAGTTCTTGGCCTCAGCGTCAGTGAGCGACGTGACGAGGTTCCACCCCGCACGCCCATGGCTGATCTGGTCAAGCGAAGCAAAGAAGCGCGCGACGCTGAACGGCTCTGCGTAGGTTGTCGACATCGTAGCGACAAGGCCGATGTGCTTCGTCACCGCCGACAGCGCACCCAGCATGGTCAGCGGTTCCAGCCGCGAAGCGGCGCTGCTGTGCGTCCAATAAAAAACGTCGTCCGCACCGAACGACGCATTCGTGTCCGCTGTGAAGACCATGTCGAATTTGGCGCGCTCGGCCATTTGCGCGGCGTCCATGAAACTTTCAATCCGGATGCGCCCGTTGGAAGCGACACCGGGATGCCGCCAGGCGGCCATGTGGTGGCCACCGCCTTCGATGAAAAGACCCAGTTTCATCATGGTCGTAATTCCTCGCCGCGCCGGTTCGTTCTTGTCGCCTGCGTCTTATACCGGCTTCATGCCCAGTGCAGCGATGCGCTCACGCACAGCAGGGTCGCGCAACGCGGCGAGGAATGCCTGCACTGCGGTACGCTCCCGGCGCGTATCGGCAACCAGAAAATCATAATGCTCAGGCGCGATCTGCAAGAAGCCGAGGCCATACATGCCCGCCACGGATTCGATGGCGATACCCCAGTCGGCCCGCCCTTGCGCTACCGCAGCAGCAACCGCGTTGTGTGACTTCGGCTGGTTGGCGTAACCGGCGGGCCTTTGACCCGCCAGCAGCCGGTCGATCAGGATGCGGGTGCCAGCGCCGGCATTGCGGTTGACCATCAGGCAACGTTCGTCGGCCAGCGCGGCCTGCAATGCCTCCGCCGCCGGCTTGCCGGCAAAGCGCGCATCGTCCTT
This sequence comes from Hyphomicrobiaceae bacterium, assembly GCA_947472885.1. GTDB lineage: Bacteria > Pseudomonadota > Alphaproteobacteria > Rhizobiales > Xanthobacteraceae > CANJBX01. Next base: position 11,068 of record CANJBX010000057.1, read on the forward strand.
GCGGAACATGAAGCCCTGCATGCGCTCCCAGCCACGCACCAGCGAAATGCCGGGCTTGAGGAGGTGCGTGTTGTAGTTCTCGCCCGCGGGATCGAGCAGATGCACTGGCGCAAGATCGCACTCGCCGCGCGACACCGCGGCAACGCCACCCATGCTGCCGACGGCAATGCTGCGCGCCACGATGCCCCGGTCTGACAGTTTTGACATCACCACATCGAGCGCAACGCAATGGCTGCCGGTAATGACAAGATCGGGAAGGTGCGCGGCGCCGATCAAGGTGACTTCAGCACGGGTATCGGCATCAAGCGAAGTCGCCAGCGCATCGACGGTGAGGAATCCATCGGCCTGCGAGAACGCCGTAACGGAACCGGAGCCTTTCGCCGTCGGAAATGCCACCAGCCCGTCAGCGCCCTCGACCAGCGCGACCAGCACGAATTCCTGCCGCCCCATCTCGGATGAAATACGCATCGGCACTTTCGCCGCCATTGTCCGCGCAATTTCTGCACCGCGTCCGGCGCGCGCGCGGATCACCGGCGCGATGAAGGCATGAAACGTGAAGATCGCCGAAGTCGGGAATCCCGGCAGTACCGCAATCGGCTTGCCATCGGCGACCGCAAGGCACAGCGGCTTGCCGGGCTTGAGCGCAACGCCATGCACCAGCACGCCGGGCACGCCCGCGCGTGACACGACGCGATGGGAAAGATCGCCCGCGCCTTTTGAAGTGCCGCCCGACAGCACAACCATATCGGCGATCTTCAACGCGCCCGCGAGTGCATCGGCGAGGATTTTCTCGTTGTCCGCGAATGAGCCGACGATGATCGGCTCGCCGCCTGCTTCCGTGACAGCAGCCGCGATAATCGCATTATTGGAATCGTAAACCGCTGCGGGCCGCAGCGGCTGGCCCGGCTGCACCAGTTCGTCACCCGTGGACATCACCGCGACCTTGGGCCGCCGCACGACGTTGACCTGCGCAATACCGCACGCCGCCAGCATGCCGATTTCGCGTGACGTCAGCACTGTCCCTTTGCGCAGCAACGTTTCGCCGCGCGCGATGTCCGTTCCGGCAAAACCAACGTATTGGCCCGGCATCACCGTGCGCCGCACGTCGATGGCCGGGCCCTGCGGCGTCTCGACCAGCTCCGTGTTCTCGATCATCACCATGGCGTCAGCGCCACGTGGTAGCGCCCCGCCAGTCGATGTTGTTGTTGCACTGCCGGGTGTGACTTCGAGTTTCGGTTGATGACCGCAGGCGATCACCTCTGCGTTGAGCAACAGGCGGCGGGGCGTTGCATCGGTCGCATGCGCGGTGTCGGAAGCACGCACCGCAAAGCCATCGACGCCGGAACGGTCGAACGGCGGCACGTCGATGGGTGCGGCCACATCGTTTGACAGCACCCTGCCGAGCGCGGCAGCAAGCAAGACAGCTTCACCCGGCAACGGCGACAGATCGACGTGCTGCGCAAACCTTGCGCGCGCTTCCTCCGGCGAAACGACTTCCAGAAACTGTTCCTGCGACGCCGCGCGGCGAACGGCGGCGACAAGATCGGCAGCCGCCGCCTGCTTGTTTGTGGAAGCGTCGCTCACGGCATTGCCCTTACACCGACCGAAGTCCCGGCTGGAAATCCCTCGCTGTCGGCGGGAACGACAATATACCCACTCGCCTGCGCCATCGCCTGCAAAGGAATATAGCCTGACGCCAACGGCAGCGCGCCGGATGGTTCGAGCTTCACCGGCACCACTTCGACCAGACCGATGGTAGATGCCACCTTGCGCGCAAGTGTCGCCGGCGACGATGGCGGTGCACCTTTATATCCGGCGAGATGCGCCATGATCGCTTCGCCGATGGTCACCCAGGCGGCAAATGCCGCATCCAGCCTGCCCGGAACGATCAGAACGCCAGCCTTGTTCATCGCACCGAACGCGACTGTTTCTCCAGGTGAAATGCCGACGCCGTGGAACGCCACCTGCCCTGCTTGCGCGAGCAAATGGACGCTCACGTCCCGCAATCCCGTTCCGCTGCCGCCAACCAGAATGACAAGATCGGTGTCATCGGAGCCCAGCGCGGCGGATTCTCCCTGGCCGTCAGAAACGATTTCGCCGCCACACGCAGTCGCCAGCGTTCCCATCAATGCTGCAATGGCTTCAAGAACCGGATCGTCCGTTGCACGCGCGACAATGACGCGCACGCGCGGCCGGCGTACAGCGACGCGCGATACACCCAGCGCATGCAGCACCGCCACATCAATGTCCCGCAACTTTTCGCCCGCACGGCGCAAAACAGTCCCGGCTTTGGCGTCGCCATGCGCGGCCAGCACGCCGTCTCCCGCCGCGATAGCTATCATCGCCTGCGTCGCACTTCCCGCCACAACAATCATATCCTGCGCGGCCACCGCATCCGTTTCCGCAGGCAACGCATCGCCCACATCGACAGCATGTGCAGTCTGAAGCGGCGCGGGCGCATAGGAACTGCCGTCCGCGGCCTCCTCGGAGCGCACCGCAAATCCGTCACGCAAGGCAATCGCGCCGGCAGGCCGGCCCTCGGGTGCAACCACATCAGACGCCAGCACACAGCCCCCCGCCTGCACCGCATCCACCTCCCGCACAGCCACTGGCGCAATATGCATGGCGATATGCGCCAGCACGTCCTTGAGCGGCGTCAGACGGCCGATTTTCTGCGGGTCTTTGGAAGGCGTGGACATGGCGCTATGTGGGAGCCTTTGCCTTGGCGGTCAAGCGATGCTAGCGAAGCGTCCATGAGCGAGACCACCCTCAACCTGCGCGGCCTGAAGTGCCCCTTGCCCGCGCTGCGCACCCGCAAGGCGCTGAAAAGGCTCGCCGCAGGCGATCTGCTGGTCGTCGAGTGCACGGACCCGCTGGCGGAAATCGACATTCCCAATCTCATGCGCGAAACCGGCGATGCGGTGGAGGACACCGCACGGCAGGACGACGTCATTGTGTTCCGGATTCGCAAGCACGCGAAGTAACTCAATTCTGCTTCAGCCCGATCTGCTGAGCCACCGACTTCCAGCGCACATATTCCTCACCGACGAATTTCTTGAACTCCTCCGGCGTCATCGGCTCGGTCAGGATCTGCTCGGTCCGCAGGCGCTCCATCACTTCCGGCTTTGCGAACGCCTTGACGAGCTCGCGGTTGACCGAGGTGACGATGGACTTAGGCAGGCCCGGCGGCGCGGAGAGTGAAAACCACGTCGTGCTGACGAGATCGTAGCCCTGTTCGCGGAACGTCGGGATATTCGGAAAATCCTTCAAGCGCTGGGCGGACGACACCGCGAGCGGCACGACTGTGCCCGCGCTGATCTGACCGGAGGCCGTTGTCCACGTCATCGAACCAAAGCGCAGATGGCCGGCCATCACGTCCATGACGCCGGGTGCAGCGCCGCGATATGGCACATGCTCAACGCCGATGCCGGCCTTGCCCGCAAAATATTCGGCGACCAGATGCCCGCTCGTGCCGGTGCCCGGCGATGCGTAAGTGAGCTTCTCGTTGTTCTTCTTCGCGTAGGCGACGAGTTCCGGCAGCGTGTTCACGCCGAGCGACTTCGGCACGATAAAGACAATCGGCGGACCGCCAAAGTAAGCGACGTGGGTGAAGTCGTTGACGGGATCGTAGCCGGTGTTGGAGTTTACCGCCGGTGCAATCGCATGGGTCGCGATGCCGGAAACCACGAAATTATATCCATCGGGGTCCATGCGCGCGACCGCAAGCGAGCCTGGCACACCGCCGCCACCGCCGCGATTCTCGACGAAAAATTGCTGGCGGAAGGCGTCGGAAAGCTGCTCGGCGGCGATGCGCCCCAGTGTGTCCGCCGTGCCGCCAGCCGCGAATGGCGCAATGACGCGAACCGGCCGCGTGGGCCATTCTTCCGCCTTTGACGGCAATGCCAGCACCGATGCCGCAAGCACGAGGGTAATCACAAGGCGCATCACAGACCTTCCCAATAACCAGACCGACCCGGTTGATTTCATCCGCGGCGTACCGTGGTATGTCGGTCAGAATGACGCATAGTATAAGGACTTGCCAGCCATGCCAAACGCCCTGCCGCGTGTAGCCATTGCAACCGGAGATCCGGCAGGTATCGGCCCCGAAGTTGGGCTGAAATGCGCGCTCGATCCCGCGGTCAATGCAATCTGCCGTCCCATGGTCGTCGGCGATCCATTGGTGCTGGAACGCCAGGCCAAGGCGGCTGGCCTCAAGACGACTTTCAACGTGATTGCCGAAGCACGCGATGCAAAGTGGCAAGGGAACCCAGGCGGTGCGCTGAACGTGCTGTCCGCACCGATGCCGCACGCCGACCAGTTTGAATTCGGCAAGAGCGGCGCGAACTATGGCCTGGGCGCGATTGCTAGCGCACGCCGCGCGGTCGCGGCTGCCCTGTCGAACGATGTCGAGGCGGTCGTCGCCGCACCGCAGAACGAGACTTCGATCCATGCCGCCGGTATCGCATTCGATGGCTATCCCTCGTTCGTCGCCAAGGAGACCGGCACCGACATTCACGACGTTTTCCTGATGCTGTGCTTCGGCGAACGCCGCATCGTCCACACCACGCTGCATGTCGGCGTCGCGGAAGCCGTGCGGCTAGTTACGCGCGAGCGCGTCGGCCGCGCCATCAAGGCTGCCGATACGGCGCTGAAGCGCCTCGGCATCGCATCGCCAAAGATCATCGTCGGCGGACTGAACCCACACGCCGGCGAAGGCGGACTGTTCGGCCGCGAGGAGATCGAAATCATTTCACCCGCGATTGAAGACGCAAAGGCCACTGGGATTGCAGTCGAAGGTCCTTACGGCGCCGACACCATGTTTCCGAAGAAATGCGACGCCTTCGTCGTGATGCTGCACGACCAGGGTCACATCACCGCAAAACTGCTGGCGCCGAACCAGACGGCGGGCCTCGCTATCGGCACACCGATCCTGTTCTCATCGGTGGCGCATGGCAGCGCCTACGACATCGCCGGCAAGGGCGTCGCGTCGCATGCGGCGATGGTCGAGGCGATCAAGCGGCTGGTAGGCGCGCAAGCTGCGGCGAAGGCAGCTTAAAAAAAGATATTCAGCGCCCAGTAGCACAGCGCGCTGACAAACGCGGAAGCGGGGATCGTGATGATCCACGCGATGAGAATGCCGCTGGCAATATTCCAGCGCACCGCGCGTACACGGCGGGCTGCGCCGACGCCGATGATACAGCCGGTGATCGTATGCGTGGTCGAAACCGGAATGCCGAGGTGGGTCGCCGTGAACAGCATGATCGAGCCGCCAGTCTCGGCGCAGACGCCCTGCATCGGCGTGAGATGCGTGATGCGCGAGCCCATGGTGCGCACGATACGCCAGCCGCCAAACAGCGTGCCGAGGCCCATTGCCGCCTGACAACTCAGCACGACCCAGAACGGCACGCTGAATTCCGCGCCAAGATAACCCTGCGAATACAGCAGAACCGCGATGATCCCCATGGTCTTCTGGGCATCGTTGCCGCCGTGACCCAGCGAATAGGCGGACGCCGAGAAAAACTGCACGACGCGGAAAACACGTTCTACCAGATGTGGCCGCGACCGCACGAACAACCACGACACCAGCAGCATCAGCAGCAGCGCCAGTGCAAATCCAATGGCCGGCGACAGGAAGATCGCGGCGCTGGTCTTGCTCAGGCCAGCCCATACGACGACACCGGGCCCGGCTTTCGCCACACCCGCGCCGACCAGTCCGCCGATCAACGCATGCGAACTCGACGACGGAATGCCGGCCCACCAGGTAATGAGATTCCAGACAATCGCGCCCATCAGCGCGCCAAAGATAACATGCGGATCGACGGCTTTGATGTCGATGATGCCGGTACCGATGGTCTGCGCGACACTCAGGCCGAAAAACAGGAACGCGATGAAATTGAAAAACGCCGCCCAAGCCACCGCGTATTGCGGGCGCAGCACGCGCGTCGAAACAATTGTCGCAATGGAATTGGCTGCGTCATGCAACCCATTGAGAAAATCGAAGATCAGCGCGACAGCGATCAGGCCGATCAGCGCCGGTAAGGCAAGCGTACCAAAATCCATCGGTTACCCGCGCGATCAGCCGTACTCGATGACGATGCCGTGGATTTCGTTGGCAACGTCGTCGAAACGGTCCGTGATTTTTTCAAGATGGTCGTAGATTTCATTGCCGACGAAATATGCCATGGCATTGTTCGCGCCGACCTTCTGGTAGAGCGCCTTGAGGCCGACGTCGTGCAGTTCGTCGGCACGGCCTTCGATCTGAGAAATCTTTTCCGTCAGCGCAGCGAGACGGCTGGCCTCCTGGCGGACGGAGCCGAGCAGCAACACCGCCTCGCGCACCAGCTTGGCGGCATCGACGATGGCATCGGCCATTTCCTTCATTTCCGGTTCGAACGTCTGCACATCGAACAGGCGGATTGCCTTCGCCGTCTTCTGCATCTGGTCGATGCCGTTGTCCATCGAGGTAATCAGGCTGCGGATCACGCTGCGGTCGAACGGTGTAATGAAGGTGCGGCGCACGGCGATCAGCACGTCGCGGGTGACGTTATCGGCGGCCTGCTCGTGATCCATCACCAGCTGGTAGTTCTTCGCCACGGCGTCACCGCCTTCGAGCATGGCGCGCAGCGCCTCGGCGCCCTTCAGCACGACTTCGGAATGTTTCGCGAACATGTCGAAGAACCGCTCTTCGCGCGGCATTATGGCGTGGAACCAGCCGAACATCAGGACCTCATGAATCGTCACCGGAACCGGAACGGCGGGGTAGCACTCGCCCCGGCTGGCCCGGCCAGCAGTAAGCTATTTACAGCCTCCGCCGACCGAAATAACGCGGCTTCAAGCGGCGCACCTGACTTGTCCAGCGAAATTGTCACAATCAGAGGCAGAGCCTTGGGAGAAAGGCCTTTCTAGGCCGCTGTGGCCTTCAGCGCAGTAGCTGCCAAGGCGTAGCCGCCATCCGCCCCGTCGATGAAGTGGACGTGGTTCCCGTGGGTCGGCGAAGGAGTGAAGCAGGTCATGATCGCCGCCTTCTGGCGATGGGCACCGTAGCGCACCACCCCGGCGGCGACGCCTTCTGCCAGTTTCTTCTCCAGCGCGTCCGCCAATGCCGGCGTGCAGTCCAGCACCATGCGCAGCGCGTCGTCGAATTTGCGGAAGTCGGAATTCTCGACAAGCTGGCTGATGTAGGTCGCGGGAACAAAGCGGCCGACTTTGATCCCGTAGCGCAGGACCAGATACGACAACCCGACGCGGAAATAGAGAAAGGCCCGCCGCAGCCGCAGCGACTTGCCCGCCTTGCGCGTGGCATGCGCTTCGAGTGTCAGCCCCGGCGGCGGCCAGCGCAGCGGAGGCCCGCCCGATGGCAAAGGTCGCGATGCCAGCGGCGAATTTTCCACCATCCCGGTGATATCTTCGATCAGCGAACGAAACGCCGCGGCGGCCGCGCCCGGCGCCGGCACGATGACCAGCGAGAGAATGATGCCGCGCGAGGCCGGGATTTCAGAGAACCGGCACGACAGGCCGGAAAGGTCCGGCCTGCTTCCCGTAGGCGACGGCGTGACGGCAAACTCGTCGCGCTTGAGCGCAGCCTCTGCGAAGCCCAGCCCGCCGCCGGCAAACATCGCGTAAGCGACATTCGGCGAAGGCCCAAACCGCGCCACCTGCACATCCAGCCCCTGCGCCCGCACGGCACCGACCGGCACCAGCGCCACCCGCAACGTAAGGCCAAGTTCTTCACGCACCCATGTGGCGGTGTCGGCAAGCGACTGCCGCGCCAGATCCAGCACGTCGGGACCAATCGCAAAGCTCGCGCCGTCGCCGCCGAACACAAACGGAAAGTCGTGATTGGAAATCGCGTTGGCGAGGCCCGCGATCACGGCAGCGCCAGCCATGTTCACCGCCTTGTAGCGTTTCTCGCGGATCGCCTTGGTGGACTGGACGATATCGGCAATGCCGATGGTCCAGTCGTCCGGCAGCCGATGGTACAGCGCCGGGTCCATCAGCTTCGGGAAGACGTTGAAGACGGGAATGTTGTCGTAAAAATCGCCGGTGCCGGTACGCGTATTCATGGGTTCAAAGCCTGCAAAAGCCGCCTGAAAATCCGCCGCGCGCCGCATATCTAGGGGAATATAGCCGGTATTTCACTTCACGTTCACAAGAGACACCCGTGACCGGCGCGTGAAGTAACTGGGTTCGTTTCGCAAACCTTGATAAGATAGCCGGAAATTCCAGGGAGAGCCGTGATGTTGAAGGACGTTTTTATCCTTGGCGGATACCAGACCGACTTCGCGCGCAACTACAGCCGCGAGAACAAGGATATCGCGGCACTCATGGAAGAGACCGTCGATGGCGCGCTCGACCGCTGCAACATCCAAGCCCGCGAAGTCGAAACCGCGCACATCGGCAATTTCGCCTCCGAATTGTTCTGCAATCAGGGCGTCCTTGGCGGGCTGTTCGCCGCCATCCGCCCGGAATTCAACGGGCTCCCTTCAGGCCGGCACGAAGCGGCCTGCGCCTCGGGCAGTCTCGCCGTGCTGGGTGCCGCCGCCGACATCGAGGCGGATCACTACGGCCTTGCCTGCGTACTCGGCGTGGAATTCATGAGAAATGTTCCGGGGAAGACGGCCGGCGAATATCTCGCCGTGGCGGCCCGCACCGGACATGAATTTACCGATGCGAATTACGTCTGGCCGCGCGCTTTCAGCAATCTCGCCGATGTCTATGACGAGCGTTACGGACTCGACTATCGCCATCTCGGACGCATTGCCGAAATCAATCTCGAAAACGGCAAGCGCAATCCGAACGCACAGACCCGCAAGTGGAACTACACCGCAAAGAGCTTCATGCAGGACGACGAGGCCAATCCGGTGATCGAAGGCCGCGTGCGCCGCAACGAATGCGCGCAGGTGACGGATGGCGCATCCGCCGTGTTCCTTGCCTCACGCGAGTACGCGGAAAAATGGGCCAAGCGCCAGGGCATCGACATCGAGAGCGTGCCGCGCATCCTCGGCTGGGGACACCGCAGCGCGACCATCATGTTCAAGGACAAGATCGCCGACAGCCGCGACAAGCCCTATGTGTTCCCGCATGTGCGTGACACGATCCAGGACGCATTCCGCCGCGCCAATGTCGGCGACGTCTCGCAGATCGACGCCATCGAGACGCACGACTGTTTCGCCGTCACCGAATACATGGCCATCGAACACTTCGGCATGACCAAACCGGGCGAAGCGTGGAAGGCCGTCGAGGACGGCACGATTGCATTAGGCGGCAAGCTGCCCGTCAATCCGAGCGGCGGCCTGATCGGCCTAGGCCACCCGGTCGGCGCAACCGGCGTGCGCATGGTGCTGGATGCGGCAAAGCAGGTGAACGGCAGCGCCGGCGACTATCAGGTCGAAGGCGCCCGTAAAGTCGCCACGCTCAATATCGGCGGCACCACGACGACGACCTGCTGTTTCGTAGTTGGAACCTGAGGGCAATTCACTTCACATGGAAATCACGCGCAGAAATCTGGGTATTGCACTGCCGGCCTTGGCGCTGGGCACGTTCGCCGGTGTACGAACCGTCCGCGCGCAGGCCTATCCTTCGCAGGACGTGCATTCCATCTGCGGCTTTGCTGCGGGCTCCGGCGCCGATGTGATCGTGCGTTTCTATGCCGAAAAGATGCGGCCGCTGATGGGCCGCAATATCGTCGTCGAGAACAAGCCCGGCGCGCTCGGCAGCCTCGCTGCCGAAACGGTCGCGCGCGCCAAACCGGACGGCCACACGATTCAGGTGGCGGGCGCAAGTTCGGTTGCTTCCTACATGCACCTGTTCAAGAACCCGCCCGTCGATTTCGGCAAGACGTTGCAGGTCGCAGCAACCATCAGTCAGGCAACGATGATGCTGGCGGTGCGGCCGGAAGCGCCGTGGAAGGATGTCGCCGAGCTGACCGCCGCGATGAAACAGAAGGGCGAGAAAGCGACCTACGGATACGCAACGCCCATCGCCAAGGCCATCGGCGCCATGTTCAAGCAGCAGGTCGGACTGACGGCGGTCGATGTCGGCTACCGTACCGGCGCGGATTTCCTCAACGACCTTGCCAGCGGAAATCTCGACTACGTCATTGCAGATAATATTCAGGCGATGGCGCAACTGCGCGCCGGGCGCATGCGGCTTCTCGCCGTCGGCGCCAGCCAGCGGATGCAGGCGGCGCCCGACATTCCGACGCTGACGGAGTTTGGCTATCCGGTCGATATCCGCACCTGGTGGGGCGCCATGGTGCCTGCCGGCACGCCGAAGCCGATCATTGACCAGTTGAACGTCTGGGTCAGTCAGGTCACGGCAAGCGACGATGCGAAGAAATTTCTCAACAGCTTCGCCAGCGACCCATGGGTCAGCACGCCTGAGCAATCACAGGCGTATTTCCTGCAGCAGATCAAGGACTGGGGCGAGTACGTGAAGCTCGCGAAGATCGAGCAGATGGGCTAGCTCGCGCGCCCTAGAAATACGGCTCCGTCCACTCCAGTTCCTTCGGCCGGATATTCTTCCCGATGCAGCGCGCCGCGGCATAACCGGCGATCTCGCCCGTCTGCGTGCACCACGGGAAATTCCGCATCACCATGAAGATCGTCTCGTAGGTGAACGACATCGACGCGCCGGTGAGGATGAGGTTGCTGACCTTCTTCGGCAGAAACGCGCGGAACGGCACCTGGAACGTGTATTTGGTGTGGTTATCCCAATAGAACGTCTTGGTCATCGGCTTTGTTACAGCATCACGAAAACTGCGGCCTTCGCGCGCATCGTCAATCGAGAACACATGCTCGCCAACCGGATGACGCCCGTCGCGCACGCCGACGAAGCGACCGACATCCATCAACACTGAACTCTCGAATCCCGGCACGTATTTTTTCAAAAACCTGGCTTCGGTATCGATGAAGCCGCGCAACGCGCGGCGCGCGCGCGACTCGTCCTCGGCGCGCTCGTCCATGCGCAGCGCCCATTCATAAGGGACGTTTTGCCAGAGGATGAAGGTGCCGTCGGCGAGCATCGGCGACATATCAATCGTCGGATGCCCGATATAGAGATCGCCGTAGACGTTCTTGCCCTTCATCTTCGGGCGATAAAGCCCTTCTGGCAGGTCGCCCGAGGCGCTTGCCTCGGCCATCAACTTCGCGAGCATCGGATCGCTGGCGGATTTCTGGTGCGCGGCCGTGCGCCTGAAATCAATGCCGCTCATGATCCAGAGCAAGCCGCCGGGGATCGGGCGCTTCACACCGTCCCAGTTCGCCGTCTCCGGCTGACCGCCGCCGCCCGGAATGAACGGCGCACCGGCACTGGCCGCAAGCTGCGCGGTGCCGGAACCTTCGATGAAAATCTTGCCGGTGATCGCCTGACGGCCTGATGCGTTCTCGACGATGATTGCCGTGATCGTGCCATCGCCGACACCGTCCTCGACAACGCAATCGACGAACGATGTGCCGTACATCGCGGTGACGCCGGCTTCCTGCAGCATCGCCGCCATCACGCTGCCCGCGCCTTCAGGGTTGAAGCTCGCGCGCGTGAATGGCTGGTCGGGCTTGTGGTAGCGCTCATAGTGCGACAGCGGATTGCCTGCCCAGTCGGAGAGTGTGTCCTGCGTCGCGGTGTAGATGTAGCCGGACTTCGCGAAACGCTCCATCAGCTCGGTGTGAATGCCGCCGACGCCGGTGTTGGCCGAACCCTGCAAGCCAGACGTGTGCACGCCGCCCGGCATGTCGAAGCGCTCGACGATGACGACACGCGCGCCCATGCGCGCCGCCTGCAATGCCGCGGCAAAACCACCCGGTCCCGCACCGACGACAACAACATCGGCGTCATGAGCGACAGGCACACGCCGCGCGGGGATGCTGATCTCTTTTGGACTGTTTTGAGCCATCGCCGGCGACCTTACAAAATCGCAACGCAGTCACGCAATCCACGCCCAGACAGCGAGAATGAAGCGCGCCAAACGACGCACTGCCATCGCTGGCCTTGCGTGGCGCAACGCAGATCGGTGAGAATGCTGTACTGGCACGCGCGTGACGACAGCCTGATGCCCAAGCAGGAAAACTGCTAAACGAGGAGGAACTACAAATGCTCTCACGGCGAGATTTGCTGCGTTCAGCCGCGGCCACCACAATTGCCATGCCGGCCCTGTCGAAACTGGCGATAGGTCAGGAACAATGGCCGGCCCGTGAGATTCACGCGATCTGCGGCTTTCCGCCCGGCACCGGCGCCGACATCTTCGTGCGCTTCTACGCCAAGGCGCTGCAAGACCGTGTTGGCAAGACTGTCCTGACAGAAAACAAGGTCGGCGCATTCGGCAACATCGCGACTGAATACGTCGCCAGGTCGAAACCCGACGGCTACACGATCTATATCGCACCGGGCTCATCGTTCCTTGCCGCCGCGCCCAGCTTGTTCAAGAAACTGCCGTTCGATCCGGTCAATGACTTTGAACACATCACGACGTTGGCGAAGTTGCCGTTCCTCCTCGTCGTTGCGGCGGACGGCCCCTACAAGGATGTTGCAGGACTGGTAAAAGACCTGAAGGCCAAGGGCGACAAGGCTTCCTACGGTTCGATTGCAAATACGGGCCTGGTTAGCAGCGAGCTGTTCAAGGCAAACTTCGGCCTGCAGACCGTCGAGGTGAAATACAAGGACCCCGGCGGCATGTTCAACGACCTGCTGGGCGGCAACACCGCGTTCATTCACATCGATCCCGGCACCGCGGCTGGGCAGATGAAGGCCGGCAAGCTAAAGGCGCTGGCAACCACATCGAAAGACCGCTTCAAGGCGCTGCCCGATGTGCCGAGCGCATCCGAAGTCGGCATCGCCAATTCCGACTTGATCGCGTGGTGGTCGGTGCAAGCGCCGAAAGGCACGCCGAAACCGATCCTCGACCGGCTCGAAAAGGAATTCAACGACATCGCGGCCAGCGAGGAACACCTCAAGTTCGCAACCCCGCTGGGCAACGATCCCTTCGTCGGCAACTCCACGATGCTGAAAGAATTGCTGGTGAAGGACATCAAGGCCTGGGGTGAATACGCCAGACTGGCCAAGATCGAGCCGCTGTAACGCGGCTTTGTCTGGCGGCGTGTCATCAGACTTGAATGGAGAAAATCGGGGTTTCGATATCGCTACCTAAGCCATTTAGCGAACCCACCACGGGTTCAGTAAATGGCGGAGGGAAAGGACTTGAAATCCAAGGGTCTCTGGGAGCAGCCTCTCACCCCGCGAAAGGTTGTCGGTCACGAAGATCCACTGACCCGCCGTGGGTCGTGTCCCCGGTAGTGGTGTAAGAGACCGCTGACCGGCCCGCCGGAGCGACCGCCAGGAGTCTGGCGACGGCGGGCGGGAGGCGGCCACCGCGGTGATTTTGGGTAGGGTTGGGTTGCAACACACAACCTGTAACCCAAGGATCACCACGATGACCGATGACAAGATCGCCCTTCGCGCCCTCTTGGAAAAGGGCTCCGATACGACATTTTTACGCGACACGATCAGCTTTGCCGCCCAACGGCTTATGGAACTGGAGGCCGAGACGCTGTGCGGCGCCGGCCACGGCGAGCGCAGCCCCGAGCGGCGCAACCAGCGCAACGGCTACCGGGATCGCGACTGGGAGACCCGCGCGGGCACGGTCGATCTGCGGATCCCGAAGCTCAGGAAGGGCAGCTACTTCCCTGCCTTCCTCGATCCCCGGCGGCTGGCCGAGAAGGCGCTGACCGCGGTGATTCAGGAAGCCTACATCCAGGGCGTCTCGACCCGCTCGGTCGACGATCTCGTCCGCGCCATGGGTATGGACGGGATCAGCAAGAGCCAGGTCTCGCGCCTGTGCGGCGAGATCGACGATCGGGTGCAGACCTTTCTCAACCGGCCGATCGAAGGCGAATGGCCCTACATCTGGCTTGACGCCACCTACGTCAAAGCCCGGCGCGACCACCACATCGTCGCGGTCGCGGTGATCGTCGCGGTCGGGGTCAACACCGACGGACGCCGCGAGGTGCTGGGCATGACCGTTGGCCACAGCGAGGCCGAGCCGTTCTGGGTCGAGTTCCTGCGCTCCCTCGCCCGTCGCGGCCTGCGTGGCGTCAAGCTGGTCGTCTCCGATGCGCACGAAGGCTTGAAAGCGGCCATCACCAAGGTGCTCGGGGCGACCTGGCAGAGATGCCGGGTGCACTTCATGCGTAACGCGCTGGCCTATGCCGGCAAGACCCAGCGGCGCATCGTCTCCGCCTGGATCGGCACCGCCTTCGCCCAAGACGACGCGGCCGCCGCCAAAAAGCAATGGCGCGAGGTCGCCGACCAAGCCAGACCGCGCGTGCCCAAACTGGCGGCGCTGATGGACGATGCCGAGGCCGACGTGCTCGCCTACATGAACTTCCCCGCCCAGCATCGGGCCAAGCTGCACTCAACCCTCCCACTGGAGCGGCTCAACGGCGAGATCAAGCGGCGCAGCGACGTGGTCGGGATCTTTCCAAACGAGGCCGCCGTCGTCCGCCTGATCGGCGCATTGCTCCTGGAACAGAACGATGAATGGGCCGTCCAGCGTACCCGCTACATGAGCCTGGAAACCATCGCTCCACTGAGCGATAATCCGATCGTCAGTCTGCCGGCAGTGGCAGCCTGACCGCGCAGCCAACGCTGCCCAGGAGCACCGCTCCTACACCACGCGGTGGGGCACGATCCCCGCCGTGTGCATCCAATTCCCCCGAACCACCGAGTGGGGGCAAGGCAACTAATCCATGGGTCACTTTACGCGAATCGAAAATAGTCCCATATTTCGAATTAAAGTCCACTCTGCGGCCGTTAAAGCGAGCTTTATCGGCTAATGGCAAAAAACGGATAGAAAGATAATCAGGCATCCTTACGCAGCTAAGGAAAAGCGTGGTTTTTTGTTGGGATTTTGTGTTCAACCACGAAGTAAGTCCGCTTCGTCACATTCCTGATGTAGCCATGCGCCATTATGTGTTGCAGGCCCTAGGTCTGATGTGGGCCGTTGCCTTTGCGGCGGCTGCTGGAAGTTACACGTTCATGGCGGTCAGCATGATCGGTCATACCGTTCTGATAGCGGCCGCAGCTATCACGGTAGCGACGTGGACAGCAGCTACCGCGAAGCCTGATATTTTTGTCCGTAGTTCTGCCCAGAAAGAGCCGGAAAGTTCCAAAGATCAACCCAACAAGCAATGATCGTCCCGTCACCGACCGGATCGGTCGCAGGTGGTGCGTCTTAATCATGGAGAATCCATAATGGCCGAACCGTTTGAGAAACTGATGAATGGAGCTGATGGTGGGTTGGCCCTGCTCCAGGTTTTGGCAGAGAACAGTTTTGACTCTGTGTTGATCACGGATGCATCGGTGGAAGGCAAGATCATCTACGCTAACAAGTCATTCAAGAAGCTAACGGGACACGATACGTCCGAAATCATTGGTAAGACGCCGCGTATTCTTCAAGGGCCAGGAACGGATTCCAAAGTGATCGCTGGGCTCTCCGAAGCGCTAAAGTCGGGTGGCAAATTTGAAGGCAAGGCGATCAACTACAAGAAAGATGGCACCCCCTTCATCATGTACTGGCGGGTGCTGCCGATCAGAGTTGGCAAGAAAATAACCGCCTGGGTTGCCATCCAGCGCG
>CANJBX010000058.1 GCA_947472885.1 Hyphomicrobiaceae bacterium
ACCCACATCCATTCCCGTCTTTTTATGATTCTTGAGCAGATCTTGGCCCAGGGGGCGCCGGTTCCTTTGGATGTCGAAGTTCCCAATAGCACCCTGATTTCAGTAGAAATCTGAGCCCCCGATCGGTTTTTTCAACATCCTGCTAGGCGCTACCTCGCGCGGCAATCTCACAACCCAAAAGAAAAAAGCGCGCCACAAGGGCGCGCTTTTTTTTAACTTCGGAGCGGCGCGTTAGCTTAGCGCGCGGGAGCGGCCGGCGCCTGGCTCTGGCCCTGCGCTTCGAGCTTCTTGCGCAGGTCGTCGGCCTTCTTCTGAAGGTCGTCCTGGACCTTCTTCTGCTGCTCTTCAAACACCTTGGGATCGGTCGGCGCGCCTTCATTGGCCTTCTTGAAGTCGGCGAGCGGGACCGGGAAGCCGACCTGGCTGCCGGCGAGATTGATCGCCTGCACGCTCAGGGACTGGCCGCTCTTTAATTTCGCGATCAGATCCGGCGTGCCTTCGTAGTCGGCCATGCAGCCATTGGCGAAGCAGGTAAAGAACGGGCTCGCCAGCGGCGGGTTCTGGTCGATCAGGATGCGCGTGCCGTACTGCAGCTGCAGGGGGCTCGGCAACGTGACGCGAAGAATCTTCTTCGGTTCGCCTTCCGGCTCGATCAGCGCTGCGGCAACGACCGGCACGCCAGCTTCGGTGCGGGCGTCGCGGCCGGTGAAGCAAACCTGCTTGGCGCCCGGGTCCGGGGCCTTGTTGCAGAACTTTGCCCATGGCGAATAGATGAGCTGCGGCTGGTCGCCCTGCGCCTGGGGTGCCGGGGCCTGCTGGGCCGGTGCCTGGGCAGGACGCGCCGGAGCCGGAGCCGCCGGACGCGCCGGAGCCGGGGTTGCCGGACGGGCGGGAGCGGGAGCCGGAGCGGCCGGGCGCTGCTGCGCCGGAGCGGCGGGCGCCGGTGCGGGAGCCTGGGCCGGGGCGCTCGAGGCGGCCAGCACGATTGCCAGCGCCGAGTAAGCCGCGGTCAGAAGCGTGCGCCGAACCTGACCGGCTGCGAACGCGCTAGAATCAAACATCGGAAAATCCTCTTTCTGAAGCATCCCCGCCAATTTCGAGGACGGAAGGGTTGCCACGCAAACGCCCGTAATTACGCGCCAAAGCAAGCGGCTGTCTCGACGCCAAATGAGGCAGTACCGTGACGGCCCGCCCCACGGCAAATCAGATATGGCCGCCGCGCCTGATAGCGGAAATTGGCGCTCGGATAAAGCCTAACCTTGGTATGCGCCCCGCAATAACCCTAACCCTGTTCCCAGCCGTGCGGCTGGTTCGCACATCCCGCATGCCTGTCCCTGTGGTAGAAGTCGCCGCCAGAATGACCGTTCCTTCGCCCACACCCGTGACCATTCCACTGCCCGTTCCCGCCGGATTGCGCTTGCGCCGGTGGGCCATGGCTGCGTGCGCGTTCAGCATGCTGGCCGGGTCAGGTCCGGCAGCAGCAGAGCCCAGCCACGCCATCGCGATGCATGGCCAGCCCATCATGCCGAAAGACTTTGCGGCCTTCCCCTACGTCAACCCGGACGCGCCCAAGGGCGGCCGGCTGGTCCATGGCGTCCTCGGCACCTTCGACAGCCTCAATCCGCTGATCGTGAAAGGCATTGCGCCGAGTGAAATCCGCGGCTACGTGGTCGAAGGCCTGATGGCACGCGGCTACGACGAGCCGTTCACGCTATATGGTCTGCTCGCCGAAACCGTCGAGACCGACGCCACGCGCAGCTACGTGACGTTCAATCTCAATCCCGCAGCGAAGTTCTCCGACGGCAAGCCGGTCACGACCGGCGACGTGATCTTCACCTGGGAATTGTTGCGCGATCACGGCCGCCCGAACCATCGCACCTATTATTCCAAGGTGACGAAGGCGCAGGCGGTTGGCCCGCGATCCGTGCGGTTCGACCTTGAAGGCACCAACGACCGCGAACTGCCATTGATCCTCGGCCTGATGCCGGTGCTGCCGAAACACGCCATCGACGCCGCGACGTTCGAGGACACGACCTTGAAAGCGCCCATCGGCAGTGGGCCTTATACGGTCGAGACTGTCGATGCCGGCAAGAGCTTCACGCTCAAGCGCAACCCGGACTACTGGGGCCGCGACCTGCCGGTCAATCGCGGCTACTGGAATTTCGACGAGATCCGCCTCGATTATTACCGCGACGGCAATTCGCACCTCGAAGCCTTCAAGAAAGGCCTCTACGACGTGCGTGCCGAACAGGACCCGAGCCGGTGGGAACAGGCTTATGACTTCCCCGCCGTGCGCGATGGCCGCGTCGTCAAGGAATCCTTCGTCAACGGCATGCCGAAGTCGCTGGCGGGCTACGTGTTCAACACGCGCCGTCCGGTGTTCGCCGATATCCGCGTGCGGCTGGCGATTTCGCTGTTGTTCGATTTTGAATGGCTGAACAAGAATTTCTTCTTCGGTAAGTACGTCCGCACCAAGAGCTATTTCGACGGCAGCGAGTTGTCGTCGTTCGGCCTGCCAGCCAGCAAGATCGAGCGCGCCCTGCTCGCGCCCTTCCCTGACGCCGTGCGCGCCGACATCCTCGACGGCACATGGATGCCGCAGGCGACCGACGGCTCCGGCCGTGACCGCGAAACCTTGCGCGCCGCGCTCGCGCTGTTTGAGGCCGCAGGCTTTGAACTCGCCGGCACGCAGCTGCGCGCGCGCGATACCAAGCAACCGTTCACCTTCGAGATCATGGTCACGACCAAGGAACAGGAACGCCTAGCCATCCAGTTCTCGCAATCGCTCAAGCGCGCCGGCATCACCGCCGGCGTCCGCGTGGTTGACGCCGTGCAGTTCGACCGCCGCCGCATCACCTACGACTTCGACATGATCCAGAACCGCTGGGACCAGTCGCTGTCGCCCGGCAACGAGCAACTGTTCTACTGGAGTTCGGCAGCCGCCGATGTCGAGGGCACCCGCAACTACATGGGCGTCAAAAGTCCGGCCATCGACGCCATGATCGCGGCCATGCTCAACGCCAGCCGCCGCGAGGATTTCGTCGATGCCGTCCACGCACTCGACCGTGTGCTGATGTCGGGCATCTACGTGATCCCGCTGTTCCACTCGCCGGAACAATGGATTGCGCACTGGGCGGGCGTCGAACACCCGAAAACCACGGCGCTTTCCGGCTACCTGCCGGAAACATGGTGGCGCAAGAAATAACGCAATCCCCGCTGTCTCTGCATCAGGATTGACGGGACGTTAACGGCGGCGGGCTTAAACTCCACGCATTCCGTTTGTCATATTGCGTACTGGATTGCGTCAATGCCCCTGCAAGGCCCCATCGTCATTGTCGGCGACCAGCCGAATGCTGAGCTGAAAGGGTGGCTGACTGCCGCTGGCGTGGCGCAGATCGAGACCAGCGCCTGGGCCTATGCCGCGCAGACCATCGAAAAGACTTGGCCTTCCGCCGTCGTCATCGACGAAGTGGTGACGACCGGCCGCGCCAACGATATCGCTGCCATGGCGCGCGCGCTCGACGCCATGCGCGAACCCTACCTGCCGGTGCTGTCGCGCGTCGCGCCCGATTGCGGGCTTGCGCTCCCCGGCGCATTGCCGATTTCCCAGGATGCCAACGGCCAGCGCATCGCGGCGCAGGTTGCGTCGGTGCTGCGCGTCCGCTCGCTGCACGCCACGGTGTTCCGCCGACACGCCGCACTCAAGGCAGATGGCGGCACGGCGCCCGACATGCCGCAAGGCGACAAGTCCACCGATCCGATGGACGACGCCATCGTACTCGTCGCCGGCCGTGGCCGCAGCTATCCCGAACTCTGCACCGCCGTCGGCGAGCGCGTGCAGATGATCGGCTCGCTCAGCGTTGAATCCGCAGCCCGCTATCTCAACACCCGTAACCTCGACGGCATTTTCATCGGCGAGGGCTTTGGCCCGCCGACCGTGGACGCTTTCCTGACCGCGCTCGGCGAAGACGACCGTTTCCGCGATCTGCCGATTGCGCAGATCGGCGGCTCGAAGCCGAATGTCGATTGCTCACCGTTGCCGAACTACGAACGCTTCGATGCGCGCCCTTCGGAAGTGCTGGAATGGATGATGCCGCTCATCCGTCTCCATGCCTACGAAGCGCGCCTGCAACGTGAACTCGCCGCCATTGAGGCCAATGGCCTGCTCGATCCCAACACCGGCCTGTTCTCAATCCCAGCGTTTTCCGCCGAACTCGTCCATGCGGTAGACGATGCGCGTGCGCGTCAGGCCGCGTTGTCGCTTGCCTGTTTCGCCCTGCCCGCCGAGGCCGACCGCAATGTCAGCCTCGATGCGGCGCGCCAGATGAGCCTGCTGGTGCGCAGCGTCGATTATGCCTGCTGGGCCGATGCCCGTACCATCCTGGTAGCTTTACCCGAAACCCAGCTGCGCGATGCCCATGTCATTGCGCGCCGCCTCGGCAATGCACTCAGCTCCACCATGCTGACCTCCGACCGCAAGGAAGGCCGCATCGAGCCGACCGCATCGCTGGTGACGCTCAAGGCCACCGACACGGTCGAGAGCCTCGTCGCGCGCGTAACCGAACAGGCACAGCCCGTCCCCCTGGTTGCGGCGGAATAACCGCAGGCTTACGTTACGGGCTGGCGTGGAATCGCGCCGCACGGAAACCAGCCTGAGGATACGACGATGCCAGAGACAAAAGCCCCGCTGACGATTGACGTGTTCTCCGATGTGGTTTGCCCGTGGTGCTTGATCGGCAAGCGCCGGCTGGAGAACGCCATCAAGCTCGTCCCCGAAATTCCCGTCGAGATCCGCTACCAGCCCTACTTCCTCAACGACTGGATTCCAGTGGAAGGCATCAGCCGCGAGGAATACCTGACCAAAAAATTCGGCTCGCCGCAGGGCTATGCGCAGATCGCCAAGCGCGTCTCCACGACCGCCGCACAGGAAGGCCTCGTCTACAACATCGATAAGGTCTCGCGGCAGCCCAACACGACCGACTGCCATCGCCTCATCATGTGGGCGGCGGAAGGCGGCAAGTCGCTGGAAATGAAGCAGCGCCTGATGGACCTCTATTTCACCGAAGGCGGCGACCTCACCGACCGCGAAGTGCTGGTGAAGGCGGCAAGCGACGTCGGTCTCAATGCCGACGAAGTGCGCAAGCGCCTTGCCGATGGCACCGATATTGAACTCGTGACGCAGGCGGCCGAACAGGCCAAGGCCGCGGGTATCCAGGGCGTGCCGTTCTTCATCTTCGGCGGCAAGTACGCGGTGTCCGGCGCGCATCCGCCGGAAGAACTCGCTAGCGCGATCCGTCAGGCCGCGGCGGAAGTGGCCTCGGCGGCGGCGGAGTAATTACGCCGCCAATTGTAGCGAACACAGATCTCTTGTCCCGGACGAGCGCGCAAAGCGCGCGATGATCCGGGACCCAGAGCTACTGGTTGCGAAAAAAGAAATTGGGATTGAAGGTTTTTCCGCTGGGTCCCGGATCGCGTTCCGCTCGGGACAAGCCCTCGCTTCACTTGTCCGGGACACGAGATTTGAGCAAGACGCGCGGTACTACGCCGCCTTCTTGCGCTCCGCGATATTCACGAGCTGCCGCAGGATCGCCGCCGCGCCCTTGAGGCGTTCTTCGGAATCTTCCCAGTCCTCGACGAACACGACCTTCATGTCGGGGCGCACGCGCGCGGACTTCCCCATCTTCTGAATGAACATCAGCAGTCCTTCCGGATTGACGAAACTGTCATCGCGGAACGACAGCACCGCCCCCTTGGGTCCGGCGTCGATCTTCGCCACGTTGGCGCGGCGGCACAGCGCCTTGATGGAAACGATGTCCATGAGATGCTTGGCTTCCTCCGGCAGCGGACCGAAACGGTCCACCAGTTCGGCGCCGAACGAATTGATCTCGTCGTCGCTCTCGAGGTCGGCAAGCCGCCGGTACAGCGCAAGCCGCACGGACAAATCCGCAACGTAAGCATCCGGTATCAGCACCGGCGTGCCGATAGTGATCTGCGGCGACCAGCGATCCCTGACCGGCTCGGAAATGCCGGCCTTGAGGCTTGCAACCGCCTCCTCCAGCATCTGCTGATAAAGTTCGAATCCGACTTCCTTGATGTGGCCGGACTGTTCATCGCCCAAAAGATTGCCCGCACCGCGAATATCGAGATCGTGCGACGCGAGCTGGAAGCCCGCGCCGAGCGTGTCCAGCGATTGCAGCACCTTGAGGCGGCGTTCCGCCTGCGCGGTAATCTTGCGCGTCGGCAAGGTGAACAGCGCATAGGCGCGCGTTTTGGAACGCCCGACCCGGCCGCGCAACTGATAGAGCTGCGCGAGGCCGAACATGTCAGCGCGGTGCACGATCAGCGTGTTCGCCGTCGGAATATCGAGGCCGGATTCGACGATGGTGGTTGAGAGCAGCACGTCATACTTGCCGTCGTAGAACGCCGTCATGACGTCTTCCAGCACCGTCGGCGGCATCTGGCCGTGCGCGACGACGACACGGGCTTCCGGCACGATCTTGTCCAGAATGTCCTTCACACCCGCGATGTCCTCGATGCGCGGCACCACGTAAAACGACTGCCCCGAGCGATAGCGTTCGCGCAGCAAGGCTTCGCGCACGGCCAACGCATCGAACGGCGACACGAAGGTGCGCACGGTCAGGCGGTCCACCGGCGGCGATGCGATGATCGAGAGTTCGCGCACGCCGGTGAGCGCAAGCTGCAACGTGCGCGGGATCGGCGTTGCGGTCAGCGTCAGCACATGGACTTCAGCGCGCAGCGATTTCAGCCGTTCCTTGTGCGCCACGCCGAAGTGCTGTTCCTCATCGACGACCACCAGGCCAAGGTCCTTGAACTTGATCTGCTTGCCGAGGATGGCGTGGGTGCCGACGATGATATCGACGTTGCCCTCGGCCAACCCCTTGCGGGTTTCGGCCAGGTCCTTGGCGCCGACGAGGCGCGAGGCCTGCGCGACCTTTACGGGGAACTTGCGGAAACGTTCGGTGAATGTCTTGAAGTGCTGGCGCGCCAGCAACGTGGTCGGCACCACGACCGCGACCTGCTTGCCGCTCATCGCTGTCACGAAGGCCGCGCGCAGCGCCACTTCGGTCTTGCCGAATCCGACGTCGCCGCAGACAAGCCGGTCCATCGGCTTGCCGGAAGCCAGATCCGCCAGCACGGCGTCGATGGCACCCTGCTGGTCCTCGGTTTCTTCATACGGAAATTCAGCCGCGAATTCATCATAGGCGCCATGACCCGGCACGATGCGCGCGCCCTCGCGCAACTGGCGCTCCGCCGCGATCTTGATGAGTTCCGCCGCGATCTCGCGGATGCGGCTCTTCATGCGCGCCTTGCGCGCCTGCCACGCGCCACCGCCGAGCCGGTCGAGATCGACGTTGGTGTCCTCGTTGCCGTACCGCGAAAGCAGTTCGATGTTCTCCACCGGCAAGAACAGCTTGGCGTTGTCGGCGTAATGCACTTCGAGGCAATCGTGCGGCGCGCCGGCCGCGGTCACGGTGGTCAGCCCCTTGAAGCGGCCGATGCCGTGATCGACGTGAACCACAAGGTCGCCGACCGCGAGGCTGGTGACTTCCGCGATAAAATTGTCGGCGCGGCGCGGCTTCCTTTGGCGCACCAGACGGTCGCCGAGAATGTCCTGCTCGCAGATGACCGCGACGTCTCCGGTTTCAAAACCCGTTTCGATACCCAGCACCGCGAGCGCGACTTCAACCTTGGGCCGCGACAGCGCATCGGCCCAGCTTTTCACGTCCTTGAGATTGAGGATGCGATGATCGCCAAGCACATGGCTCATGCGGTCGCGCGCGCCGTCGCTCCACAGTGCAATCACAACGCGCTTGCCGGAGGATTGCAGGCCCTCGATATGGCCACGCAAGGCGTCGAACACATTGGCGTCTGGCTGGGCGCGTTCGGCGGAGAAGTTACGGCCCTGCTTCGCGCCGGCGTCGAGGGCGGCCTGGTCCGGCACGGCAAACTGCGTCAGCCTGGCAAGCGGCAGCGCATCAAGCCGCGTGTGCCATTCCTTTTCGGTCAGGTAGAGCCTGTCCGGCGGCAGCGGCTTGTAGGGCGTGCCGCCATGCGCCTCAATGGGCTCCTTGCGTGCCTCGTAGTAATCCGTGATCTGGGCGATGCGCTCATGCGCCGCCTCCTCCGCCAAAGGCTCGATGACAACCGTCGTGCCGGGCAGGTAATCGAACAGCGTGTCGAGCTTGTCGTGGAACAGCGGCAGCCAGTGTTCCATGCCGGGGTAGCGGCGGCCTTCGCTGACGGCTTCGTAAAGTTGATCGTCTTTCGTCGTTCCGAATGCCTTGACATAGGCCATGCGGAATTTGCTGATCGTATCGGTGATCAACTGAAACTCGGTTACCGGCACGAGGTCGATGCCGCGCATCGTGTCGGTCGTGCGCTGCGTTTCCGGGTCGAACGAGCGGATCGTCTCCAGCGTATCGCCGAAGAAGTCGAGCCGCACCGGCTGGTCCATGCCCGGCGGAAACAGGTCGAGGATACCGCCGCGCACGGCGTAATCGCCCGGCTC
Source organism: Hyphomicrobiaceae bacterium (assembly GCA_947472885.1). Classification (GTDB taxonomy): domain Bacteria; phylum Pseudomonadota; class Alphaproteobacteria; order Rhizobiales; family Xanthobacteraceae; genus CANJBX01. The sequence continues at coordinate 8,531 of CANJBX010000058.1, forward strand.
ACGCACGGTCGAGGCCCGCAGATAGCCGTTGAGATCGAGCCAGCGCACGATGTCGTCCATGCGCAGCACGTTGCCGGGTGCAGCGGACAATGCCTGCCGCGCGACATGCTCGCGCGCGGGTACGCGCTGCAGGACGGCGTTCACGGTGGTCAGCAATACCGATGGCCGATCACGGCCTTTCAGCCGTGCGAGGCGCGACAGCGCCGTCATGCGCTGGGCAACGACGCCGGCATGGGGCGAGACGCGGTCATAGGGCTGGCAGTCCCACGCCGGGAATTCCATCGACGTAATATCGGGCGCGAAGAACGTCAGCGCGCGGGAAAGCTGCGCCATACGACTTCCGTCGCGGCAAACCACCAGCACGCTCGTCGCCGGCGCATCCGGCTTGGCTGCAATCGCGCGTGCGAGGTCCGAGACGACGAGTCCCTCGGCACCGTCGGCGACATTGGCGAGTGTCAGCGCCTTGCCGGGGGCAAGCAGTTCGGCGGGAGATTGGGTGGGAGTTTTAGCCATTTCGTTTAGCGGTGCCCATCGAGGTCAAAACCCTGCGCGTGGTAATCCCGCACACGATGGAACATCGGCGTGTCGTGCTCGCTGGGCAGCGGCTTCTCGCCGGAAATCCAGTTGTAGAGGTCGGGGTCCGGCTGTTCGGTCAGGACCTCGAAGGCGTCAAGTTCGGCGTCGCTCAAGTCGCCGATGAAGGCGTCGGCGAACCGGCCGAGGATCAGGTCCATTTCGCGGGTACCGCGATGCCACGCGCGATAGAGGAGCCGCTTGCGCCGCTGGTCCAGCCCTGCACTTGATCGCGTCGTTCCGGTCATTTCCGCAGCTTCCAAGAGGAATAAAGTAGGTAAATACCAACGCCAAAAAGCCCGGACGTGCCGGGCGCGGGGTTTATATAGGCCGCCAGCGCGCAGATGTCAGGCTTGATTAGCTATTCGTTGGGAATAGCGCCGCTTTCGCGGATCGGCTTGCCCCATTTCTCAAGTTCGGACTTCACGTAGCCCAGAAGATACGCGTTGGAGCGCCGCTCTGGCGCGACAATCACGGCACCGAGCTTTTCAAGCTGCGTGCGGATCTCCGGCGCATTCATCGCCTCGATCATGGCCTGGTGGATTTTCTCCGCAGCCGGCGCCGGCGTACCCTTAGGTGCGAACAGCGCGGTCCAGGTCGAGGCGTCGATATTCGTGCCGCCCTCCGACGCCGTCGGCACGTTGGGAAGCACGGGTGCCCGCGTCTTCGACAGGGTAGCGATGGCTTTCACCGCGCCGGAATCGACCATGCCGACCGCCGACACCGCGATGTCGCACAGGAAATCGAGACGGCCGCCCTGCAGGTCCTGCATCGCGGGGCCGGTGCCGCGATAGGCGATGTGCTGGAACTGTACGCCGAGCGCATTGGCGAGCAGCACGCAGCCGAGATGCGACGCCGAGCCGACGCCGGCAGAGCCGAAATTCAGCTTGCCCGGATTGGCTTTCGCGTAGGCAGCAAACTCCTGCACCGTGTTGGCCGGCAGGTCCTTGCGCGCGACGAGGATCAATGGGAGCTCGGCGATCAGGCCGATATGCACGAAGTCATCGACCGGATTGTAGAGCGGCTTCGCCGACAGCAACTGCGGATTGGCCTGGGTCGCCAGCGTACCGAGCAGGATCGTGTAGCCATCGGGTGCCGCGCGCGCCACGCGCTGGCCGCCGATGGTGCCGCCACCGCCGCCGACATTCTCGATCACGACGCGCTGGCCGATGGCCGTACTCATGCGCTCGACGATGATACGCCCGAACACGTCGATAGGGCCGCCCGCCGCCGCCGCGACCACCATGGTGATTGGCCGCTCGGGGAAAGTCTGGGCCTGCGCTGCGCCTGCAGCGCAGAACGCCGCCGCGACAACCGCACCTGCACGCCACTTGCTAACAGCCGACATTTTGGCACCCTGCCTGTTCAATTCGGATAAGTTATAGGCGCGCTTGTCGTTGCGGGTCAAAAAGCGTTTACCTCGGTAAAACAGAACCCTACAGAATTTTCCTCATGCGGCCTTCACTTCTCAATCCCTTGTTTGCCTCGGTCCAGACCCTGCCGGGTGTCGGGCCGAAGCTGGAGAAATTGTATCGCCGCCTGCTCGGCCGCGACGACGGCGCGCGCGCGCTCGACCTGCTGTTCCATCTGCCGACTGGCCTGATCGACCGCCGCGCACGGCCCAAGCTGGCTGACGTGGTGGCGGGCACGGTCGTCACCGTCGATGTGCTGGTCGAGGAACACCGTCCGCCGCCGCCCAACCGCTCGCGTCTGCCCTATCGGATTGTGACCAGCGACGAGACCGGCACGCTGACGCTGACGTTCTTCAGTGCACGTCCTGAATATCTTGAAAAACTCCTCCCCGTCGGCCAGCGCCGCTATGTCTCCGGCACCACCGCGCTCTATGACGGCCACCTGCAGATGGTGCATCCCGACCGCATCGTGGACGAGGAAGGTTTCGCCAAGCTGCCGTTATTGGAGCCGGTCTATCCGCTGACCGAAGGACTTTCGGAAAACAACGTTCGCCGCGCCGCCGAAGGCGCGCTCGCAAAACTCCCCGTGCTGCCGGAATGGCAGGATCAGGACTGGATCGTCAGGGAACGCTTCCCGCCGTTCGCCGATGCGCTGCGGCTGGTCCATCGGCCGCTCGATCCCATCGACACCTCGCCCGATACAAAGTCGTGGCAGCGCCTTGCCTATGACGAATTCCTCGCCGGCCAGCTCGCGCTCGGCCTCGTGCGCGCCAACACCCGCAAGGTGACAGGCCGCCGCTCGGCGGGCGACGGTTCGCTGCGCGCAAAGGTCATCAAGGCGCTGCCGTATCAACTCACCGGCTCGCAGACCAAGGCGCTGGAAGACATCGTCGCCGACCTCGCCAAGCCCGAACGCATGACGCGGCTCCTTCAAGGCGACGTCGGCTCCGGCAAGACCGTCGTCGCGCTGCTGGCCTGTGCCGCCGTGATCGAAACGACCAAGCAGACCGCGCTGATGGCGCCGACCGAAATCCTCGCCCGCCAGCACCACAAGACCATTGCCGCTTTTGCAGAAGCCGCCGGCATCCGCATCGCGCTGCTCACGGGACGCGAGCGTGGCAAGGAACGCGCCGTCATGCTGGAGAAACTCGCCGACGGCGAGATTGATCTCCTGATCGGCACCCATGCGCTGTTCCAGGACGAAGTCGCGTTCAAGGATTTGGCCCTCGCCGTCGTCGATGAGCAGCACCGCTTCGGTGTCCATCAGCGCCTGGCCCTCGCGCGCAAGGGCGAAGCCGTGGACATGCTGGTGATGACGGCAACACCGATCCCGCGCACCCTGGTGCTGACCTACTTCGGCGACATGGATTTCTCCGAACTGCGCGAGAAGCCCGCAGGCCGCAAGCCCATCGACACCCGCACGGTCGATCTCGAGCGTTTCGAAGAAGTCGTGACCGGCGTCGGGCGCGCGCTCGCCGACGGACGGCGTGCCTACTGGGTCTGCCCGCTGGTGGAGGAATCCGAAACCGTTGACCTCGCCAACGCGGAGGAACGCTTCGCCTCGCTGAAAAAACGCTTCGGCAAGGCCGTCGATCTTGTTCATGGCAAGATGAAAGGCGCCGACAAGGACGCTGCCATGGCGCGCTTTGCGTCGGGCGAAACGCAACTCCTTGTCGCCACCACCGTGATCGAGGTCGGCGTCGATGTGCCTGAGGCGAGCGTCATGGTGATCGAGCACGCCGAACGCTTCGGGCTTGCACAGCTCCACCAGCTGCGTGGCCGCATCGGGCGTGGTTCCGCAAGCTCGACGTGCCTGCTCCTCTACAAGTCGCCGCTTGGCGAAACCGCCAAGGCCCGCCTTGCTGTCCTGCGCGACAGCGAGGACGGCTTCCGCATCGCCGAGGAAGACCTCAAGCTGCGCGGCGAAGGCGACGTGCTGGGCACCCGCCAGAGCGGCATGCCGGGCTTCCGGCTCGCGCGGCTGGAATTTCACGGCAAGCTCTTGCAGGCGGCACGCGACGATGCTGCGCTCATTCTGGCGCGCGATCCGCAGTTAAAGAGCGAGCGCGGCGAAGCCCTGCGCGTGCTGCTCTACCTGTTCGAGCGCGACGAAGCCGTGCGGCTTATACGAGCGGGCTAGTTTTGGCCGGCTGATTACCAGCGCGTGTTGTCGGCATTCGTCAGCGGGTCCGCACGGCACAAGGCGCGCCGCGTCCATCACGCCAGTTACCAAATATGATTTTACACGCCGTGCCGTGAGATCTGCGCTGCCCGCGCCGTCTCGGCCATCGCCGCGAGCTTCTTCTGCTGGTCGGCGCTACCGCCCGGCTGGATCATGCCGGCAGAAATCAGCAAGGTCATGGCGTCCTCGACCTTGACGTCAATGTCGATGATGTCGGCACGCTTCACGTAGAAGAAAAAGCCGGTGGTCGGGTTCGGCGTACACGGCAGGAATACCGAAATATGTTCGCCGGCCGGCAAACGCTCGGCGATGCTCGAACTCGGCGGCTGGGAGAGAAACACCAGCGACCACATGCCCGGCGCCGGAAACTCGACAAGGCCTACCGCGCGGAAACTGGAGCCGTCCTTCGAGAACACCGTCTCGAAAATCTGCTTCATGGTGCGATAGATCGGCCGCACCACCGGCATCCGGTTGAGGAACATTTCGCCGAATTCAACGAGCTTGCTGCCGACAAGGTTTGCCGTGAGGAAACCGAGCAAGGTCAGCGTGACGAAAGCGATGACGAGACCCGTACCGGGAATGTTGACTGGCAGATAGGTTTCGGGCCGGACCCATGGCGGCACCAGCGGCTTCACCCAGCCATCGACCCAGGTGATGAACGACCACGTCAGGTAGGCGGTGACGAACACCGGCCCGACCAGCACGAGGCCGGTGAGGAAATAATTGCGGATGCGCGCACCGACGCGCTTGTGCAGCACAGGCCGCACATCGGACGGCGGCAATGTCGGATTGGACAGCGGCGGCTGATCGGTCATCTAGGATTGTTCATGGCAGAGCGGCACTTTGCACTGGTTGAGTCGAACACGCCCGGCGCGACGGTTCTATCGCAGCATATCCGCGCTCGCCACCGGAATTATGACACCTGTTGTCGCGGCTGCCTGTTTTCGCGCCCTCACTCAACCGTCACGGATTTCGCGAGGTTGCGCGGCTGATCGACATCGGTGCCCATGTGGACTGCCGTGTGATAGGCAAGCAACTGCACCGGAATGGCATAGATCAGCGGCGTCACGCTCGACGCCATCGTGGGCAGGGTCAGCGTCGCCAGCGTCTGCACATTGGCTTCGCGCGCACCCTTGGCGTCGGTAATGAGAATGATGCGGCCGCCGCGGGCTGCTACTTCCTGCATGTTGGAAACGGTCTTCTCGAACACGTTGTCGTAGGGCGCAATCACGATTACCGGCATGGTTTCGTCGATCAGCGCAATCGGGCCGTGCTTGAGTTCGCCCGCCGCGTAGCCTTCGGCGTGGATGTAGGAGATTTCCTTGAGCTTGAGCGCACCCTCAAGCGCCAGCGGATAGCTGGTGCCGCGGCCGAGGTAGAGTACGTCGCTGCACTTGATGAGATCGTGCGACAGTTTCTCGATATCGGCTTCGAGCCGCAGCGCCTCCGAGATGAGACGCGGCACTTCGGTCAGCGCATGAACGAGATCGCGCTCTTCCTTCTCATTGATGGTACCGCGCGCGCGGCCGGCGCCGATCGCAAGGCAGGCCAACGCCGCCAGCTGGCAGGTGAACGCCTTGGTCGAGGCAACACCGATCTCGGGTCCGGCGAGCGTCGGCATCACGGCGGTGCTTTCACGCGCGATGGTCGAGGTCGGCACGTTGACGACGGAAATGATGTGCTGGCCCTGCTCCTTGGCGTAGCGCAGCGTCGCCAGCGTGTCAGCGGTCTCGCCCGACTGCGATACGAATAGCGCGAGGTTGCCCTTCTCCATCGGCGCTTCGCGGTAGCGCATTTCGGACGCCACATCGATTTCGACCGGCAGCCGCGCGAAACGCTCGAACCAGTATTTGCCGATCAGACCGGCGTAATAGGCGGTGCCGCAGGCCGAGATCGTGACGCGCTGCAATTTCTTCCAGTCAAACGGCAGATTGTCCGGCAGCACGACGCGGCCATTGGCCATGTCGAGGTAATGCGCCAGCGTGTGGCCGACAACTTCCGGCTGCTCGTGGATTTCCTTCGCCATGAAATGGCGGTGGTTGCCCTTGTCGACCAGAAACGCCGAAGCCGTGGACTTGATGACCGCACGCTTCACCGGCGCACCCGCTTCGTCATGCACCTGCGCGCCGTTGCGGCGGATCACGACCCAGTCACCGTCCTCGAGATAACTCACGGCATCGGTGAACGGCGCGAGCGCAATGGCGTCGGAACCTAAAAACATTTCGCCGTCGCCATAGCCGACCGCGAGCGGCGAACCGCGCCGCGCACCGATCAGCAGATCCTCCTCGCCGTCAAACAGAAACGCCAAAGCGAACGCGCCCTTGAGGCGCGGCAGCGCAGCGGCAACGGCGTCCTGCGGCGTGCGGCCACGTTTGAGTTCGGCACTGACGAGATGGGCGACAACTTCGGTATCGGTTTCGGTCGAGAATTTTGCGCCATCGGCTTCGAGTTCACGGCGCAACTCGCCAAAATTCTCGATGATGCCGTTGTGCACGACCGCGACACGCTCGGCGGCGTGCGGATGGGCGTTGTTTTCGTTCGGCTTGCCGTGGGTCGCCCAGCGGGTATGGCCGATGCCGATTTTGCCGTCGAGCGGATGGGAACCCAGGCGGGTTTCGAGGTTGCGGAGTTTTCCTTCGGCGCGCTGGCGCGTGATGTGGCCACCTTCGAGCGTCGCGACGCCGGCGGAATCGTAACCGCGGTATTCAAGACGCTTGAGCGCATCGACCATCTGGCCGGCGACGGGTTCGCGTCCGACAATGCCTACAATCCCACACATCTAGCTTGCAGCCCCTTATTCACGTGAACGCAGCGTCTAGTCGGTATTGCCGCAGTCCAGAAATCACTAAATCTTTCGCGACATTACTTCACGGGTTTACTTCTTTTTGGGCTTCTTGCCCGGCGTCTTGATGTCCTTCAGGCGTTCGGCCCAGCCTTCCTTGACCGCCTGCCGGGCGCGGCCAACCGCCAGCGCGCCTGCGGGCACGTCGCGTGTAATCACCGAGCCGGACCCGACATAGGCGCCATCGCCGATTTTGACAGGTGCAACCAGCGATGAATTCGAACCAATGAACGCGCCCTTGCCAATCTCGGTGCGGTTCTTTTCGACGCCATCGTAATTGCAGGTGATAGTGCCCGCGCCGATGTTGGCGTTTTCGCCCACCGTTGAGTCGCCGATATAAGCCAGATGGTTCGCGGCAGCCCCCGCGCCGATCTCGCTTTGCTTCACTTCGACGAAATTGCCAATACGCACCTTCTCGCCAAGCTGCGCGCCCGGCCGCAGCCGCGCATAGGGTCCGACCGATGCGCCGCGTCCGACGCTTGCGCCTTCCAGATGCGAGAACGAACGAATGAGCGCGCCGTCCTCGACGGTGACGCCGGGACCGAACACGACGTAAGGCTCGATCACAACGTCCCTGCCGAGTTTCGTATCGGCGCAAAGCTGCACGGTTTCCGGCGCGATCATCATCACGCCCTGATCCATCGCGGCGTTGCGCAGCCGCGTTTGAAGGATCGCAGCGGCCTCGGCGAGTTGCGCCTGCGTGTTAACGCCGCGCACCTCGTCCTCGCCGGTTTCGATTGCCGCGGCTTTCAAGCCCTTAGCGCGCGCCAGTTCCACGGCGTCGGTCAGATAGAATTCCTTTTTGGCGTTTTTGTCGCCGATGGCTTCGAGGAGCGCGAGCGCCGACTTGCCGGCCAGCGCCATCACACCGCCGTTGCAGAAGGTGATCTTGCGCTCCTGCGCGCTGGCGTCTTTTTCCTCGCGGATCGCGACCAGTGCATCGTTCTCGACGATCATGCGGCCATAGCCCGCAGGGTTCGCGGCATGAAATCCCAGCACCGCGACGGCTGCGCCGTCGGCAAGCACGCCGCGTAATCGCTGCAACGTCTCGGTGCGAATGAGTGGTGTGTCCGCGAATACAACAAGAAGATCGTCAGCGCCCGTTGCGATGGCGGCCTTGGCGGCGAGGACTGCATGCGCGGTGCCGTTGCGCTCGCGCTGCAAGAAGACACCGGCGTCCGGCAATGCCGCATGCAGGGCGGCAGCCAGCGTGTCCATGTTCGGACCGATCACGACGGATACCATGCCGCCAAGCGGCAATGCCGCATCCAGCACATGCCGGTACAGCGGAAGCCCCGCCATGGTGTGCAGCACTTTCGGCCGCGAGGAGCGCATCCGCGTTCCCTCGCCAGCCGCGAGTACGATGGTGAGGCAGGAACGACCGGCCGAACGTTTCGTCATGGAATACCGCTATAGACCTGAAATAATGGCGAAAACGTCACCGGCGCTGTCCTAGCGGACCATGCCCCGGAGCGCCACCAAGTATCCATGCCGCGAATCAGCTAATGATTTTAATTCGATTCGCCGCCATTTGGCATTTGGGGATGGACACATGGCCGACGACAAGCGCGCCGGTGTTGTCGCAAAGCATAGTGAAGATTTCGATAGGCCGACCCTGATCCGGGTGGGAGCCTGGGGAATTTGCGCCGTGCTTGCAATGGTTGTGGTCGTGGTCGCTGCCCGTTCGGAGCTTGGCACCAAGCGCGCTGCGGCGGCCGTCGCTACGATCACCTCGCCGCCCCGCGACGCCACCATGACCATTGCGCAGGTGCTTGCCCGCACGGCGGAGTCCGACCGCGAGGCGCGCCGGCTGGCGGAAACCGTGCGCTCGCTCTCCGCCGAACGCGACCGCATCGCCATGCGGATCGATGGTGTCGAACGCGAAATGGGCGATCTCACCGGCTCGATCGGCAAAACCCTCCTAAGCGCCAAGCAGGACAAGCTGCCAATTCCGGCTGCCGGTTCGGCACCAGCTGTGACGTCCGGCCCTGCGGAGCCAGTCGCCACTTCCACTTCGGCGAACCCTGCGCTTCCGGCGACTTCGCTTCCGACCCTGGCCACTCCCGCCGCCAGGGAAACCCCGAAGCAGCCGGTTGCAATACCGGGATTGCCAATTCCGGGGTCGCCCAGCATGCATATCGCGCCACCCGCACCGCTCGACCCAAAGGCGGCGCGGCTGGGCTGGCCCTTGACTGCACCCACGGAAGTCCACGCCACGACCCAGCCAGCCCCGGCTTCAACTGCCGTGCCCACTTCCATGTCGCCAACCTCGCCCTCCGCGGCCGAGCCCGACCACACCACGGTCCTGGTTCCCACGCTGCCCCTCATCGCGACCGAGAACATTCCGCTCCCACGTCCGTCGCCACTCGCGGCGCTCACCTCAGGTGAAGCGGCCCATGCGCCCGAAACGACCGCATCCACGGACGCCGCGCCCAGGGGGTCGGAATCGAAAGCCGAACCGCAGCCGACGGTCGCCATCGGCATCGACCTTGGCCCGGCGCTATCGATGTCCCGGCTGCGGTTGCGCTGGGAAGCCTTCCGCAAAGCCCAGGGCCCGGCCTCCGACGGCATGCGGCCGCTTATCGCCATCCGCGAGATGGCGCAGAACAAGCCGGTTGAAATGCGGCTGGTGGCCGGCCCGCTCGCCGACGTCGGCGCCGCGGCGCAGATGTGCGCTTCGCTCGCCGGTTCGCAGTTCCCGTGCCAGCCCGCAGTGTTCGACGGCCAGCGGCTCGCCTTGCAGTAGGCGACACGGCATACTGCGCCGCTGAAACCTCGCAACCGAAATGCGCCGCATGACCCCGCCGATGACCCGCCGATTTCTGCCGACCCCGCGCCAGACTACAACGCTGGCGGCCATCGGCCTCGCCTGCCTCGGCTACGCGCTCTATCTGCGCTATCTCGTGATCGAGAACGTGCCGGTCGGATTGTCCTGTGACGCCGGTGCGCAGACGGGCGAAGTCTCCTGGGTCTGCATGAGCCGCAAGATCGGACTGGCATTCGACGAGAACGGCGTGTTCGGCTGGGTCGCCGCCGGTGCCGCCGTGCTAACGCTCATCCGCCCGAACGTGGTGCTATTCGCCATCGCACTGGGCGCGGCGGGCTTCGGGCTGGTGCTGCATAACGCCGGACTGGCCGGCCTCGCCGCCGGACTGATCGTACTCAGCCTCGCGCGGCCGGTTCCCGTTCCAGAATAGTTGCCCGTTCCAGAATAACCGCGAGCAGCAGCAGCGCGCCGGCGGTCCACACCGCTTGCCAGTTGGCGAACGTTTCGTTGTAAACGATGTAGATGGCGCTCATCGCCAGCACGATGGCCGCAACCGTTTCCGCGACCGGACGGCGGCCTTCGGCGCGCAGGCGCCCGATCATCAATAACCCGAACGGCACGATGGCCGCCGTCAGCGCCGCCGCCGGAAAATCGCGATAGCGCGCATCGAACACGAGCCCAAGCGCGGTCTGCAGCGCGATCACAATCACCGCGGCGAACATCACGCCGAGCGCGAATTCCGGCCAGCCGGACGGCCGTTCGGTCTTGCGCCCCAGCACGCGGGCAAGACTCGGAATCGCCAGCCCACGCCCCAAGACCACCGCCCCGATGACAGGACAGCCGACCGCCACGAACAGCAGCATGGCGGAACGGATCAGCCCGGCAGAGCCGAAACTTTCGACCATGGCCTGCTCAAGCGTCAGCCCCAGCAATCCCCCGCCAACCACGGCGGCAACGCCAACTTGAAGTGATACATAACCCGAATAAACAGGTGCAACCCCATTACCAATAAGGATAAAAGCTGCACCAATAATCACAGCCGCCAACGCCACGCCCGCCGCCGCCATCAGTTTCCACTGCGCATGATCGGACACCGGCCGGCCCCAGCCGAACTTCGGCGCGCGGCTGGCGGCGCCCAGCAATCCCCAATGGCCGCCGACCGTCCCCTCGAACTGCCGCTTCCACGGCTGGTCGAAAGCCTCGATGACGTTGAGGTGGAAGCCTTCCTTCTTGGCGGCGGCAATCACGTCCTGAATGACCCGCGCCTGATTGGACAGCGACGGCAACGCGCCCTCGCGCATCCGGCCCGCACTCGGCCAGCCGACTTCGCCGATCATGATGTCCTTGCCGGGAAATGATTTCGCGACCTGATGGCGGATCGACACGACATGGTCCGCCGCAGTCGCTGCCGGGATCGGCAGGTCTTCCCAGTACGGCAGGATATGGATGGTGACGAAATCGACGGCTTCGACGAGTTCGGGGCTGCGCAGCCAGAATTCCCACACGTCCGCGTAGGTCACCGGCACCGACGCCGGCACCTGCCGCTTCACTTCCCGCACGACTTCGGCCAGTGCCGCAGGTGACATTTCGCCCCGCAGCAGCACTTCGTTGCCGACCACCAGGGCGCGAATGGCGTCCGGGTATTTCCTGGCAATTGCAATCGCGCCGTCGATCTGGACCTGATTGAAGGCCTTGTCCCGGCCGATCCAGAGACCCTGCATCACCTTCAGCCCGAGCTTCTGGGCAATCGGGGCGACCTGATCCAGCCCCTGATGGACCGAATAAGTCCGCACGCAGCCGGTCACGGGCGCAAGCTGCTTGAGATCCTCCTCGATCCGCCACGGCTCGACGCGGGTCGAAAGGTTGATCGGGGTTTCGTTGTCCCGGTACGGCGCATAGGAGACGCATTCGAGCTTCTCGCCGGCCGCCAGCGGGGCCGACGGCATCGCCACCGGCTGCCCGAGCCACCACCAGCCGGTAACGATAACAGCCGCTGCCAGCAGGAAAACGCCAATCGCATTCTTCATGGATGATCCGGGCAAGAGAAGTTCGGGCAGAAACCGGCCGACAACGACTCGCATTAACGTGCGTTCAGCCTAAAGCCAAGCCAAAGCCGCAATCTGAAAGCGCCGGAAACGGCGGCCTGAAAGCCCGTTCAAAAACCCGGGCTGCCGCCTTAATCAAATTCTCCGTCTTTGCTGGACAAACGCCGGGCGCATCATTCAAATCACGCCACTCGCGCAAGCGAGGCCGCGACCATCGGACACGCCGTAATCCGGTCCCTTTTCGATGGTCAGTGGCACCACCGACCCTAGAGTAATCAGGCAGCGCAGTTCACATCCATGAAGTCGCAGAAAATGTCCGCCCGTTTCGGTGCTTTCGCTTCGCTCGCCGTTCTGGCCGCCATGCTGGCCGGCGTACCGGGTCCGGCGTTTTCCCAAGCTCCTGAACAGAAACCGACTGAACAAAAACCCACCGCTGGCGACAAGCGCGAGAGCGTGCCCAAGCGCATCGACGAAATCGCTGAAATCGGCCGCCTGATGACTGGCCCGGCTTCCAATCCCGAGTGCGTCTGGCTCGGCCGCCGCGTCATCAGCCTCCTTTGGCGCGACGATCTCGACACGGCTTTCCGCCATCTCGATCTTTACGACCGCTTTGGCTGTCCCGGCGGCCAGATCCAGGCGACCTTCCGCTGTCTCGTCCGTCAGGGCGACATCGATCCGAAGGCGCCGGATGCGCTGAACGGCCGCATCCACGCCTGCTGGATCAATCCGAGCGTCCCGGCAGCGCCGACCACTGCGGCTTCGGCTGAAACCGCTCCCACAACGGCCAAACAGTAGCGGAACCAAGCCCTGTTAACGGCGTTTTCCATTTGCAAGGTGACCTCACCCCGAGCCCACAAAGATTCATCGCCGTGAAGCGCGTCCGCCCTCAATTTGCCATTCATGCTTTCTACTTGATGCCCCACCATCCGCTGGGGTATTTTGCTTTGCTGCATTTGCCTTGGTCGAGCCTCGGGGACAGGTTCGGGTCTGAGCATTTCCGCCCCATACGGTACGATTAAGATGCGCGCCGCCGCCGCCGTTGTTGCGTTTGCAGCATGCCTTCATGTTGCGCTCTGGGGCTATTTTCAGCCGAAACTCGATGCTCCCAACATTCCTGGCCCGCTCGCCAGCATGTCCTACGCCCCGTTCGAGGGCATCACGCATCCTGACGATATCGCCAACCGCCCGACGGCTGCGCAGATCCGCAAGGATCTCAAAACCATCGCGCCCTTTACGAATTCGATTCGTACCTATTCCGCGACCGGCGGCCTTGAGCTTGTCCCGCAGATCGCGGCCGAGTTCGGCCTGAAGGTCACGCTCGGCATCTGGCTCGACGAAGACGTCGCCCGTAACGAGCGCGAAATCCGCGCCGCTGTCGAACTCGCCAAGCGCCACAGCAACGTCAAGGCCATCGTGGTCGGCAACGAAACCACGCTGCGCGGTTCGCTGGTGCGTGAACGTACCTCGCTGCCGGCGCAACTCGCCACCGACAAGTCGGCGTTGCGCGACGAACGCAAGGCCGACGAAGCCGCCATCGCCAAAGAAGCCGCCGAAGTTCACCGTCCGGTCGCCGACCTGCGCCTTGAGCGCAACGTCGATGTGCTGATGAAAATCATCTCGCGCGTGAAGAAGCAGGTTTCGGTTCCGGTGACGACCGGCGAAACCTGGGACATCTGGCTCGGCTTCGATGCGCGCCTTGAACAGCAGTATCAGGGCGAGGCGCTGAGGGCCGCGCAGGAAAAGCGCATCAATATCGCTTTCAAGCTCGCGGCGTCGGTCGATTTCATCGCCGCGCACATCCTGCCCTACTGGGATCGCACGACCTCCGGCAACGCCGTCGCGCATACGCTCGAGGTCTACAACAAGCTGCGCAAGATGCACGAAGGCAAGCGCGTCGTGATCGCCGAATTCGGCTGGCCGAGCGGCGGCTATAACCGCGGCCAATCCGAACCCGGCCTGATGCAGCAAGCGTCGATTACCCGTGAGTTCGTGTCGCGCGCGGACGCCATGGGCATCGACTACAATGTGATCGAAGCTTACGACCAGCCGTGGAAGACCTTTGAAGGCAGCGTCGGTTCGTACTGGGGACTGTTCGACGCCACCCGCACGCCGAAGTTTGCCTGGACCGGGCCTATTGTTAATCCCGACTATAATAAGCTCGGCGCCATCGCGGTTGCCGCGGGCCTCTTGATCTCGCTGCCGCTCCTTGCCATGGCCGGCGCAACGCTCGGCCAGCTACTGATCCTCGCGCTCGCCTCACATCTCGTCGGGGCATGGGCTGCGACCGTGTTCGATTACTGGAACAGCCATTACTTTGTGTTCGGCGCGGCCTTCGCGTTCTTCGTCGCGACGCTCCTGCTGATCCCGCTGGTCATCATCGCGCTGTCGCGCATCCAGGAAATCGCCACCATCCTGTTTGGCCGCGCGCCGCGTCGTCTGCTGCCGGTCGGCCTGCGTTCGGCGGAAGGCTATACGCCCAAGGTGTCGATCCACATTCCCGCCTACCGGGAATCGCCGGAGATGCTCAAGGCGACGCTCAATGCGGTGGCTGCACTCGACTACACCAACTTCGAGTGCATTGTCGTCATCAACAACACGCCGGACCCGGCGATGTGGCGTCCCATTGAGGACCATTGCGCGACGCTCGGCGAGCGCTTCAAGTTCATCAACATCGACGGCCTGCCCGGCTTCAAGGCCGGCGCGCTGCGTCTCGCGATGTCGCGCACCGCCGCCGACGCCGAGATCATCGGCATCATCGACGCCGACTACGTCGTGCATCCTGACTGGCTCAAGGACCTCACACCCGTCTTCATCGATCCCAAGGTCGGCCTCATCCAGGCGCCGCAGGATCACCGCGACGGCGACCGCAGCATCATGCACCAGGCGATGAACAGCGAATACGCTGGCTTCTTCGACATCGGCATGGTCCAGCGCAACGAAGCCAACGCCATCATCGTGCACGGCACCATGTGCCTCGTGCGCCGTTCGGCGCTTGAGCAGGCCGGCGGCTGGTCGAGCGACACCATTTGCGAAGACACGGACTTGGGACTCACCATCCTCGAGAACGGCTGGGTCACGCACTACACCAACAAGCGCTACGGCCACGGCCTGCTGCCCGACACGTTCGCCGCCTACAAGAAGCAGCGCGACCGCTGGGCCTACGGCGGCGTGCAGATCGCGCGCAAGCACTGGCGCCGCATGATCCCCGGCACCTCGCGCCTCGTCGCCGAACAGCGCCGCGAATTCTCCATGGGCTGGCTCAACTGGCTCGGCGCGGAAAGCGTCGGCGTCGTGGTGGCGATCCTCAACCTCATCTGGGTTCCGGTCGTCGCCTTCGCCGGCATCGCGATCCCCGACAAGATCCTGACCCTGCCGATCCTTGCGACCTTCATCGTGTCGATTGCGCATTTCGTGGCGCTCTATCGCGCCCGCGTGGCGATCACGCCGGGCCAGACGGCAACGGCAATGGTTGCCGCCATGTCGATGCAGTGGACGGTTGCGCGCGCGGTCGCCATGGGCCTCATTCGCGATCACCTGCCGTTCGTTGTCACCGCCAAGGGCGGCGTTGCCAAGAAGCGCACGTCGTTCCCGGCGTTCAACGAAGCCATCATGGGCAGCCTGCTCGTCCTCGGCGCGGTCATCATCGGGATGACCAACTACGAAAACGTCCGCGAAGTGAATCTCTTCGCCGCCGTGCTGGTGTTGCAGAGCCTGCCGTTCCTCGCTGCCGTCGCACTCGCGGCGCTGGAGGAATCTCCGGTCAACAGTTTCGCGTTCTGGCGGTCGGTCGGCACCCAGGTTGCCGAACCGCTCGGCCTCACCGCGCCTTCGATCGCGCCGCAGGTAACGCTGCAGCCTGTGATGATTGAAGCTGTGATCCCGGTTGAAACAGCTATGGAAGCCGCGGCCTTCACGCCATCGGCTTTTCCGGCCGGCATCCAGGCGACGCAGTTTCATTCGACCGCAGTCGACGCCACCCAGAACGGCCCCGGCCGCGGCACGATCATCTCTTGATCTTGCACTGAATTTTCGGAATCAAAACGGCGCGACCGATGTGGTCGCGCCGTTTTCGTTTTTGAAGAAAGTGATCGAGCGGCGGAATTAAACCGCCATCGACTTCTCGATCAGCCGCACCCAGTACGACGTGCCGACCGGGATCACTTCGTCGTTGAAGTTGTAGGCCGGGTGATGCAGCCCGGCGCTGTCGCCGTTGCCGACCCAGATCATTGCGCCGGGACGCGCTTCCAGCATGTAGGAGAAATCCTCCGCGCCCATCATCGGCGGATAATCCGCATCGACGCGATTGCCGCCGACAATCTCGGACGCCACTTCCGCCGCGACGCCAGCTTCGCGCTCGTGATTGACCAGCACCGGATAGTTTCGCTTGTAGGTCAGCTTGGCGGTTGCGCCATAAAGCTTCGCGGTGCCCTCGACGATCTCGCCCAGCCGCTTCTCCAGCAGGTCGCGCACGTCCGGCGACAGGCTGCGCGCCGTGCCTTTAAGCTGCGCGGTCTGCGGAATGACATTGTCGGTCGAGCCGGCGTGGAACATGCAGATCGACACCACGGCAGACTGCAGCGGATCGACGTTGCGCGACACCACCGACTGGATGTTGTTGATAATCTGTGCGCCGACCAGCACCGTATCGACGGACTTGTGCGGCCGCGCCGCGTGTCCGCCGACGCCTTCGATGTCGATGGTGACGAAATCCGCCGACGCCATCATCGGGCCGGGACGCACGCCGAACTGACCGACCGGCATACCCGGTGCGTTATGCATCCCGTAGACTTCCTGGATGCCGAAGCGGTCCATCATGCCGTCCTTGACCATGGCAAGACCGCCGCCGCCGCCTTCTTCCGCGGGCTGGAACACGACCACCGCGGTCCCTGCGAAATTACGCGTCTCGGCGAGATACTTGGCGGCGCCGAGCAGCATCGCGGTGTGGCCGTCATGGCCGCAGGCGTGCATCTTGCCCGGCACGGTGGACTTGTAGGAAAGCCCGGTCTCTTCCTCGATGGGCAGCGCGTCCATGTCGGCGCGCAGGCCGACGACCTTGGTGCCCGGCTTGTTGCCCCGGATGACGCCGACGACGCCGGTCCGGCCGATGCCCGGCACCACCTCGTCGCAGCCAAACGCCTTCAATTTCTCCGCCACCAGCGCCGCCGTCCGGTGAACGTCGTACTGCAGTTCCGGGTGGGCATGGATGTCATGGCGCCAGCCGGTAATTTCACGGTGCAGGTCGGAGACGCGATTGACGATGGGCATGGCGGATTCCTTGAGCTTCGCGCGTAGTTTACGCGGATATCCCGGTCATTCCGCAAGCCTATCAGAGCTTTGTGGCCACGCCTATTGACCGCACGGACCCCCGCCCGTAACACACCCCCGGTGTGGGCCCGTAGCTCAGTTGGTAGAGCACGTGACTTTTAATCGGAATTTCTGTGTTTCCGTAGCGCTCCATAGCTTCCGTGAATCGCAAGTTGTGCCGATTTCCCTAGGCTAACATCGTCCCTAGTGATACAGCGCTCTCCTGGCTTACTCATCACATTCCAGAGCCAAATTAGAGCCACGACTATGCCAAAAACGGTCCTCACTGACCTAGCAGGATGTTGAAAAAGGGTCTTCCCTTGGGCCCGCTAGCGTGATTCCGTCTTGTTAACGCAGGACGGAGGTGAGCGATGCGCGGGATGGATGAGAGATCGGGGTCGCTGTTTTCATACGTCGATCTTGAAGGGCGGATTCCG